>NZ_JBYQOM010000002.1:0-449265 GCF_057838565.1 Pseudomonas sp. KH_027
ATGACTCAACAACCCACTCAGAACGCCTTCGAGAAAGAAGCGTATCTGGCCCAGCTCGATGCAGCCCGTAACCGCCTCATCGTGTCGAGGCGTCAGGCAATCGACTGGGTATCTCGTTTGGATGAGAACGCAGCCTTCGCATTCATTCAGATCGAGCCGATGGTTTCACTGTTCCCTCGAAAGAAAGCAGATAACACCTACAGGATCGTGTACGACATACACACGTCGCCTAAGCGATATGGGGTGCTCGGGGTCGCGCTTCGTACAGACTCCATGCGGATAGACCTTTCCAAAGCCAGCTTGGCAGATGTGGTCAAAGCGCTAACTCCCCACTGCAATGCAGCCGAGGCGAAGGCTCACGCTGTTGCATTCCAGTCCTTCAATAAATTCAATGATCGGGTCGCAGCGCTTCGTGCCTTCGGCGTTGACCTTGAACCTGGAACGGCAAGTGGCCCAGTCCTACCTCGGTGGTTCGAGCTTCTGCATGCCTACGGGACTAAATGCCGCCCAGCTCTGGAAGCAGCATTCGACAGATTCCAATCGCTTACGGCTGAGCTAGATGAAGCCATGTTCGAGTTCAACGCGACCATGGGGCCGGTGAGATACCGCTCAATTCGTTGTACATACAGCATCGATGATTTTGACCTTCTGGGGCCGGCGAACCCCGCACTCAAGGTCGTCACAAGCCTCAATCCAGCCACTCGCCGCCGTCGCTACAACCTGATTCAGGACTTCAAGAAGGCATTGAAGAAAAAACGGATTGGACAAAAGCTCAGGCGCGAGCTTGGCCGTGACCCTGATAAGGCTGAGGTTCAGGAGGCATTACAAGCACTCCGGCCTAGGGCAGAGACTGAGTGGATTACCAAGGATGTGATCAAGGCCTGCTACCTAGGAAGATCGATCAACGATGTATTTGAAGCTCAAGAAAAACTGGTAGCCGCTATGCAGCCCTGGACCGAAATGCGGGCGCAGCTGCAAGCACTACTTCCACGATGAAGGGGAAACCATGACCAACACCACGACTGAACAGTCCCTGATTGCTATCGATCTGGGCAACGGAACCACCTCCTATATTGCTGGCAATGGCAAGCAAGGTAGTTTCCCTTCGCTCGTCACTCCTTATAAAGACACCAGCGGGCTTGGCCTCGGCGTTGCGAAGGAAGGATTCACTACCAAGGACGGTAAGAGTTACTTGGTGGGGGAAAGCTGCCGAGACGAAGGCGCTCCATCACGTAGCACCGATTCGTCCTTCTATTCGTCAAACACAATCCACATCCTGTTGCTCAAGGTGCTGCATGACAGCGGTATCAAGAATCCAGTCATCGTTACTGGTCTTCCGACTGAGTTCTACGAAAAGGAGGTCAAGAATTTCGAGGAAAATATCCGACGCTGGGCTAAGGGCGAAGGCTTCCAGGTAAAGGGTGTGAAGGTCGTTCCTCAGTGGGCAGGGCCTTGGTTTGACGACCAACTAGAGAGCGAAGTTGGTGAGCGCATCCCGCTTGATCTGGTCCTCAAGGGTAAGTGGGGCATCATCGATATTGGCCAGGGGACAACTGACGTTGGCCAGTTCAACAATGGCCGCGTCTCTGATAAGCGCCACGGGGAGTCGAAAGGGGTTTCGGATATTCACAAGGCAATCTTCACTGCCTTGAAGACAAAGCCGGAATCTCTGGTAGCCGAAGGTAAGAAGACAGCGCTGATCCCGAAAGAATTCAGCCTCGACAAGCAGACTACTGAATACTCCATAGACCAGTGGCTCCGCGATGGCTTCATTCCCTGGCGCGGGCAAAAGCTCGACATGAAGGCGATCAGCTCGCCTGCACGAAACGAATTCGCCAAGGATGTGTTGCCCCGCTGTATCGAGAAAGTCTGGGGTTCTACCGATTTCCTGGCCGGCATCATTCTGGCTGGTGGCGGTGCATCGGTATTGGGAATGGATGTGTTCAAGCAGTACATTCATTGCCCTGTGTATCAGGCCAAGACCCCTGAGCTGAGCATTGTTCGCGGCTTCTTCCGTTACGCCAAAACCCAAATCATGCCGATGATCGAACAATGAGCAAGGTCTTCCAGATCAAAGCTGAGCTGTTTGAAGGCCAGCATGATGCACTGATAGCGTTCTACGAAACCTATCCAAAGCTGTTTGTGAACAAGCTACTCCTGCGGTTGTGCGAAGCATTGATGCCGACCTATAAGCCCAACCTTGCTCTATTCCTGCCTCACCCCGAGGTAGGAGAAGCAAAGGGTCGGAAGATCGCGATCAAGGTTGATAAAGATGCTTGCCCAATGTTCTGGGACTTCTACAGGGAGCTGCCCTATGGCTCGCGTGTCCTGGTTAGCGTCAACCTGATGAACCACTACGTTCAACTGGTAGAAGGGAACAGGCAGCTTCTGGAGCAGGTTTACTGGAAGGGCACGCTCGATGATGAATCTGTGGCTGCTGTTGCCAAAGATGGCATTGCTGTTCTGCAAGCCGAGGTAGCTAGTTCTGAGCAGCAGAAGCAACCCATCGAGGTCGAGCGTGTGCAATCGGTAGAAGGGGTTGGTGATAGCTCAATGACCCTGGCCGTCGATCCACTGTCATTGCATCAAGTTGGACTTTGAATGGAAAGCCGGCGTTCGGGCTAGTCCGAACGCCGGTAGTCCAGCAGTCAATTATCTAATCTTCGATCCAGTAGCTGGCAAGTCCATCTGAATGGATGATGTTGATTCTAATGGTGTCCCCCCACTGGTGGTAGGAATGGATCAAAGCACCCAAGGCCGCTCTATCACCGTGGCCAATCAGCATCGGTACGGTTGATTTAGACGTTACAGCGAGGCGAGCAGAGAGGGCGGCTGGATCGACATTGAATGTCAGCCGCGCTCGATTTGCTTTCGCAGCCTGGATCAAAGAGTGAGCAAGGTCTGTGGCGCTATCAAAGGTAATCATCGTTTATGGACCCAGTAGCTCCCGCCGACACTGCAAGACAGCTCAAAATGATCGTAGCGCTCGGCCATCCAGCTTGTGGCAATACGAATTGAGCAGATGTTGTCAGAGCGTAGAGGGGGTAATGAATTATTGGCCTCTATGAGCCTGACTGAGAACTTCGTACCTGTCGGTCCCATGGGTACAAGAATGAACCTGTAAACCAGATCAGAACCATCTGTAACGAGCCAGCCGACCATCTGAATGAAGTCGTCGAGATTTACGTTGTGGAAGCCACGGCTTGATTTGAGTTCAGACGCCATGCGGCGAATGAACGGGTTAGATGGCTCAGGCCATTCTGCTTCGATACGTGCAGCCTCAAATGACAGCTTGTCGATACCCGCCCAGAATCCTTCTTCTGGCACATAGAACAGATCGTTATCCATGGGGTCGCATCCGATGCTCATGCTAGTGTCACCTTCCGGTAGACCTTCGAGTACGAAATCCATCCTGGTCGCAGGTATTGCGAAATAGCGCCGCCAGTCGTGCCGGTGTGAAGCTGAGGGACGAACTTGGCTATGTATGGGATTTGCTGAACCCCCACTGTGCTCAATGCGATCAGTATATGTTGGCGCCCCTCACTTTCAGCGGGTAATTCGTCAAAGAGCCCAATCATGTCCATGACTTGATCGTCAGCGGCGTAGTCAATGGATCGCGGCACAAAGACGTAAGGCGATTGCGGAATATTTCGTGATTCATGTACCTTCAAAGCATCCGTGCCAACGACATGCGGTCGCGGGACAAACCGTATATCGTTGACTGCATCAGCCACCGTTTTCGTCCAGGGCAAGGAATGTCTCAATTCCGAAGCCGCAGTAGTGAGTTCTGCCGCGCCGGGGATTAGGGCGTCCTGGTGCTGGCCGAGTTCGAGTCTGATTAGGTTGCCTGCTGCGTCGAGGCAATAACTGAATGTGATCATCGCTACTGGCTCAAACCGAGCTGACCGCGAAGTTCGGCATCAGCCTTGTCCCAGTAAGGTTTCGTATAGATTGACTCATAGTTCGTAGATATAATCCTTGGGATAATGAGACTTTCCGAGTCGAGATTGAGGTGGTGAATCAAGCTGTTGATCGGTTTGTCAGCCCCTTCAACAAAGTAATTGCCTAGGTTGGAGAAGTAGGCATCTACCACGTCGCCCTGTGGGTTCACGATGAACCAATGACGTGCCCAGCTATCCCAGTATTTGCCATCCGGGTCGTTAAAACCCCGGCTGACCTGGAATTCATTGGCTCCAACATAGTCCCCGGCTGCTTGCTTGGCAAACGGTAGGTATGGCTTTAGCCACTGGTCATAGCGCATAGACTTATTGCTTGAGCCATAGCGCACTGCTGGCGAATAAATGTAGAAATCGACACCGTGCGGCCCGTGTGGTTTGAGGAACAGCGGGATAAAGTTGTCTGGAACTTTTTCAAGGCTTTCAACGTACAATGGATTAGGGTTCTCGTCATACTGGAGCCAAGCAACTTTTACCTTGTCACCCAGTTGGTTGTCTTGAATGAATTTCTTCACCCGCGACACGGCCACTGCATCAGTAGCGAGGCGGTCAACAATCGGCGTGCCCCCATCCGTCCAACCCGGAGCGGCCATGTAGACGACCCATGCGTCAGGTTGCTTGTAGGGTTCGGGCAGTTTCTTATCTTTGTAGTTGCCGTAGGCTTTGAAAACGGTTTGGGTTCCGCCTGGGAATGTCATAGCAGCGACTTTCACGCGAGAGGGGCGGTAGGTTTTCTCGGTCAAGCCGGCCTCGTTCATAGGGCTGTCTTCGCGGCATCCGGTGGCTACTAAAGCTACCGCAATGACCAGAGTGGCGAATTTGATTTTTTTCATGGGTTCCTCCTTTTCCATATTTATAACGACTGATCCTGTGGAATCAATAAAAAAGGCCCCGAAGGGCCTTAAACATAGAATGGTTAATCAGTTGGTTTGGTAGGTGGGTTAAGGGAGTTACCGCCACCTTGACCTCCACCCGGATTTACCCCTCTGCCCACACCATCTTGAGCACCGCGACCTTGGCCGCTGCTTCCACCGTTCAAGCCGGACGAACGATTTTGCGAGCGGTTTCCAGAGTTGGCAATGTGTGTGACCTGTTTGCTTATGCCGGCAATAGTCTGGTTAAGAGCCGATGTGGCTGCACCTGACTTGCTTGCCGCCGCTATTTTTGCGGCGCGTCCGAAGGCGCCCCCCAAGAGAGAAATGGCAGAACCGACCATGCCGGCACCCCTGGCTACAGCAGCCGTACTTGCTTGGCCTGGGTTGAAGGATGTGACTGCACGAACGTCATCCCAAAGTATGAATTTCACAATAGCCACTTCACATATTGTTATTACGGAGTAGATAATTGCTTCCGAGTTCATAAGACTCATCATGGAAGGTACATCAACTCCGCCCAGAGCAAATGTTTCCGATTGAAGCTCATACAACTTACTGTATGTGATCAGATTAGCCGACAGCAAAAGGAGAAGATTGTTTATGAACACAACCAGAAAGGGGAAGGCCATCAACTTGAGGTAGGAGACTAAAGGTTTGTGCCCAAATATCACTGAGATAATTGCAAAGACCGGGAACGTGATAATAAGCAGGGCCACAATCATTGCCATGCTGGAAATTACAGTAGGAATCTTATACTCCAGCATCCACTTTGCATACGCGTTACCCAGGCTGCCACCCGCTCCCATAACAGTATCGGCTAGTGCCTCAGTAGCAGTTTCACCTACATGCTTATCAATGCCCAGCTCACTCATTTCCTTGTTCATGTCATTATTGATGCCTTCACGAACTTTATTGGCTGCCGTTGCGGCATTGTAAGTGCCAGCAACGTTAAGTTTTTCGTAGCCTTTTACTCCTTGCGCACCGATCCGTAGGCTGCGCATGGTTTCGTTGGCAACTAGATAAAGGTCGTAGCAGTTCTTGGGGTAGAAAACGTAGTCTTCCTCGGAGTTTGGCGTTACCTTGACTGCGCCATTTGGCAGCATTGTTTGGAACTCAGCAGGTGAGTTGGATATGGTTTTTAACGCGTTATTTGACGTGTCGTCGCTAGCATCATTTGATGAGAAAATAGTTTTGTAGTGTTCTGATGTTGGAATACGGTAGCCCCTGGTCCCATCAATTTTACTATTTGCAGCAGGTAGATTCTTGATGTAGTCAAGTGCTTCGCCACGTCGCCGGTCAAAGTGCCTAATCTCATTCTGAGTTGAATTGTGAACCGATGTTATTCCAAGGTACTCGCTACCAAAGGAATCCATCTTCGTCCAAAAACTGTCTTTGTCGTCAGAAGCATCGAGGTACTCAGCAATTGTAAGCGGCTCGCTCGGGTCCATGCCTAGAGTGTTAGCGCCAATCCCGATGCTTCGAAGCGAATTCAACTGCTTCCTAGAGGTTGCCGAAGTTAAAGCTGGCGATCCGCAAAGTTGGTGAAAGTCTTTGACTGCTTGTTTGCCCTCACCTTTAAGGAATTTATCCGCGAACTCTGTGGCTTTGTCGTTGTAGGCTATGGATAGAGCTTCTTTATTTGGCCCGCCGCCACCGCCAGCTGCCTCGACGATGGTTGCTTTCCAGGCCGCACTAACGACATTATCAAAATGCGCTGTAATTGATCCGGCCAATACGAATGAGTAGTAGCCGCCAATAGACAGCTCAGTGCCCGATGCACTCCCTAAATTCGTAGTATTTGTAGTCGGACTTATTAAATAACCACTCAAGAAAACCATCGCTAAAACGCCAATGCCAGCCTGTAGTCTATCAACTGGCGCCTTGAAAAAGCACAGGGCGGCCCATGCAAGCCCAAGAGAATAAAGAATTCCAACAGCCGCCTGCCTGAACAGCGGTGCGAGGTAAGCCATGGTTACGAAATAATGTTGGTACATACCCTCAAAGTTCCCTACGAGGAACTTGAGGTACATCCACTCAATAAAATCCTTTTCCATCTAATCTACTCGACTATTTGATGATCTGGTTGCGCTTTAGGTCAAGATCAATTTCGTTTGTCAGGTTTGAAAGCTCGGCCTTGAGGCTGTTAGTCGCGTGGACATACTGACGTTTACGTAGATCGGATATTACTTCGTCATCAGGTTGGTTTTGAATGCCGGTCAGTACGGCTACTTCAAGATTGTTGACTATAAACGTCAAGTCTTTCAGGGCAATCAACTGAGACAGATTCCTAATCATGGCCAACCCTTGAGCTGGGTTGGATTTCATCAGGTATTTGATCTTCCTGTGTTGACTCACTGTAATGGCCACACTGCTGCGGTTGTAGATGGCTTTGAAGCCTTCTGTGTTGATGAAGTCTGCTTCCTCGGCACCCAATACGTCATTCGTCCAACCTTCGTACTTCACTACGAGGTCGGCAGCGAGCTTTCGTAGAGTAAGGGTGCGGGGAATAACGCCGCTTTCACCGTTGTCGGTTATCTGGTAGTCCGGCAGCAATGGGCCGTAGTTTTTAATGTCGTCGCAAGGGATGCCGCTCGCGGCCAGAATCATGGTTCGGAGGCCTTCGCTCTCGATATTGTTGCAGGCTTGGAGCCGTACACCATTCGAGGTCGAATTGCTCCCGGAGTTGCTACCAGACGAGCCATTTGAGTTGGAGTTGTTCCCGTTCACGCCGGCATTGATCTGCACCAGCCCACCAGTGGCACTGCTTACTTTTCCGAGGTAATGGCTGCTGCGCTCCGTTACGGTTTGCTTGGTATCCTTCATCACCTTCGATACGTTCGAGAGCAACCCGTCATCGGCCATGCACTCAGGGTCTTTGAAGCCGGCCTCAGCAGTACAGCGCGCCTCCGCCATGGCTTGTGCCTTATCCTCAGCCGATTTGTCCGCAATGGCGCGGACACCGGAACAGCTCATGTTGGTCAGGTCTAGGCCGAACTGCCCTACGTTGTTAAGCTCGTCGATTACAGCCTTCACCGTTGGCTGAGAGTAGGCAAGATACATGATGGCCAGGGTCGGGGCGTTCTGGATGAAGCCTTCCACCATCTGTTGATACTGGGCTAGCTGCCCGTCGATGACTCCGCCTAGGTTGATGCCGTCACAGCCAATACCTACCTGACTGGAGCCATATCCGCTAAGAGCTGTTGTCCTGTCGGGGAAGTATGGAGTGTAGGACCCAAAGCCTTTGTAGGCTTGGCTATCCACTAGAGTGGAATCGCCACGGGTTTCTCTACCCCCATAGGTGGTTACGTTCTCCATGCTCATTGTCCAAGGCGAATTGGACTGGTCATCGGCGTAGGGGTCTTCGATTTTAGTTTGTGTCGTTGTCGAGACGTTCGAGCCGCCGCCGAGAGCATGAGCCGGTACAGCACCAAGCAGGGTGAGTGCTAACGCCAGGGTGCTTGCAGTCGCGAATTGATTCAGTTTCATTTGGCGTGCTCTCACTTCTTGGCTGTGATGCTGTGGCTGATGCCTTGCAGACGTTCTTCGAGCTGGACAATGCTCCTTACGCCTGCAAGCGGTTCACGTTGTTTCAGAGGCATATTGTCAATCCATGTGGTCGGCCACTTATCCACCCCGGCCTTGAGAGCATTGCGTGCTTCAAGTGCATTCAGAATTCGTCCTTTCAGGCCGCGATCAGTAACTTTTGCCTTAAATCCAGTTGGGTTATCGTCAAATTGGAATACCGAAATTTTAAGAGTCGGATAACGCTCTTGTAGCTTAGCCATGGTGGTAAGCTGAACTTCGCATGCTCCGCACATGCTATGCACGAAAACTGATACAGCTAATGATTGGGTGTTTATAGGTTTCGGTGCATCGAATTGTTGCTTGGCCTTATCCAGTCCGATGATGTTGTCTAATGGTCCTGCGTCCCACATAGCGGCCTGATATAGGCCCGCTGATTTTTTGTATTCCCCCCAGGTTGAGTCCATGTATTTGACTGCTGCCATGGCAGCTTCCGGGGTTTGCTCAAGCTGTAGGCGCATTACTGCGGAAGGTGTTCCTGGCACAAAATTAAATTCCAATCCAGCAGGGTTAGTTACCCTTATCGGCGCGTTTGGGTTCTTCTTAGCCTGCTTATTGATTTCTGTGCAGTTCTTCATCCACTGCATATTTTGGCAATCCATAATGTTCGGCAGTTTTTCCAACTCTGCACTTTCGCGCTCAAGCTGATAGTCAGCCACAGTTTTCATGGCGCCAGCCATAGCCTTGGCGAGGACTTCTTCTGTTGAGGTGCTGTTGGATACGGCAAATGGAGCATTAAAAATTATGCCGCCAGCAATAAATGCAATACCAATTTTAAGCTTAGAGTTCATTGTAAGCCTCGCTTAAAGCAAACTTGTGATTAGGTTCGAAAGAGAAGAAAGGTCGTCCACTACTCGCGGTTGCCCGTTGGGAGGAAGCACTACTACTGATGGAAGCTTTTTAACTCCATGTTGAGCAGCAAGACTTCCTTTGAAATCTGGGGTAAAACCAACCGGAGGCAATGAAGTACCACCTGTAGGCGGGGAGTCTGTCTTCCATTCTGCTGGTTTTATAACTACAAAAAACTTTGTACGAATCTTGCTGCCAAACTTACTTTGTAGGGATTCAGTCATTGTGTACAGGCGTTCAGCTGTAGAATCAGTTTTGTCTATAAAAACTAATACATCAATTCTAGGAATGTCTGGGGTTTCAACCATATTATCCGTAAAACGGAGAACCTCAGCTTTATACTGCGCAAGCTTCATATTTACAGCGTCAATGTCCTGCTTGCTTGGAATGCCATTGGCTCCACCGATAGTTGGGATGCCGCCATTCACTTTTTGCTCGATCATTGACTTGACACGCGGCAGCATTGCTTTGGCGCCATCGTGACCTTTGGAAGCTGCGACTTTGAAGAACTTAAAGGCTCGTTCAAGATTGTCGCCGTACTCAGGTGATCTGAGCATCATTTCGCCAAGGTAGTACATCGATTGAACATCACCAGCTTGAGCAAGGGGGAACAATAATTCCCATGCCTTCCCTTTATCGCCGCTACGCAATGCAATCAACCCTGATTTGAGCTGTTCCGCTGGGCTAATTTCCTCGGCTTCTGACGCTAATACAGGCTGAGAAAAGATCAATGCGCTAGTTAGTAGCAAGAGTAGTAATCGCACGGGCTTTCTCTCTTTGGTAAATTGGCAATAGCGCTTTCATATAAACTGATCGGACTCCAGGTGTTTTCGAGTGATAGTCGCCGGCTGCCTGTAGGTCTGATTTTCCCTGCTGTTTATGTTTTGCGACCAACGATGCTGCATAGTCCAAGTTGTATGATGGTTCAAACCACTGCTGTACTCTTGCTCTGCTAACACCATGAAATCTGTAGTTTACTTGTGCAATACCAATGTCAGTATTTACAACCCATAGCTGCCTGATTCTGGCTTCACCACGATTTACAGTTTTCTTGTCATCGTGACGTAGGGTCACGGGTCTTGCCCCTACATTTATCTGCGATTGCAGATAGCTTGATAGGAATGCCTTTGCAGCTCCTGATGTATGGAAAAACTGCCTTACAGTTTCACCTTTTGCTGGAACTATCTTCACCATCCATGGGTTCTTACTAATTTGCCATAGAGCCCAAACAGCTTGGTTCTTCTGGTTAAAGTAGAAACCTTCGCCATCGCAGTTAAATGTCCAGGGAGTCTTGCCAGTCTCCTTTTGTACAATTGCTCTCATTACGATTGGATCGATCCCGTGACGGCGGGCGGCAGAATCTATTAGCGGATCGTATGGGCTAGCCCCAACTTGGACCGAGAATAGAAATAGTAATGCAGCAAAGAGGCGAATCAACTCAGGTCCTCTATTGTCGAAAACCGATGTTTACGTAGCCACGCTACAGCGCAATCCCGGCGATACGCAGTTGCTTCTAGCCTACGGAATAGGGGAGGGTGGGGGTTATAGTTCTTCGTTCCAAGAATTTTATGAAGTCCTTCATGGAATAACACGTAACTAAGTACATAGCGAGGCGCTTTGTATCCAATACTCGATAGAGCAGGGGATACAAGTATTTCCTCAACATCGTTTTTTATTTCGATGCTGGCAACCGCTGGGGCTATTGATTCTGGGTCGTTATGCCAGATTGCCTGGGAAGTGCTGAACCAAATAGGCTCTTTCAGGTGGCGTAATGTGCTGATGTAGAGGCTGTTTATGTGCCTCAGCTCGTAATGACAGAAAGGGGTTAGTAATTTCTTCGCGGCACTCCAATCACGCTCTGCATAAGCCTGAATCGCTTGTGCTATGCGTTCTTGTTCGTCCTCCGGGAGCAACTTTAATTCTTCTGCCGGATCGCGAGGTTCAACCGCGCTGGGATAGTCCCAGCGCGCATTGACCGTCAACTTATTACTGAATCGTTCTTTGTTAATTGCCGCCAGACACTGTTGGAGCTGGAGATTGTCTTTCTCCGTTGGCTGGATTTTGAGTGTCTGTTTAACCTGCGGCACAGCCATTGGGTGAACTCCAGAACTTATGAACTACTTCGCCTTTGGCGTTCTGTAGATCAAGTCTGTCCCCAACGATGCTAACGCGAAGCCCCTCTAGGAAATCACCCTGGCCCACCATGTCTTCAACACCTTTGTGGGTCCTGAATTCATAGAATAAGTGCAACGTTTGAAACGATAGGCAGAGAGTCAGCCACCGGTAGAATCCAGGCTCTCACACCGAAGGATTCAAGCGCAGATGACTACGCATTACCGGCAGCTAACTCAGGGCCAACGTTACCAGATTGAGGCCGGTCTGAGCGCCGGAAAAAGCCAGGCAAGCATCGCGAAACAGGTTGGCGTACATCCCTCGACGATAAGTCGTGAGGTTCGCCGCAACAGCTCCCAGAAGACCTACAAAGCGGTTGCTGCGACCCATGAAAGTGATGCCCGTCGAGCGCAGGCGCGCAAGCACTGCAAGCCATTAACGTGGTTCAGCCATTATCTGCCGCTCTGGCTAAAACACGGTATGAGCCCGGAGCAGATTGCTCAGCGCCTGAAGCAAGAGCAGCCGGAGCGCGCGGTCAGTCACGAGTGGATTTATCGGTTTATCGCCACCGACAAACACGCAGGTGGCGAGTTATACAAGTATTTGCGGCACCGCAGGAAGCTGTACCGAAAACGCTACGGAAGCCACGACCGGCGCGGACAGTTGCGTAATCGCGTATCGATAACCGAGCGCCCTGCTGAGGTCGAAGCCCGCGAGCGTCTAGGTGATTGGGAGGGTGACACGGTGCATGGCGTAGGCGGCAATCTGGTCACGCTGGTTGATCGTAAAAGCGGCTACCTGAGCGCCTATCCGGTCAAGCGCAGGACGCGCCGGCAGGTAACGCGGGCGATCAATCTGTTGCTCAAGGGGCATGCTGTTCACACGCTGACGCTGGATAACGGGAAGGAGTTTGCCGGGCATGAACGCATTGCGCATCGGAGCCAGTGCCAAGTCTTTTTTGCAGAACCCTATTCATCCTGGCAGCGAGGCACTAATGAAAATACCAACGGCCTGCTCCGGCAGTATTTTCCCAAGGGCGGCGACTTCAGCAAGCTGACCGTCGAGGCGGTCAGTCGCGTGGTAACGAAGATCAATTTACGCCCGCGAAAACGCCTGGGCTGGAAGACGCCGTACGAAGTTTATGCAGGGGTGAGCGTTGCACTTATGTGTTGAATTCAGGGGTGATGAAGGCGTGCGGGACGCAAGTGGTGCAGTTTCGTGCTGCCTGGGCCACGGCTGTAACGCATACCTGCGGTCGAGCTATGGCTTTAGGAGCAGAGGCTACTCGTTGCGTTGAGGGCGAGCGCTGCGGAGCTTGTGTCGGCTTTGCGGCCTGGCGTGTAGAGGTTTTGGACGATGGGGTTTCGCTCTTATTCAGCTTGGCCACGTCTACTTTAGCCTTCTCAAGATCAGTCTTGAGCTTGCTCACCTCAGTTTCCAGTTCGCTAATCCGACCGTCCTTCTCTGCAATTTTTGCAGTGAGGCCTGCCACGTCAGCGTTCGCGCCCTGATCTTTCAGTTCGCCAGTCCCACTATCCGCATTTTGAATTTGCGTGCCACTCAACTCGGTGGAGTTGCTATCTACCTCGTCGAAAGGGCTGTCACCTGAGCCGCCGATCATTGCTAAATCAAGTTGCTCATCCGATTTTGCCTCCGCTGCTTTGGCTGGCTCCTTGGCCGGCTCGGCAGAAACTTGCAGCGGTGCTGCTTGCTCTTGAGGCTTAACCTTCCCAGTAAAGGGATCGAGGATTTCATTGTTTTCGTCCTCGATGCTTGTCAGTTGCTCGTTCAGGTCCGCAGTCAGCAGGTCGGTCGCAAGCGGATCATTTGCAGCATCCTTGGCGCCATCTTCGCTATCGAATCCCTGTGTCTCAAGCTCGCTGGATTCTGTGACAGTTTCGATGGGGGTTTCGGCGGTATTCGTAATGCCTAGGTCAAAGGCTGGACCATCAACATCAGGTGTTTTTTCCGCGCTTTGCGCGGGTTCAGTCTCTGCCACCTCAGTGGGGAGGGGGGACGGTTCTTGGCTTTGGGTCCAGTAGATTCCACCCATCACCAGCGCTGCGATAACCAGTAGCTTTTGCTTTTTATCGAGCCCTTTTGGTTTTGGCTTTTGCTGCTGTGCTTCACCTTCGATGATGAAGGCATCGTCAATCGGTTCGTCATGGCCTGGAACGATCCGTTCCTTGTCGCTGATCGCCTCGTCAGCCACCAACACATCATCCAAGGCGTCGTCGATTGCATCGTCCTGGTGCCCATCATTGCTTGGCTGGCTTCGGCCTTCCGCTTTGTCCTTGGCCTCTTGGTTCATCCTGGATACGCCCTCACGAAGTCGCTTTCCGAGGTTTCCAAGCATGCTCGATTTGTCACTCATCGTTTGCTCCTAGAGCCGGCAGAAAAGTCGGCGCTTCTTCAATCCAGCGTCCAGGTGCGATCTGAACGCATTCTTCGTGTGTGGGGACCATCATTCCGTTGACTACTCGTCCTGGGACTTCTACACCGCACTGAATGATTGGTGGCTCCCAGGTGAATCTGTCGCGGGCTCTCATCTTCCCTTTCATATCAATGAGAACGTCCTGTACCCCTTTTTCGTATGCTTGGCGCTCAAGCACAGACTGTGGAGCAACTATTTTTTCCTTCTCTGCCGCCTTGGCGTCATCGACGATGCTTTCTCTCGGCTCATACTTAGACGAACAGCCCGCGAGGGCGATTGCAGCAGAAAAGGCAAGGACGACTTTAAGCAGCGTCTTGGACATGGAATCTGGCTCCGTATGGGTATTCGTTTGCGAGTTCGACGATGGCGCGTTGGCGGGCGATCCTTTCGTCTACGCCTTGTGCCTGGATGATTTCTTGAGTTTTCTTTTCGCGTAGCACGTAGTCCTCTGGTGCAGAAGATGCAATCCAGAGTGATACAGAGCTAGCAAAGAGACGGAACACGCCCGAGTAATAAATCCCCTGCTCTGTACGCATCCTGTAAAACACTTCTGAGTAGAGCGGGGGCAATGACGCTAGCGAACGCCACAGTTCGATTTCCTCGTCAGAAAAACTAAGTTCGCTCTTTGCTAGTTTGTAGTCTGATTCCGAGCAAGCCAGGAAGAAGTAATGGCTGGTGTTCTCCAGAATGCCTTCTTGTTGCTCACCAGTACCCTTCGCTTCTGCGTTAAGAATGCGAACGAAGTCTTTGACAGTTTGACTGATGAGCAAGCAGCCAGCTTTGTACTTACGCATTTCACGATAGAAACCAGCTAGTGCCGCAGCCGCTGTGGGCGACGAAAGCGTTGCCCAGGCTTCGTCCACCGCGATTAGTTTCTTTCTGTCCTTATCGAGTTTGAACTTGCAGTACATGTCGATCTGGCGGAACAAGGCCAGAGTAACAATGGGGAGTGCATCAGACTTCGCCATCCGCTGAGTTTCGAGGACGGTGAAGTCGTTGTCCCAGTCAACTTGCAGTTTGCCGTCAAAGATAGCTGCGTATGGTCCAGTGCCATAGAACAGAGTCAGGCGCTCAACCAAGTCTTGACCTGAAAGGTCAGTAAAGTTCGTTTGGGCGAGCTTAGGCATGAAGTTGCTCATGATTGGCTCGTCGTGTGGATTAGTTTCAACCCACTCGCTGAAAAACTCTGACAGAGCCGTGTAAAGCAAAGGTCGGGACTTGGTATGCACAGCTGCATTCGAGTCACCGTTGCCTGTTGTCATTGCCATCACAAGGAGGTCAGCAATAAACATGGTGTCTTCGGCGCTTGGGACCTCGTTTTTGCCGTCTTCGTCTTTGCTCAGGTAGAACGGATTGATGCAGATTGGGTAGATCGTCCGGCCTGTTGCTCGCTCTACGAACGGCTCAGTTGCAAGCCGGATATAGTTGCCGCCCAGGACAATACAGAGCGATTCATAGCTGTCGCCTTTGTCGATGATCCAAACCTTTGGACGGTATTTGACCCTTGTGCCCATCAGAATGTTGTTGAAAGCGAACGATTTCCCGCTGCCGGTGGTGCCAACGATCAGGGAGTGTGCGGTTACAACAAGCCGGCCAAATAGATCAAGGTAAATCGGCTGGCCTAGCCGGTTGTTCATGATCAAGCCAGGGTCGGGGACACCCTGGTATTCCATGAAGATAGGGCACATATGCGAGAGACTTTCAGTCAGGTGCGGCGTATCGCGGCGGAGTAGGGACCGACTTTTCTCGACATAATTAAGTGGGAACGAGCTGCGCACCGTGGCATCGCCACGCAGCTTTTCTGCGGAACCGATTCGCCAAAGCAGGGATTCCAGTTGCTCCGTTTGGGCTTCAAGTTTTTCGCTGTCAAATCCCATCAGGCATACGTGGATGGAAGCATCAAAGAACTGTTCGCGGCCAACAACGTTTTCGCTGGAAACCTTCCCTTTCACTGCATCGAGGTCGTCTTCTTGTTGTTGCAGCGTAAGCTTGTCGCCGAGACGCATCCCTTTTTTGGAAGCAATTAGCTTCCCTCGCGCAGCAAGGCGAGTCATTACTTTCGTTTTTGTTGGGACGTACCAATTGAGTGTGATTAGGGACTCGCACTCAACGCCGCGCATTGCGCGTTGCAGCATGCCGGGGGCAGACTTGGCGGGCTTTCCGATCACTGATGTGGCTCGAATGTAATATTCATGACCGCCATCGTGAATTGTGTAGCCCTTACTGCTCGTCCTGACGTGTGAGAACGCTGTTGCAGAGTTGATTGCCTGATGGCTTGGCGTAATGTCAGGAGTTTTCAGGCACTCATATACGGGCATATCAGGGCGATATACCGGAGGTTCCATGTTGTAGTAACGCACTGGGTTCAATAACTGATACTGCCAGTTCACGAAACCTTGGCCGTTCAGTTCCTCTGGGCTGAAACCCTGTGCAGCTAGTGTCTGGGCTATCCCATTGCAGAGAATGCCAAACTGGTCGCAGTGCTTGGAATATGCCTCGAACGCGAGGGTATCAGCGTCTGCCAACCCTACTGATGCGAGCGCCGCCTTCCAGGTTTGGTCAATAAACTTGCCAAACATGTACTGTGGTTCCCACATGAAGATCAGGTAGTAGCTCGAAACGAATGGGTAGCGTCCTTCATTGATTTCGCGCTGGATTGCATTCGATACGTTGGCTCGAACGTCATCACTTTCTTCGTTGTCGAGCGCAGACATAGCGTCTTGACGCATCTTGTTCAGTGCGCCGGAGCTGAGTTTTGCGAAGAAGCCGTTCGGGGCAATTGCCGCGTTGTACTGGCGTTTGATGATCGAGTCGGCCAGGGCCGTCTCGAACTCGCCAAGGTCCGCGTCCAAGTTGTTGGCGTAAGTAGACATGAGGCCGCGAATATCGCGATGAGTATGCCGAATAAACTGGCCCGAACTGCCGTATGGGTACTTGTTAAGTGCTTCACCAAACGCACCGCATACGCCATGCAGCTCATCGTTGTTAAGCATGGCTCCATCAGCGCCTTGGATGCGCCAAATCTTCGCAAATCGCCCATCCACGGTGTGGAAATAACATCCGTGTTCCTCGAACAGATAGGCGTCACTCAGTAACTCGATTGGCATTCCGCCCTGGTAGTTGCGTCGTGCGAGCGCCTGTAGGTCCGAGTCGAACAGATGGAGTTGATCCCGCTGTGTGGTTTCGGTCATTGCGTGAGTCCTTTGGGCAGCCCGATCAGAGCCCGGCTCTCTTGGTAGACGGTAAACTGAGCGTCAGTGACGCGTGTCAGGTACTCGGCTATATCCGTAAGTGAGTTCGGTTGGGAGTTCATCTTGACGATTTGCTGCTGGTTGATCTGAGGGTGCAGCACCGCGTCGTAGCCGCTAGCTGCTGCTGCGACCTTTGCGAGTTGGCCCAATGTGAGGTCGTGCGCCTTGAACACTTGCGCCATAGGAACTGGGTCGAGCGGCACCTGCTTCATCTGATCAAGAGTGTTCTCTCGGCGCTCAAAAAACTTCCGATACAGAACAACATCGGGTTGCAGGCTGGTCAGGCTCTGGCTGCTACCAAGAATCTGCTTTGTGTGATGCTCTCGGATTGCATCCATCTGCTGCTGAGGAATGCTCTGAGGAACGCCTTGTGCTAATGCGATGCTGGTGTTGGCCAGTATCGCAAGCGCGATGATCATTCGGCCCATTGCGCTTCCTCGACCACAATGTAGTTCCAGCTACCCCCGTGCTTCACGCCGGACTTTTTATCGGCGTATGGCACGATCCACACTGGAGCAACCACATCTGGTTGGCGGATAGGGTAGTAGGGCTCAGAACTGCCAAGCTCAGGTCTAGCGCGAAGCCCCTGTCGGAGAAGGCTGACCGTTTCGCGCTGCGCTGTTGCATGCACAGCATCGTAAACATCATCCATGGACGCCTGATTCTGGAAGGTTGGCTCCGAGGCGCAGCCTGCGAGCATGGTCAGACCAGCGAGGGCGACGGCAATATGCGGCTTATTCATTCCAGGCGGCTCCTTACAGCAAAACGTCGTTGCTTCCGGCGTCCAGGTCGAACGCTTCGGCAGGTTTGTAGATATAAATGGGTTGGTCGGTGACGAAGCGCAGTCGAATCCCTGGCTCCACAACAACGGTGTCGATTGCTGAATTCGCTTCCTGCTCAAATCGTTCAGCAATCTTGTTGAAGATCGCGGCGATACCCTGCTGGGTTGCTGCTTTAGTGGCGTCGCCAGTAAGTTGCTGTACTGAGCTGGCGCCGTCAGGAGTCAGGCTGTTCTGTGTGGTGTATTCGCTCTGAGAAAGAGCAGAAGCGAATGCGGCTCCAGCTGCTGCCGCCGACTCCAACGCCAGAGTTCTTCCCGAGGCCTTATCCAAGCGGCCATACACATCTTGTTCGTTGTCGCGGGTGTCAACGATGTAGCCGGTGCTTGCAGCCATTTGCGAGTCGCCACCTTCATCCCAATAGGACATTTGCTCAACGCGAACTGTGGCGCGACCTGCGCTGTTGCTCGATGTGCGGCGACCCGCACATAGACCCATTAGGTGAATGTTCCCAACGTCCACGCTTGATCCATTAGGGCCACGGAAAATACCGCGCACAGGAAGCACAACAGGCCTTGCTGGAATCTCGGTCTGGCCTTTGGCGTTTGGTGAGTTGGCGCCTATAGGGCATGCCACGCCATGCAACGTTGTGACCTCGACAAACGAGAACGCCGGGATCGTGATTCGTTCTAATTTTGGGCCGGTTGTCACTTGCCCAGCCGCTTCCTCGGTATTCTTCTGCTGGTCCGCGTAGGCCTCGGCAGCGCTTGCGAACTGCTTCTGTGGCTCTTGAGTTACAGCTTGGCCCTGCACAGCGGTCGGATTAGAGAAGTTCGGGTTCTGAGGGGCAGGGGTGCTCATCGAGGCGAACAGGTCACTCTCGCTCGCACTCAGGGAGTCGCCACCGCTCTTGTTCGTGACAGTTGTGCCGGCGTTTGTGGGCTTTAGGATGAAGTAATTAGGCCCGTATGGACCTACGCCTTGAACGGCCTGCTCTACCTGTGGTTTTGGGGCCTCCATGTCGAAGTTGAGGCCGTCAAAATTCAGCCCACCCTCCATGCCAAGGTCAGGTAGCTTGTCCGGGAGCGTAGGCGGGGTCTTGCTGTCCTTCTGATTGGCCTCTTTATAAACGTCCTCAATGCCGTTAGCCCGCAGAGACAGGACTTCACTGGCCAAGGACGAAACCATTGATTTGACTTCGTTGTTCGAGTCCTTCATTTCCTCGCGCAGCGCGGCAAGTTTTTCAGCAGCTTCTCGCTCTTGAATGGTCAGCTTCTGATCAAAGGATTCGAACTGCTTGGCAAACACCGTCAGAGAAGCGTCCTTGTCCTTGACGCTGATGTCGTTGATCGTGTCTGTGCCAACCTCGATGGGTTTGGCTGCCACATCGACAGACTCGACCGTTTTCGAGCCGCTACCCAGGAATGCGACAGCTAGGCAAACGGCAATGACACCCGCAACGATGAGAGTCTTTTTCTCCATCATCGGGTTTTGTTTGTTGTCCGCGTCGCTCACTTCTGCTTCTCCGAAACGATGAACAGGAGTCCGCGATGGCTTTCTGCATAAACCTCTGTGAGGAAGTCAGGTGAAGGCCCGAGGATGCGGGATGAGGGGAGCATCGATACTTGACGGGCGATCCCAAGGGTTTCGCGCACGGCGGGGTTGCTGTAGTCGATCTGGTCAATGGCGACCTTGGTTGCAGTGCGCCCGTTATTGATCACTTCATAGGTAGTTCCGATGTATTTCGGGCCGATGAATTGGCTGTGCAGAACGAACTCCAGCGAGCCTTGGCGGAATACAGTCCGGTCTGCTTTTGACATTCCAGAGAAGTCGGCCTGCCGGTAGCCAGAAGGGAGCTTGCCGTCGAACATATAGTTCATAAGGCCCTTCTTGTGCCCGTAACTGTTAGCTGCGGCCTGACTCCGGTCTGCAAGTGGCTGATCCTGAATCGTGACTTGGCTATCAGCGCAGCCGGGGCGGGTTATCAGTCGCACGATGTACGATTTTTTACTGGGGCCGTCGATGGTCACAAGGCCTGTGTACATCGGGTCTTCCGACATGAACGCGATCTTGTTGTTGATCGGGGTTCTGTAGAAATTCATGCCCTCAGTGACTTCAACGTAAATGCCTTCCAGGTAGGGCTCCGGGAAAGTCACTTCTGCGCGTTGGGTGTCATTGCTGATGAACACGTCAACCGGCTTGTTGTCATAAACAATGGTGCGAGGCGAGCGGTTGCACTCGTCGTTGGCAAGTACAGGCATGCTGATAGCTGCTGCAACCAGGGCAGCTAGAATTGGGGTTTTCAAACTCAAATCTCCTGCGCGATGTAGTCGTCTACGACCAATGCCCATTCGAAGTGGGCGGAAGGTTTGACGGGCTTGAGCAGCAGCTTCACGTCATATTGGCGTTGATTGAACACGCGATTCATCGTTGCTCGGATACGTGTGCCCTTGAACGACACGATGTACCCCGTGCCCGGCTTGTACTCGATCTTGTAGGAAGTCTCCGGGGCGAAAACCTGGGTGATTTCCTGTTCGATGGACTGCCGGGCAAGAGTTTTAAGAGCCGGCTCCTGCTTCACTCGTAGCTTCGGCGACATGATGCGCAGAGCTTCGGTGGCATTGCTTTCAGCAGAATCTGGCGTGAAGTTGTAGTAGTTCTGGATGTACCAGCTCACGAAGCCTTCAACGTGCCGGCGCGGTATCACCTTCTCGCTTACGAAAACTCCTTCGGCGTTAGGGTATCCGTACATCACTCGGTCGCCACTGAGCTGCGCATTAGCGCGTTGAAGCTCGACGACCTGGAAGACCATGAAGCCGATGATTGCAGCCGCAGCCGCGATGATGAACAGCAGGGCGACCATGATCCGGCTCTGCCTGAGTTCCGAAGCGCCCAGAATGTTGAACAGCTTTATGGGTGGCCCATATTTAGTTGGTTTTGACATTGCTAGCGCTCGTACAGATTGCAATAGCTAGGCAGCGGTAGAAGGCCGCTGGTGAGCCAAATGTTGTTGATCTTCTTGACTGTCCAGTGGAGCAATCCCCGCAGTGGTGGAATCTGCTGAACAACTGGGTTGTTCAGCAGTTCACCCACCGCGAGAGCAAAAGCTACCGACAGGAATCCTGACGGCTGATCAACGGTCACTTGCTTGAAAAGCCACAAGCAGAAGAACCCCACCATCAAGCAGATGATTGGGTTCACATCCACTGTATTCAGGACGGCAACGGGGAAGGCCAGAATGAGGAAATCTTCTGGGTCGAGCCCGGCGATGCGCAGCGGGGATGTTGCGTACACGTAGGTGTCGCTTTCTGTTGTGACTCTCAGGTGCATACCAACCTCAGCCCATCAACGACTGGAATCCATCGACGACCATTTCACCGAACAGGAAGATCGCACCCAGGACGAAAGGCAGCTGCCAGCCACGGGAGCTGAATGCCAGTACGCAGACGGCTAGCCAGATCATGGAAACCCAGAAGCCCGGCTTCGCCAGGAACTTCCACCATGCTCGGAAAGAGCCGTCCAGGTTGGTGCCGACCTTTGCGTCAGGCTTGACGGTGCCGTCGAAGGCGGCGAATGCAAAATCAGGGATGAGAAAGAGCACCGCGACAACCAGCAACGTGACCAGCAGCAGTCCGAGTTGCTTATGTTCGCGGGTGCCCCAACGGGGAAGTACGTTCGAGAAGTCCACGATTAGTCTCCAGATTTGATGGGGGTGAAAAAGATTCCGTCTGGCGCCAGCGTCTGGTGAGCCATTCTTTTCTTTTCAGGGACAAGCAACACCGCGAGGGTGTCTTCCAGTGGCCGTAAGTGCTCTTGCATCTGCTGAGCATTGAGGCCGGGAAGCGGGTAGGCGCCATCTGCTTTGGCCAGTTCTTTTCTGGCTACGGCAAGGGCTTGGGAGGCGCGTGCTAGATGCTCTATCGATTTCTGATAGGCGGGGTCGCGCTGGTCGAGCAGGTACGCATCAGCAGCCAAGGCGGTATTGGCTGCCAGCGAAGAAAGCAGGGCGGTCAGGCACAGGTAGAGCAAGCGCATAGAAAAATCTCCTTTACACTTTCACAGTGCAAAGGTGATGGCCCCTTTTCGGGGCCTAAATGCGCGAGGGTGTGATCTTTTTTTTAAGCAGGGCTATTCGCGTGCGCGGCGAGCAGTCTCGACTATCCAAACCCTTGCCTTGTGGAACAGGGTTAGGCCTAGCCGAGCGATAAAGCCCACTGCCTGAACAAACAACAGTGCCCCTGCCAGCTGGATGAAGTTCAGAACCAGCTTGAACACGCCGGCACAGAAAGCCTTTGTCAGGCTGCGTGATGGCGGGAACGATAGAAGTATCAGGATCACTGTTAGGGCTGTAACTAGGTATGCAATCGGGCCGTGCCGAGCCGCTTGATACTGAACCGTATCCATAAGCCATGAGGCAACGGGTGCCAAGTCGTAATTCCATTCCCGAAGTTTGTCGGTCCAAGTAGCCATCGCATCCTCTTTTTTCCGCGCATGCGCGGGAAAATTATGGTTTTCATGTCAGGCGCCGGGCAGGCGCCTGTATCAATTTCCCCCGGTATCGTGGGGCAAGTGTTATCCGAGCAGGCGCGAGAACATGTCTTTGTTCTTGCGAGTGAACTCATCCCACGCATAGATTCCGGGGCGGCCACGCGGGCGCCGACGAACAAGCTGCATTTCGCCGAAAGGAACGTTCGGGAAGCTATTCCTCACCATCGGCATGCGGACCCGGTATGTGCCAGATTTGCCGACGATGATCCCATCACCTTGGTCCAGGGTTCCGAAGTCCTCCGGCTGGATCAATTCCTCGCGCTGAGACTTGGTAGTGACAGACGCGCTCTCGCCATCAGACTGGTTGGCTACCAGCCCGGCCTCGTTGGATGCGTGGCTTGCTCCGACGCTTTGCCCCTCTGCGGTCGATTCCATCTTCGTGATGACAGAGCCGGCTAGCTTCACTGCAAACTCTCGGGTCTTTGTGTCTCGAATGTCGCAGTAGAGGTGGTGCCAGCAGTTACCCAGGACCATTTCTACGAATGCCGGCGATATGTTCTCCAGGAAGCCCACCCCTTGGAATGCGATGATGATCGGTACGTTGGCTGAGCGGGCCAACTGAAAGAGCTGAACCTGAGACTCGTCCATGAAGCTTGGGTATTCGTCGAAGATGGCGGG
Organism: Pseudomonas sp. KH_027; assembly: GCF_057838565.1. Classification (NCBI taxonomy): domain Bacteria; kingdom Pseudomonadati; phylum Pseudomonadota; class Gammaproteobacteria; order Pseudomonadales; family Pseudomonadaceae; genus Pseudomonas; species Pseudomonas sp. KH_027. Next base: position 23,005 of record NZ_JBYQOM010000002.1, read on the forward strand.
GCACATCGTGAGGGGCTTGGATTTCTCCAGCTGAATCTCACCGACCGCACGGGCCAAGTCTGAAATGAACAGCTTGCCAAATAGCTCCACACCGTCCTTGTCAGCGAGGCTCGACATGGAGAGCACTACGACCTCGTTGTTCAGGATGGCCTGCTTGAGGTCTACGTCTGGGGCGTAGGTGTTTACGATGCTGGAGTATTCAGAGTGGGCGAATGCCGACAGCTTGGAAACAAGACCCTGCGTGAGTGTTTTGTACGAGTTGTAGTTCCAGCCTTCGCCATCCTTCCACCAATTGCGCAGGTAGCTGAACAGCCAGTCCATGCCTTCCTTGTGCTGCTTGCTCTCGTCGGGTCTGATCCGCTTCGTGTAGGAGAGCAGCAGGTCGAAGTCCATCAGCAGGGCGATCATGTCTTTGATGTTGAAAGCCGGCGAGCCGGGCTGGAGCTTCAACGTCAACGTCGCCGCAGTGAGGGTGTAGCGAGCAATGTCAGTCCAGAATTCCTCGGATGAGTTGGCTTGGATTTTCATCAGGGTAGAGAGCGTCGCACGAACGCCACCGGAGAAGACCGGGTTGTAGGTGTGAGACTGCTCAGGGAATTCGAAGTTGATCAGCTTGAACTGATCGAGGCGGTTTGCCTCTTTCATCATCGAGTAGATTGAGCCCGAGAAGTCGGAGTCGCTTTTGGCCTCGACGAGAATTAGGCCAGCCCCTTTTCGAATTTGCTGCTGGATGATTGCCAGCAGTAGCTCCGTTTTGCCGGTGCCGGTCGCCGCCAGAAGCGCTACGTGGCGCGTCATCAGGTCGTCTGTGAGCATGAAGGGCATCATGTCCTTGTAGACCTCGTTCAAGGTCTTTCGAACATCGTTGGCTGTTACAACGCCCTTTTCGTTTCGGACTTCCTCGATGCTTGCCTTCCATTCGGAGTAGGGCATCACTTGCCCGAAGTAGGTGTTGCGGCGCAGGTCGCAGTCCGCCAACTCGCTTTCTTCGAGCAGAGAGTCCCACACGATTGGCTTGTCATTTTCAGCCAGTCGGTTGTCGATGCCCAGGCACATATGGGCAGCTGCGACGCCCATTGCGATTGCAATCGGCGCAGGCATAAAAGGTATGGCAGACCCTACAACAGCCGAGCTGAGCGCGAGCTTTCGTTGTCTGGTCAGCTTCTCCCTGATTTTTTCCTGTGCGTCTCTGCGAGCTGATCGGATTGTCATTTGTCAGATACCCAGTTCAGAAGTTTGGATCGGGTGCGGCTCGATTGCCGATCAGCAAATCCTTTAGCCAGATCACGGATTTCACCTACAACGATCAGTGATCTGGCAGAGGTGTTCATCAAGCTGCTTACCAGCTCTTGGTTGATGGTTTCGCACTGGTCTGCCAGGGCAATCAGCACCACCAGCTCATAGCGCCGCCCGCGCACGAACTTCGGCGTCATGACCAGGGCGTCAAATACGTCGATCCTGTCTTCTGTCGTTAATTTCGCCTCGGCGCCCGTCATGCTTTGAAGGGTCAGTGACGTGGGGAAAATCTCGGTGGGCCAGTAGACCGAGAATGCCGGACAGGACGTTGAGTTCAGCGGCTGGCGGACTACCACTGGAATACCGATGCGGTACTCCCGGCCTTGGAACTTGATTGGCAGGCCTTCATCTGCGAACTCGGCAATGATGGCGTCTTGGATGGCTTTGACCGTCTTGTTGCTGGTGCTGGGAGCCACAAGGCGTATGTCCGCAAGCGGATCGAGTGCAAGGGCGTTGGCCACTTCGTTGAGCAGTGCCGGAATTAAGTTCGGTAGTTCCTCTGCGGCACAATCAAGCCAGGATATTGGCTGCGTGGGGTCAAAGTCCTCAAGGTCAGGGCTTACAGTGCCCGCCCATATTTGCTCCTGAGCATCGTGTTTGGCAGTGCCTGGAATACCCCAGAAGCGGGAATGGAATGCTTTGAACTGCCGGCAATCGAGTAGGTCTGCGAACGGTTGGCCGACTGAAAGGCTCGGTAAGTCTCGCGGGCACCCGAGCAGGTAGAGGCGCCCGTCGAGTGGGGCGGCCTCAATCAGGTAATTCATTTCTTCCACGCCTAGTGCGTCGGCGCCGATCACAACAATGGCATCGGCCTCAATGGGGTTCGCCCCTCGTTGCAGGGGGATGCCGGTTTCATCATCCAGGCCGACAAGCTCTGCGTAGGTCATCTTGGGGATCGAGCACCCAAGCTGGGGCGAGGCTTCAATGAGCATTTCCAGCGTATAGGTGGTGATGATTGCATCGGCCCCATATGCCTCAAAGATCAGCGACAAGGCCTTGGCCACGAACACCTGATCCTCAAACGTCTGACATTGCACAATCGCAAAGCACTCTGAGAGCAGGGCCGAAAGGCCCGTAAGCAGCTGCTTGGTATTGGCCGGCTTGAGCTTCATGCTCTTGAGCATCTTGAGCCCCATCTGCTCGGATGGAACTAGGTCGAGGTCTAGGTCTTCCTCATTGAGCTGTGACCATTTGGCGATGTGACTGAACAGCTTTTGCTCTGCCTCATGCAGCTGCTTGAGTTGTACTCGCCGCTCATCAACCTGGATCAGGTTCAGCCGGCGAAGCTCCGCGACAGCTGGCGCCAGGAGTGGCCGTACTACATCAGGGTGGACACGAAGCAGCTTAACCACCAACTGCCCGAGCTGCTTGCCTTCGATGACCGAGTGACCGAGCCACGCCTCGCGCCGAAGGGCGGCGATCACTGCGCCGCGAATGGCCGACTCGGACTGGTTGGGGACGCCCAACTGGTTGGCCAGCGCCATGGCTTTGGGGAAGGGGAGGTCATCGAAAAACACGTACAGCGCATACGGGTCCGACTTGATCACCTGATTCAGATCGGCATCGTTACCGTAGAAGCGCTCCAGCTTGGAGAGCTTGTACAGAGGGATGCCTTTTACCTCGATCTTGGCCAGGGTCAGCCTGTCAGAGCGCAGCTCCTTCCACCGGGTGGTAAGCCGCTCAATATCCCGTTCTGGGATTCCAGCATCGCCGATCATGTCCGGCGAGCGTTCGAGCACATCAATGGTTCTCTCGCCGAAGTGCTCGACGAGCTTTACCGTTGCGGCACGGCTGGCGCCGGTCAGCTCGCTCAGGTATCCCGAAATAGCCTTCGGTGATCGAGGCGGGCTGGAGGTGAATTTGCTGACAATGAAATCGCCGCCTTCAATATCGGGTACGCGCCGGCCATAGAGGACAAATTCCTCGTACAGAACGGAATGGCCGAAGTCGCCTGTCGCCTCAAAGGTGGTGCCATCCTCTCTGCGAAAGCGAAAGATGCCCCATGGGCTGGTAGGGGATCGAAATACGACGCTTACCAGGGTTGCTTCCTGGCGATCACCGATATTTGCAGCAGCTGTCATACGTCCTCGTTCTTGAATCCCTTACCGCTTTTGATCCGCCTCTCGATGCCCTCACTTCTGCCGGTAGCCCTGTAGACGGCATTCCAGCAGCCGAAAATAGTCTCGTCGCCATCGACCGCATCTGCGTCCGACTGAACGATCATCGTTAGACGATCCAGGTCCACCAGAACATCCAGGCAGAAGTGCATAGAGCTATGGATGTGGGGCATGTCGTCCAGAGAGGGAAGCTCGATTGGGCTGCTGGGATAATTCGCCAGCACATCGTCGATAGGCATGAAGAAGTAGGGGCGCATTGCGCGGTGAATCTTTGCCCAGGCTTCAAGCATGTTTGCCTGCACCATCTTCACGGCGCCGGTCCTGTTGTTCATTGAGGTGCTGCGAACGGCACTGCTCATCCTCACCATGTAGGGGATGATTTGGTGGGGCGGTCGTCTCTTGTACAGGGCGTCACCAGGGACAAGAAACGACTGCGCTTGCCTTGAGTGAATAAGCGTCATCGGGAACTCCGTTGTTCTACTTGTTATTGCAGTGGCGAAGTCCCCAATTCTGGGGGTAATGGCATAAGTCAGCCATTAGCGATTCATCAAGATCGCAAGGGGAGAGGGTTGGTTGCGGTGTTGCGTGGAGGGAAAAACGAAAAAGCCCCGCAGATGCGGGGCTTTTTACTGACCGGGGCGCTTAGTTCACAGCGTCTTTCAATAACAATTGAGCAAATGTTTCAAAATCCAAGGCTCACTAAAACCCCTTAGAAAACATGCGCTTACTAATGATAATCCACGGCCTTTGGTCACATCGTTTCAGACCCCCTAGGGGAGCCCGCAGATTTCGGGAAAAATCGTACGCTAAGGAATTTGTGGACCTACGGGTTAAGCGGGGTCGTTGGCGGGAGGCAAGGGCGAAGTAAACGCCTGCTGCATCAGGTTGGCAAATGCCGCGCTGTCCTCGGCGCCCAGCACGCCAGCCGCCTCCAACTCTAACAGGCGCCCATGCAACACGCCTTGCCACCATATGCGCAAGTCCGACTGCGGCTCCTGCACCGCGCGGGCTAAGACCGCGCGTAGTTCGGCCAGCTTGTGCGCCTTCAACGTGGCAGGAGTTTCAGTTGGGCACATAGGGTCGGGTTCCTAATCGTTCGCGAGCGCGAAAGCTAGGTGTGCTCCGGTTGCCTCAAGTAGCTAGAGAATGGTTTCGGCCTTGATTTTGGTGGCCAACCCCAAGATCAGCTCGATTGCAGAGTGAGACTTTGCAATCTGTGTCGCAAGCCTATCGATCTCTTGATGTTGAGCGGGCGAAGGGGAGCACTTCTCTCGCCAATATCCGAGCTGTAGATCATAGACCGGCATCAACTGCTTCGTTTCCGCGAACACCCTCAGCACGTGTTCGATTGTCCGATCATCCATCGAACCGGGTTGATCGTGCGCCTGCTGGAGAGCGATGCACTGGTCTTCTAGCGTTTTGATCTGCCCGTCGATGACCTCCGCTATGACCTGGAGCGCGGCAAGCGGCTGGAGATTCGGTTGGCGTTGGTTGCTCATAGTGTCCCCTGTACGTTTCCTAGCTTCTGGCGACGCCCAATGTGTGGGTCACAGCTTAGCAACCCTCTCGACTAGGTAGCGAATGTCCAGGTCTTGGGTGCCATCGTGGAGATACCCTCGGTGAGGGAATCGGATGGGCTGAGCAGGAAAGGCGTCAATAATGACACGCCGTCATTCCAATACGATCACTTTTCTTTTTGCTTTCGGAATGAAACACCATCAAGATTTTGGATTTCAATGGACAGAGAAAAGCCCCGATTAACGGGGCTTTCCAGAAACTATCCACAGAAAATGAAACGATCTGCGTTTAATTTACCGCGTCTTTCAGGCCCTTACCCGCTTTGAAGCCGGGGACCTTCGCAGCAGCGATGCTGATCGGATTGCCGGTTTGCGGGTTGCGGCCAGTGCGGGCGGCGCGTTCTTTCACTTCGAAGGCGCCGAAACCCACCAGCGTAACGGAGTCACCTGCCTTGAGGGCGCCGGTAACGGAGTCGATGAAGGCATCCAGGGCGCGAGCGGCGGCAGCTTTCGGCAAGTCGGCCTGAGAGGCGATGGCGTCGATCAGTTCAGTCTTATTCATGGGGCTTCCTTATGGGGTGGTGCTTTGATTGAGGTGAGCCAATCGCTCACCAGTCAGAAATGGCCTTCTTCTCTCAGAAGACGACCGAGGTAACGGTACTCAGGATCATACCGGCGTAGAACGCAGTGCTCGCTGCGACGATAACGCCGTAGTTCTCTGGCCAGCGTGGGCGTGCTCCTTTGAGCAGGAACATCTGCGCCAGAGGCAACAGGATGAGCTTCACATAGGGCGCGAAAGGAAAGATCGGGCTCGATGCTGGCACCCAGACGCTAGCTGTGAAGGCCAGGAGGTAAAGCAGGGCAACATAGGCGATGAATCGCTTGTTGCTGATCTTGGTAGTCAGGTGATTCAGCATTGCTTGTTCTCCTACACGGTGCCAAGGGAACGAATTTCGTCCAGCTGGCCGATTACAGTGCTGATTATGAATCTATCAGCCTCACCCAGAGTGTGCATTTCAACCTGCGCTATTTCCTCAAGCGTTTGCCTGAGAAGTTGGCAAGCCCTCACACCCGGAAATGTTGAGCTATCGATTTGGGTCGGCACGGGAACTGAGCATCCGTTCTCGAACACCCACATAGCCCAGTGGCGGACTTCAACCCGCGCTTCGTCGCTGTACCGTGCTGCAAGGTTCGCCATGACGCGTGGAGCAATTGCGCCGAAGACAAACTTTACCGGCAGTGCCTCAACTCTAAACTCAACGGCCATATGGCCTCCTTCTGGATGCACAATGACCATAACGCCTCGATTCCCAAAATCCGCATTGGTGAATAAAAAAAGCGAGGATGAGGTAACTACAGTCGGTTGAGTGGATTTGAGCTTTGCGGTCGTTATTCTGGGTTGTCGATCACCCTTCCACCGGAAGGCCTTCTATCGAATCTGAGAGGTATCTATGAACGCGGAACAACTGCTGGCGCAGGGCGCTGCCGATTACATGAACGAAGCACAGATCGAATTCTTCCGTCAGATGCTCACCAGTAAGGCTGCGGCGCTGCGTGAGCGTATTGAAACCAATCAGGCGCTCTGCAAGATCGAGCGCCAGCCGGACGAAGCCGATTCCGCCAGCACCGAAGAAGATCGCGCCAAAGCGACTCGCCTGATCGAAATGGACCTCCAAACTCTCAAGCAGATCGACGCCGCCTTCCAGGCCATCGCTGACGGCGAATACGGCTACTGCGCCGATACTGGCGAACCGATCACCCTCCAGCGCCTCCTGGTTATCCCGGAATCACTGCTCTGCGTTGAAGCCATGCAGGCCCGCGAGTCGCGCAGCCGTCACCAGCGAGCGGCCTAAGACGTTTAGCCACCCATAAATGAAAAGGGCGCCCATCGGCGCCCTTTTTGTTGTTCGGCATTTGAAGTTCCTTGACTCCATCCATTGGCCCCGCAAGGAACTAGCACACCAGTGGGGAAAGAACGCAGTAGCGGTCCTGCCAGCCCAGATCAGCATTGATAAACCAGAACAAGATGCCGGTCGCGAGCAATCCGCCTCCGATCCAAGCGCCCAAACGATTCCCAGTTAGGTAGCCGTATCCAAAGGCGATGGGTGAAATGCCGGCGCACATCACGCCCGCAGCTCGGAAAAGGCTGAAATACTCCGTCAGGGCGACGATGCCAAACACGAAGCACAGCGCCGCTGTAATCCGTAGCATTCGATCCATTATGTGGGTGGTTGCAGAAGCCATAGAGGTTCCCTTTTAGCAGATTGGCTTGGGCATGAGGTCGGGTTGCTCGCAGCAGTTCCACACCATTATCGCCTCATGCCGGTACTTGTAGCCGTGAGTGATGGGTTTTACGGGGCAGCCCTTGAGCGAACAGCAGACATGCCAGGATTCATCACAGTCTTGCTCAAGGATTGCCGCTGATTTGCACCAGGGGCACCGACGAAGATCAGGGGGGTGAATTGCCACAGTGCAAATTCCTACCGGGGCTTTGCTAGCGGATGACCATCCAGTTATCGGGCATGGAGCAGAAAGCCGGGGACTCGGGTAGGGGGAGTGGCGAATTATGACGCAGCAGGTCCCAGTACACGCGCAGAGCCACACAGTTATCGTCGGCTATGGCCCCAGATGTACCAGCATTGAAGGTAGCCAGCTCCACCAGCAGATCAGCAACGGTGACGTGGCGATGGCTGACCAGGAACGGGAAGACTTTTGCCGCTGAGACGATCCATCCGTATGAGGTGTAGATGTGCCCCGCACTGACCAGCTGCTGAGGGAGATTGTTCAGCAAGAGTACCGGGCGGTTGTCGAGATTCCGAGACATGCTCATCTGCGCTAACACCGAAAAGAAAACCTCGTCACGGCACCAGTTAGGCGGCGCCGTGAATGCCATAGCGAAGCACTCCAGCCGGCCAAGCTCCGCGTCGTCCACCCAACCGATCCTGGCAGCGGGCACCACAGGGTCGATACCATCTTCGCCAATGAAATCTGGCGTGAAGGGCAGACGCAGGAAGTTGAACAGGTCGAAGACCATCTGAGGTGGCAGGTACTCACCGAGGCGAGTTGTGCCATCCACCATGCGGAGACTTTGACCGGCAGCTGTCTGGTACTGCTGCTCGACAATAGCCTCGGTCTTTGCTGACGGAGACTGATCGTCACGGTAGTAGCACAAGGCCTCGTCGTAGTAGTGATCCTTGATGCCATCGAACAAGCAATCACGGCACCCAACCGGGCAGTTGGCGAGGAAGTGGTCCGCTGCGTCCGGCAGGATACGGAAGTCACGAATGAGCGTGAGGCGGTCTTCTTTGAAACGCACCATGCGCCGATTCGAGTAGAGCCGGTCGGTGCTATCTGCGGCACCGGCTGGCGGTTCTGATTTGCTTAACCCGTCGAACAGATCGTCGAAGCTGGCAACGCCTGCCACTGCTGCTGCCGCATTTTTCGCAAGGTGGGCCTTCCTCGGGAAATACACCTGGAATGCCCTTACCCATCGCACTAGATCGCGCTGATTGGTCCAGCGCAATGAGGCGGCGTCGTTATGCCCGGCTTGAGGTGGGGCGACCTGTTCTGTCTGCATGCGTGTGTCCAGGAGCAGGGTGGAAGGGCCATCTACCATAACGACTACGCCTTCTCACTCGCATAGGCTGCGTGGGGCGGCGTACCGTGAACCCAGAGCGTGTGTCAGGCGTCATTCTTCACTTCTGGATGGAGCGCTTTACGCGCCGCGTCGATCAGCCCCGCGTCCAGCCATACCTGCACCATCCCTGAATCGGTGATTACTGGACTCTGTGCCGCAACGGCCTCGACGATTGCTCGAAGGGCCATTTCCAGCATGTCGGCCTTTTTCACTTCGCTACTGGGCATTCGTAAGCCTCCGGTTAGGCATTGGCGGACGATACTTTATTGCATCCCGCAACCTTGCCCCATCGAAGATAACGTCCGCTGCACGGTATTCGCGGTGCTCGACTGGTTATCGCGGGCAAAAAAAAACCCTCCGGGCGGGGAGGGCAAAAACCTTTAAGGGCACTTCCGTGTGCGATGAACAGATCACCACGGTATGCCACCACCTCGAATCGATCCACTCAATGCGATGCACTTTGTCATGCCGGGCTGCGTGGGTCGGTATTTCGGTCAGTGACAGATCACTGCTCGGCTGTTTGCGTCGGTGCGTCGGCTGGCTGAGCCTCATTCGTCGCGACCGGCGCAGAGTTCAGCGGGGTTACTTCCACTGCGCAGGTGACTTCTGCCGGGTTCGAAGTGTTTTGCTGGGTGCAGGGCATATCCGAAATACCTTTCACCTCGTATTGCACGGCATTGAACTTGTACTGCACATCGTAGATGCGCGGGCCATGCTGCGCGGCTTCACGCAGGCCTTCGATGAAGGTGAAGACACCAAGGCCGGCGACAACGAGGCTCAGGATGATCAAGCCCTTGCGTGCGGTGCTCGACAGGTGGGACATGTTCAGGGCGCCAAAGCTGGTGAGCAGCAGGCTCAAGGCCGCGAGCAGGAAACCAAGGGCCGCGTTGCCCTCACCGCCGATCCATACCTGGGCTGCGACACACAGGATGACTGCGGAGACGACGAAGTGTGAATTGCGCAGCACTTTGTCGCGTTTCGAATCATTGGCCGACTCTGCCGGCGAGTTGAGAAGGGTCATGGAGGGTAATCATCCTTTGTCGGGCCAGCCTGTCCGGCCCACAAAGGTGATTCTAACGAGCCGGATATGCAGCTCGCCTCCGAAGTCCTGGTAGTTAGGTTCATCTGGCATCTTGCGGCAGTCATGACCGAACGCCGCAAGACAATTCTGGAGAGCCCGAGACGCAGCAGGCCCCCCCGCTGCGGAACGAGGCTCAAAGCTGGCAGTTGGCAGGTTTTGTCATGTCGGGGATGCCGTAAATTTGCGCTCTGAACGCCACTTGGTTGTACTGGCCTTGCTTTGCCCGGTTGTAACAGTCGTCGAGCTTTTTACGTTGCTCCATCGTCAGGAGGCCGTCAGCCTTCGTTGATACTTTGACCATGGCGCTGGTTTGGTCCAGTTCTTCAAGCAGCCAGTTGCCAATTTCTGCCAGTCGTCCCTGAGAGCTAACGTTTGCAATTTCTTTGACTAGCTGATGATGAAGTGCCAAATCACCGGCCATTCTAGAAGCCTGGAGCAAATGCAAAGCGCCCTCGGGGTTTGCCCGAGCCTCTGCCAGCATGTGTTCACGGGCGACCGAAAATTCCTCTGAGAGGGGGTTATGGTCATGCTCATACGTGTACTGCAATGCGGTATGGCTTGCAGCCCACCACTGTTGCGCATAACCGCCCGCTGTTTCTGCTTTGCGTAGATCGATGTAGGTACTAGCCCATCCGGCGCAAACTATGAGCATCACTCCGGCCCAAATCTTGTGATGGTGCTTGGCGATGTTCTGTCGTAGTACGAAACCTTGCATTGTCTCTCCCAATAGTCATTCGGCTAGGCTGGCATGTGTTATCGCTCCAGGTACTTCCTAAGCTTATGTATTCAGCAGGCTGGTAGCGATCCGACTCGATGCAGATGCCCCCATTCCTCGCGGCCTGTCCACTGATGGGAGTGCAGGGCATGCCATGGTCATAACCTGTCGCCACAAGCGAGGGCAGTTCGTCCTGGGCAACGGCACCAGTAGATAGCTTTGAGACTGGTGCTGCCGGCCAATGCGCTGATCACCAAGACAGCAAGCCCCTACATTCCTATACCATCATAAGAAGGGATACCCAATCCCTACCAGCCGCGTTCCTCCTGAAAAACCGTGGAATCTTTGAGCCTTCTCGGTGTTCCTCCTGAAAAACCGAAGCTCGGGCACACCCACCCTGATCACTCGCTTTTGCTCGGCCTTTTCGGCACGCCTTGGTGGCGCCTTTCTCCGCATCTTTTCTTTATTTCTTCTTCCTTTTGCCTGTGCGGCGTAGCCGCACGGGCGTTCTTTTCTTTTTTCTCGTCGGTTTCTTTTTTCTTTTTCGTCAGCGCCCTGGCCGGTATTTGTGGGTGCCTTGAGCGGTTGAAAAGCGTGTTGATTGGGGTGGTGTGTATGTTCTGCACCGAGTTGAGGTGAGCGAGAGAGGTGTGGCCGTTATAACTCCCAGGCCATTGGGTTTTCAGTAGGGCAGGGCAGTCCAGGCTCGGCTTTTTCAGATGCGGTCAGCGTCACTACAGAGGTTGCGTTTTGCAGGGTCAGATTGGTTGTTTCAGGCAGCGCAGCTCTTGCGGGATGGCCGGGGTATCACAGGCGGGCTTTTGCGATGGGGCAGGCTCGCACGTAGCTAGAGGGGGAGATTCCCAGGTTAAGGGATACCCCTTCTTATGATGGTATAGGGATAATGAAATCCAGTGAGGTGGTGCGGGGCTAGGCAAGGCGGGGCAGCTCGATCTGTTCGGCACTAGCGCCCTGGATGCCGGCGAACGCACACCTAATGCCAGCGAATGCCATGCACCAGCGATGTGCGGGGACCGCTGGCTCGAAACCGGGTCGCCTTGGGCGATGGAGCATGACGACACCGAGTCGTTATCATCGTCGCAACCCACCGACAACTGAGGGCAGCCTTTCCCAACCGGGGAAGGGTGTTCTCACCAGCCATGGAGCCTTCATGAAACGCCACTACCTGTCCGATTGACGCTACCGCGCATTCGCAGAACTGGCCCTTCGGCCCTGTCCGATAACGCATGAGGTTTCACCATGACCACGACCCAACACACCCCCCTCGCCGAGTGGGAAAGCGCCCTGCTGGATATGCAGGTCGAGATTATCGCCCTAGCTGCCGGCCACCTGGAGAATGAGCCCCGTGACGCGGAAGTTGCCCAGGAACTCATCGATCGTGCGCACGTCTTCGACATGATCGCCACCAACGGCAAGATGCCGCTCAGCCCTGATGCCCGGCAGCTGATGCACAAGGCCTATTTTGACGCAGCCAAGCTGCTGCACGACGCCTACGGTGCCGAAGTCGAGGTCTGACACCGGCTATCGCCGGCAGGCCTCCCGCGAGGCCTGCCACACCAGCCCTCCGGGGGCTTACGACGCTGTTTCATTGATGTGGAGGTAGGTATGGGCTCTTTGAGAGGGTTCTGGGCGCTGATGGCCATCTGCGTGCCGTTGGTGGTGGCCGCGACGCCGGTTTCAGCCGCAGTCGCTGTTCCAACGGATAAGCATGATCAGTCGCTGCCAGCTGCAATGGGTGGCCCGGTCATCGGGGCCACCGGCTATGTCTTCGTGGACGGGGTAGGCTGGCGCGGCGCCGAAATGATCTACTGCCCGCCGTCCATTGGACACATCCTGCCCGAGCGGATCAGGTATTACTCCAAAAACGAGGTTGTCGAAGGGCGCTGCGGGGACCAAAGCACAGTCTCTGCACAGGAGTACATCAATCTGCTGCTGGGGGACGGCGAGGCTGAGGTTATCGCTGTAGCACCCGCTGTCGGACGTTACTCTGCGTTTGGCATCATCTACTATCGGTCGATCACCAAATAGAAGGAGCGTGGCCATGACCGCATTACAGTTCGAGCGCGACCCAGCTGTTGCTAAAGCTATCGAAGACGCAACAGCGAAGGCATGCGAAGCCCTCGACACCCAGTTCCCAGGCTGGGACCGGGGCGGCATCACCAGCAACTTCCAAGGCCTGCTGGCCCAGGTCATCACCACCATGCTCAAGGGGCAATCTGTGCTCAATGGCGACCGTGGCCACGCGACCATACTGCCTCGCCTGATCGTTGATGAGGCGTTCTTTGGGCGCCCTTGGGTTCAGGGCGACATGTACCTCATCCACAAGCCCGAAAAACCCGTATACGGCGAGCCAGAGCGCGTGCTGGTGCTGGAACCCGGCGCATCGAGCTTCAAGCCGATTGCGCGAGCTGGCGATGCCTTCACCAGCTTCTCAGTTGCCGCCGCCGAGGCCATGAAGTACCTGGAGGCCGAAGGCCTCAGCATGGAGGAAGCCAAAGCCCTACAGCTGACCATTGTTCCGGTGGTCTACGACACGCAGGGCAACAACGATTGCGGGTTCAAGATAGCCAGCCCCTCACAGGCTGCGTGAGACAACGAAGGCGCCCAAGGGCGCCTTTTTCATGCCAGACAACCTGACCGATGCAGCTGTAGCTCCGACCTAATCCGGTCGGGTGCAAGCTCAGGTTGGGCAGGGCAGAATAGCCGGATCGGCTTTTTGGCGTGGCAAGTGGAGTAGGACGCCTCCCACGTTATCCTCACATCAAATCCCAGGTTTTTATCTATAACCGGAGGAAGGGAACATGGAACAAAACCACATTCAGACCTTCGCCCCACTGGCGTTCAACCTCAGCATCCGCACTGAGGCGACTGCCCCTGCGCTGGCCCGAAACGCCATCGATCATGCCCAAATGACCACGGCTCCTATGCTGATGGCGCTGGCTGCGTCCGGGGTCTGCGCGGCTGTGCTCGTCGCTGTTGGCCTTCCGTCCTGGTTGAGCATTCCTTTGGTGGTGTACCCCGGCTATCGTCTGTTCAAGGAAGTGAAGCCGAACTTCGCAGCTGCGCACGTCGAGCGGCGCATCAAGGCTAGCTACGAAATCGTGCGCAAGGCACTTGATCCTTTGGACGTGGCGTTGTTCGTAGAAGAAGTCACCGCCATCGTCAAATCCCAACATGGGAGCCAAGCATGGGCCGGGGCTGCACAGGCGCTTTTTGAGAAGCCCGATGCAGACCCGTACATGTACCTCGCAACCGTGTTTGCCAACGCCCCGGAGTGCTGGCGGCTGAGCGCACGCCGTGTGTATGACAACCTGCTGGCGGGTGTCGTGCCAGCCCCTGCAACCGCCTCCTAAGGGTGGGGCGGCGGGCCTGCACGATCCTCCACGCAGCCGTCCATTTGCCGAAGTAGGACTCCCATGAACCACAGCCCAGGACGGCACTTGCCAGACGCCATACACCAACTGCTAGAGCCCTATATCAACGCGCCTGTTGAGTGCGACGGGTTCACTCGGCTCGCCCACACGGCCCTGGAGCAAGCGGGAATCCCACACGCCTGCATGGTGGGGCGTGTGACTTCGGCTGACGGGCATAGGCAGTCGCCGACCCACTTCTGGATTCAGCTGCACGATGGCCGACTGATCGACTACAGGGCGCGTATGTGGCTTGGTGATGAGTCATCTGTTCCGCACGGAGTATTCACTCCCGGCGAATATGCGGGATGGCAGCATCAGGGCGCTGAAATCGAGCTGCCCGTTCTCAGTCCGATTTTGGCCAAATTCATGCTGCTGGACCTGCCCACAGAGACGGCAAACCTCGCCGGCTAACTGTTACGTTTTGTAATCCGCAATTGGGCATCTGTTACAGCTTCTGGTAAAATTTCCAGATTCGATTGGTAGCTCCTAATCGACTAAGGACGGTTCACAGAGCCGATATAGGACGCGATAAGCAATGGCTTACGTTTGCATAGGATTTGCAATGTGACAGAAGGGGAGTGCTTAGGTTTGTGCCTAGCGCTTGTGTGATGGGAGCGATTGGGGCCAGCTGGCCCCAAGCGTTTTATTCATTGCCCTTTTGTACTGCACCAGCCTCACCCGAGGCATTCTTCTTAATACCATCCCCCTCAGCAGCATTGCTGCCTTGAACATTGCTCGCAGCACCTGCCTGGGTGTCTACCTGAGCTGGCTTTGGCGCGGCATCTTCATCGCCTAGCGATTCGAATAGACCATCAATAGCGGCATCAATCTGGTGCTGAGCGGGCATTGATGGAAGCGGGGGCATGGTTGGGGCTACAGCTTTAGGGGCCTCATCCAGTTTGGCCTCGATCTGCTTGAGCACCGCCAGGACCTCATCATTGACTATCCGGCTGTGCTCCACAGTTAGAGCCACTTGCTCGATCTTCTCGAACTTCTCGATCTTCTCGGCTCCGCCAAGCAACGCATGATAGGTAAATGCCGTTGCGCCACTGCCGATCACGGCGCCGAGCATTGCGACCGCTGTTGCTTGCGCGAGCATGTTGAGGCCGCGTGGCTTCTGCGACTGTTGAAGTTTGGTCATGTGCTGAGACTCTGGACGTATGTTGATAAGACACCTCCAGTTTCTGGATTCAGCCACCCATACGCCACTGCGGTCGTTGCAGTTGCTCTAATCCCATGGAAGTAAAGGCATCGAGTTGAGTTGCTGGGCTCAAGCCAAATGGGAAGACTTCCCCCTATCAACCGCATCAAGCACGTAAGGGGCGTTATGGAACAGCAGCACAGCGTGGACAATATGGCCAAGGCCAAGTCATTCCTGCAAGCGAAGTGGTTCCCAGGCACCATCGCAAGCCTTGCCCTGGTAATCAGCATCGGCGGGCATACCTTCACGGCCATCAACTCTGTCGGCTACGCCAAAATGTCGAACAAGATCGACAACCTGGAATCATTCCAAGGCGTTACTGAGCGGGCGGACGGGAAACAAGACCACGCGCTCCAGGCTCTCCAAAGCGAGCTGACGAAGCAGCAGCGGCTTGTTCAATCGCTTGTAGCTGAAATCAAAGACCTGCGCTCTCTCAAATCCGAGGCGCGAACAGATACCAAGGTGCCGTCTGGTTTTGAAGCCGTGAACCAAGAGGCACGAAGCCAAGAGGCGGCAGCCAAAACCGAGCAGCAGCCGTTGCAGAACGGAGTGAACGAGCGTTTTGACAGCCTCGTCCGCTCCCGCATGAAGCAGCACTGGGAAGCGCCGCCCGTGCGTCCTGGCCGAGAGCATGTTGATGACGAGGACACCGTAGTTCTCCAGTTCGCCGTTGACCGAAATGGCTGGGTCACGGATGTGCAAGTCGCCAATACCAGCGGTGTTATAGAGTTCGACAACAGCGCTGTCAAAGCAGCACTGCGCATGAACTCGATCCCGGAGATTGCCCGCCTTAGCGATCAGGCTTACGCGCAGATCAAGGTGTTCCGACTGGCCGTAGCACCGCAGCACATGAAGTAACTGCGCAACAGTCAAAAACACAAAGGGCTCCATTGCGGAGCCCTTTTGCTATCTGCGGCAAACACGAAAAGTGTGCAATTGCCAGCGCCCGGCGAATCAGAATTGAGCATTCTGCCGGACTACCTCCCTCTTGCCTCAGTCGGCGCATATACTGTACGCATAAACAGCATTGAGGCGACCGCAAATGACCGATCTTGCGCAGCGCATAGCGCTGACTGACGAACCGATACCGCTGCGTCTTTTCCTTGGGGTGGCTTGCGGCTGGCCCTCTCAGGCTGCCGACTACGAAGAACTGCCGCTGTCGCTCGATGAGCTTGTGGGTGTCTCGGCGTACTCCATGTTCATGGTGAGAGCGCGAGGCGACTCAATGTACCCACTGATCAGGAATGGCGATCTGCTGATAGTGGACAAGAGCCTTGAGGCCGTGCTCGATGATGTTGTGGTTGCCGTAGTCGATGGTGGCTTCACAGTGAAGCGCGTGGGTAGCGTCGATGGCCGAAACGCGCTCATCCCAGAGAACCGCGCTATGGCACCCATCTTCTTTGGTGACGATGAACAGGTTGAAATTTGGGGAGTTGTCGCGTGGAACCTACACCGACTCAAAAGAGGTCGTCCGAGGTTATCGGGCTTGTAGACGGACACTGCTACTACGTTAGCTGCCACCGGCTTTTCGAGCCTCGCTTAGAGGGTAGGCCGGTGGTCGTCCTGTCAAACAACGACTCCGCCGTGGTCAGTCGATCTGACGAGGCCAAGGCGCTGGGGGTAGGGATGAGCCAGCAGCGCTCGGAGCTGGAGCCCCTTGTTAGGCGCCACGGGCTGATTCTCCGATCCTCCAATTACGCCTTGTACCAGGACATTCACAGGCGCCTTATGGCCGCAATCGGCTCTATGGTTCCTGCTGTGGACGTTTACAGTGTGGACGAGTGCTTCGTATTGATGACGGGCATGACTGGCGACCTGGGAGCCATCGGCGCAGACATAAGGCGCCATGTCCTCAAGTCGGTGGGCATCCCAGTAGGGGTCGGCATTTCTCGAAACAGGACAACCGCCAAGCTCGCAAACTGGGCCAGCAAGAAGTGGAAGCGCCAAACTGGTTCGGTGGTTGCTCTCACTGAGCATGAGAGGCTGCGCAAGCTGTTGGCTCTGGCAGAAGTGAAGGATGTTTGGGGAGTTGGCAGCCGATTTACCGAGCACCTGCACAGCTACGGCATCATCACAGCGCTACAGCTCGCAGACGCAGACGCGGCCCGGATTCAAAAGCTTCACGGCGTCGGCCTCGCCAGAACCATTCGGGAGCTGAACTGGGATTATTGCATCGGCCCGGAAAATGACGGGAGCCCGAGGAAATCTATGACCTGCTCACGGACGTTTCCAGCACCAACAAGCCTCTACTCTGACTTGTCATCAAACCTTGCAACGTTTTCTGCGATCATCGGCAGGAAGCTACGTAGGGAGAAAATCCTGGCTGCCGCAATCCGGGTTTTCATTCAGCCCGCCCGTACTTCGATAATGACATCATTGACTAAATCTGAAACAATCGAATTGACAAGTCCATCAAATGACACGCGAATATTGATCGAAGCGGCAATGAGCTGTTTGAGGTCACTTCACCGGGAAGGAGTCACCTGGATTCGAGCAGGCCTCATGGTCATCGAAGCCATCCCTGAGAAGAATTTCACGCCTGATTTGTTTACTCCGCAGGCACGCCCACGCAGCCAGGAGTTGATGGAGACGCTAGACCAGATCAATCAATTATCTGGATACGGCACGATTCGATTTGGTTCCGAACGGCGAAGCCTAGATCAGCTAGTACGCCGGCAGTATCGCTCAAATCGCTTCACAACCTCATGGATTGAGCTTCCCGAAGCAACATAGAGGCTCCTTCAAAAATTGCGAGAACAGGTTCCTTGCACAGGGAGAGGTGATGGCGCGTAAAGCGAAGCCCAAAAAAGGGATGCGTTTCAATTACGCCATTGAGACAGAAGTAGACAGGACTGTCCGCGAGCAGAATCGTTTCTTAGAGCACTGCCAGTGCAACCGAGTCCAACTGACGCTGTTTTCTACCTGCGGCGCATCCTTTAACGGCATAGTTCACCACTTCGATAGAGAGACGATCATGTTTGGCGGTAGCGGCAAGAGTGCTGCGCCGAGACTGATCTACAAGAGCTTTATCGCAATGATCATCGCCAGAGAGTCCATTGCCCTTTTCAATGAATACAAGGGCCTGGGCACTGCTCGAAGCAAAAACCGCAGAAAGCGATTCATGGCAGCCCTGAAAGCAATGCGGGCGCAGCAGCAGGGCTATGCAAGGCTGGAGTCCTGTAGCGGAGCTGATGAGGGCTAGGCTAGTCGAGAGGGACGGGGAGTAGAACCCGAAGCGAGGTGGCTGCGACGGAACCGAGTTGCGCCGCGCCACCCATCAACAGCCGGTGCGGCTACAGCTCATCCTGAACGTCACTGATCACAAAGTTGCGGATCAGGCGCGAGGTCGTCGGCTTCATCTTTTTGCTGGGGCGGAACAAGGTGCTCTGGAGCTTCTTGATAGCCGATGGCGAGGCGCACTGTGTAGCAGGAGCGACTTCGCCAACAAAAACCAGTTCCTGGTCGTAAGCTAGTCGGCGCATAAATGTTGGGCTGATGCCTACCTTCTTTGCAGCTTCTTCCCTGGTATGCGTCTGGGACAGATCGCGAAGGTGCTCGATAAACCCGTTGACCGACTCTTGATCGCGGCGGCGAGCGCGTTCACGCAGCTCAGGCGTCAACTTATCGGAGTCGAGGGAAGTGACCGGCTTTCGAGTTAAGGATCGAGCAACGACTGTTGATGTGTGGCGACGTTCTCTGGCGATGACGGCGCTGGAGATACGCTTCGTCCGACTGCCATCTGTCCCCACAAACGTGATCCCGTGACGCTCTGCGAATTCACGCAGGAACGGGATACTCATCTTATGAATGCTCGCCACCTGACGGATGGTGAACATACCGCTTTTGTCTCGAATGCGTTCGGCAACTTCAAGTTCCCGAGCCAGCATTAGGTTGTCGGACACGTCGAGGTGTGCCCTTCCAGCTTGAGCATGCTGCATTACCAAAATCCCCTTGGTTTCAAGAAGACAAAGGCCACTCATGCTTGCGATGCAGACTCGCTAGCGAAGTGAATACACCTACGTCTCTTGCGCTGTCATCTGGCTTACCCGTGCCCAGCTGGGCATCAAGGAAAGCCTTAATAGTTATGCTCAAAACCCATCATGGGCTTCGAGGTGCCACCATTTTGGCAGCATGGCGACGGGATTTCAACGCCAAAAAAATCAACCCTCACGCCAGGAAATAGGTCACAAACCTAACCGACTGATTTTCCGTCACTTCTCCGACAAGAAAAAGCAATGAGCGGGAGTGGATTCCCGGCGCCCGGTCGTTATGATCTGTTCCGCAAAAGCAATATGCCCGGCACTTGCCACCCGATGCTGGGTTAAATCGGACGAAACCAGAAGGAAAAAATACGTGGCGACCATCATCAGCAGAAAAACCATCCTGGCACTGGCAATCGCGACGGCATCCGCCGCCCACGCAGCGCCAGCCCAGATCAACGTCAGCGGCAGCACCGGCATCGAGGTCGCCACTGGCAGTTTTGACAGCATCACGCTCAACGGCAGCGCAAATCGCGATGCAGGCCAGGACGGTATCGACCTCGATGGCCCACAGGTGTCTGGCAACTTCGTCAACGATGCCAACTACAACCTGACCGGCGATTTCGTTGACGCCATCGGTATCGAAGACGACTCGGCTGATGGCGCCATCGGTGGCAGCTTCATCAACAACGGTACGATCAACGCCAGCGGCTACAACGCTTCCGGCATCAATATCTCTGATGCCGTTATCGGCCAGAACGGCGTAGCAGACGACGCCATTGGCAATGTGATCAACAACGGCACCATCCGGGTTACTGATAATTCGGGCAATGCCCCCACGGACGAACAGGCAGCGATCATGCTGGAGAATGTCCAGCTGTCCGGCGACGTGATCAACAAAGGCACTATCTCCGTCAATGCCCGCAATGCCTGGGGCGTCAAAGTGGACGGCCAGGACCAGGACCCGAGCGACCTCGCCAAATACGCGACTATCGACCGTGACGTGGTGAACACCGGCACCATCAGCGTGAGCGGCACCAATGCACGCGGCATCGAACTGAACATGGTCAACTTTGGCCAGGACGTAGAAAACAGCGGCACCATTAGTGTCGGCGGCTCCAATGCTGTCGCCCTGCGCATGGATCGCTCCGACTACAACCGCATCATGAACACCGGCACCATCCGCGCCGAGGGCGCCAACTCCGTCGCCATCGAAGTACGCGAGTCGTTCGGCAACAACGCGCTGAGCCAAGGCATCATCAATAGCGGCACCATTGCCTCGGATGGCGTGGGTATCAAGATCACCAACGACCTGCTGCAAACCGGCCCCGGCGAAACCAGCAACGCCGATAACTTCTACCGCATCACCCAGAACGGCGGCGTGATCAGCGGCGGTGACGCTGCGATTGATGGCAACGGTCAAACCATCCTGCACCTGAACGGCGGCACCGTCATCGGTGACATTGAAGGCATCCGCGATGCTTTCGTGAACGGCAACGTGGCCATCTACTCCCAGCTGATCGAAGCCGACAAGCTGGATGTGGTTGCAGGCAAGCTGTACGTCGCAGAAGTCACCAACGTGACTGGCGATATGTTCGTGCGCAATGGCGCCGGCCTGAGCCTGTTCGTGAACAACAGCACCGATCCGAGCAAGGCCATGGTTGAAGTTGATGGCAAGCTGACCCTGGAGCAGGGCAGCGTCATCGGTCTGACCACGCTGCCGGGGCAGTTCACCAAAGCCTCCACCAAATATGTTCTGGTGAGCGCTGACCAGCTGGAAAACCTGGGTGTTCAAGTGAAGACCCTGACTCCGCTGCTGGCTGTTACCAACGTCGAGTTCGGCAGCAACAACATCAGCGCCGACATTGGCCTCGCCACTGGCGCCCAAGCCGGTGAAGGTCTGGCGAATGCCGGCGTAGACGCCAACGGCATTGCCGCTACCAAAGCGTTCATCGACAGCGTGCTGGCCAAGCTGCCTGTAGACAGCAACCTGTATCAGACCTTCCTGAACGCCAACGACGCTGAACTGCGCCAGCTGGCTCGTCAGCTCCAGCCGGAAACCAACCGCGCAGCGCAGTCCGCCTCGCTGGCAGCCACCGGCCTGACCAACTCGGCCATCGGCAGTCGCGCTTCCTCGCTGGGTGCAAACTCCGGTGATGCACTGATCGAAACCGGCGTATGGGTTAAAGCGCTTCACGGCAACAGCGACCAGGGCGAGCGCGACGGTATTGCTGGCTACGACGCCGACTCCAGCGGTCTGATTATCGGCGCTGATGGCAAGGTGAATGAGCAGACCACTCTTGGTCTTGCCCTGAGCCACGTTCGCACCGATGTTTCCTCCGACACTGACAACAAAACCGATGTGGCCACCACGCTGCTGACTGGTTACGGTTCGTGGGAGCATGGCCCTTACTCGGTGATCGGCAGCCTGACCTACGGCCAGAGCGATAACGAGTCGAAGCGCTACATTGCTGGCGAGAAGGCCGAAGGCAACTACGACTCCAACGTCCTGGCTGCTGACCTGAGCGGCGGCTACACCATCAAGCTGAACGAGAACCTGGACCTGATCCCGACCATTGCGACCCGTTACGCGAAGGTGCAGATCGACAGCTTCACCGAGAAGGGCACCCAAGCAGCTCTGCGCTCTGGCAGTCAGTCTCTGGAAGTCTTCGACGTGGGCGCTGGCGTGAAGCTGGAAGGCGTCTACGGCGACTTCCAGCCGAACGCTCGCCTGATGGCCTTCCACGACTTTGCTCAGGACTCGGCTGACAGCACTTCGGCCTACGCGCTCGGCGGCACCACCTTCGCGACCACTGGCGCCCCGGCGACCGCATGGACTTACGAAGCTGGTATCGGCCTTGATTGGACCAAGGGCAACTACACCATCGGCGCGTCTTACGACTACACCCGTAAGGCCGACTTCAACGCCGACACCGTGAGCCTCAAGGCCCGTTACGACTTCTAACAGCCAGCTCGGAACGAACAGACCCGCCTCTCACGGCGGGTTTGTTTTAAGGGGGATTCACACATGAAAGCAGTCCACAAACCTCTACTGAGGGCAGGGATGCTTGCCAGCCTACTGCTGGCAACTGGTTGCGCCATGAAGCCAATGGACCTCACCAGAATCAGCGATGGCAGCGAGCTGCGGCCTGTTGCAGTCAAAACGTCGAAGTACACCATCCAGACACTACAGCCGACCGAACTGCGAGTGCAGACCCTGCGCGTTTACATCGAGGGCGATGGCCGCGCCTGGATCACCAGCCGGACGGTGAGCGATGACCCTACGCCGGTAAAAAGCATGATGCCCAGCTTGGCGATTGCCGACCCAGCTCCAGCCGTCTACATGGCCCGGCCATGCCAGTTCATTCTGGGCGCCAGCTGCCGTAAAGAAATGTGGACCTCGGGTCGATTCGGCAAAGAGGCAATCCACGCAGCGAGCGAAGTGCTCGACACCCTCAAATCCCAACATGGGGTTCAGCAATTCGAGCTAGTTGGGTATTCCGGTGGTGGGGCTGTCGCCTTGCTGCTGGCCGCAACTCGCTCAGATGTGGTGCAGGTTCAGACCATCGCCGGCAACATCGATCCGCTTGCCTGGACGCAGATGAAAGGTTTGTCACCGCTGACCAGCTCGTTGAACCCGGTCGATTATGCAGAAAGGCTGGCGGGTATCCCTCAGAGGCACCTGATTGGCATGAACGACACAGTTGTTCCTCCAGAAGTGAGCCAAGCCTACATGCTCAAGGTCCAGCCGAACTGCGGTGAAACGATCTTCGTCGATGCTGACCACCATTCGGGATATGAGGCCAGCTGGGAGTTAATCCGGGACAAGCCCGTGTCTTGCGAGCCACCTGCAAGCAATAGCGCGAAGTGAGGAAGTGATGAGTAGCTTGATGAACCCCATAGCAATAGCAGCGCTCAACCGTGCCGTTGCTGCGGCCAGAAAAAGCCCAACGCCACGGCCTAAGTACAACAGCCGAACCGCCGACAAGTTCGTGATCCGTGGGTACGCAGAGTTGTTTGCCGAACTGGACGCCATTGGTAAGCACCAGGGGCGGAGCATGAATTCCGAGGCTGTGGCTGCCATCCTGGAGGCGCTAGCCGGCCAACGGCGCAACGCAGCGCTAACCGGAATCCTCAAGGCTCATATTGGCGCGGAAGTGGCAAGCAGAGTGCTGGCGGAAGTCCCTGACTTCGACTTGACCAAGTGCAGCACACCACGCAACTTCGTTTTGCGCCTTCCCCCGAGTGTCCGCGACACTATCCGCGAGGGGGTGACAAACGCTGTCGCTGTGAAGGGCGGCAGCGGCGGCTCGATGAACTCATGGGTGCTCGATGCACTGGTGGAATGGGTCAACTCACAGCGCCAGCAATATGCGCTGTTGATGGCATCAATAGCGATGGAGCAGATAGCAATAGGGGCGTAGTGACCCAGGAAAGCAGCACTGCTCCTGCCCCAGAAAGAACAAAGGCGCCATAGGGCGCCTTTATTCTGTGAGCGAGTTTTCTACATCATCCATGACCACTGCTCGATCACTGACTACGCAATCGCGTGGAGCCATTCTCAGCGATTTCGAGGCTGCTGACAAATCAGCGGCATCGAAGCGCCGCTACAGCAGCGTGTAGCACGCAGACTTGAACTTGGACTCGATGCACAGCTCGCGTTTAACCACCCCGTGCTGATCGACCGTTTTCATCGTGGCCACGTCACCGGATGCACCAGTCACAGCGCCCTGGACCTGAAAGACACCATCCGTTGTCTCAACCGAGGATGAGCTTGAGAAGGCGCTTTCGTGAAGCTGAATCCGAACAACAGAGCCTGCCGACTCAAAGGTGGGGGCTGGAGGCGGAGCAACTGGCTTAGACGGTAACGATCCAATGACGGCAACGATCAGCGCAACACCACCCAGCATGAGGAAACAACGGCGCCGAGCCAGTCGCACGAACGCTGCCCGTTCGCCTGGGCTCCCGTGCATGATCAGCCACTCGGGGTCCGCGTGCAGTCCACGAATGAAAGGGCTTCTGAGCACACTAGCAATCAGCCGCTTGTTCTTTTCGTCTGCCCTATCGAGCTTTGCTTGTGCTTCCATTGCCACTCCAATGTGTTGATAGCTGATAACCGGGATCAGTCGCTGTCTGGCAACGACTGGAAATGTGAGAGCAGGGTGTTCGCGTTGCCGGCGTTACTCAGATCGCCACCCGCTGGTAAAACCGGCTGGTTGAGAGCAAGCGTTCCAAAATCCTTGCGCTTCGGCATGTACCTCTTGGCATTCTCGATGGAGCGCCACCCAACGTGCTCCATCAGCATGGTCATATCCCAACCCGCTCGTACCGCCCAGTCTGCGAAGCCGTGTCGAAGGGAGTGGGTACTGAAATGGGACTCACCGGGGAAAAGGGCGTTTGCCACTCTGTTGATGATGTGGCCAATGCTCTGCTTGTGGATTCCGGTTTCGGCCAACCGCCCCCAGCGGTTGATTGAGCGAAACACCAACCCCGAGGTGATGCCAGAAGCCTGAATCCAGTCGATATAGGCGGAGGCAGGGCAGTAGGCCCTGAGCG
This sequence comes from Pseudomonas sp. KH_027, assembly GCF_057838565.1. Classification (NCBI taxonomy): domain Bacteria; kingdom Pseudomonadati; phylum Pseudomonadota; class Gammaproteobacteria; order Pseudomonadales; family Pseudomonadaceae; genus Pseudomonas; species Pseudomonas sp. KH_027. Next base: position 47,539 of record NZ_JBYQOM010000002.1, read on the forward strand.
CTGGCATTTCGTATATGCGCCCGCTTGCGTCTCGATCTGTCTTGCTGTGAGACAGGAAGATGCTGATCCCATCGGTGCGGCTTGCCTTCACGTTCTCAACGGCGACCCGGCTCAGCTCATCGCTTCGGAAGCCCTGCCAGAACCCAACCAGGACCAGGGCGAGGTCGCGATGTGTGCGAAGAATGGCCCCTTGATCGCCTGCCTGAATGGCAGCCTTCTTCTCAGCTTCAAGCTGGTCGCAGATGGTGAGCAAATGCCTGAATGTCAGCGGGTAAGCCTGCTTGGGGGCATCCTGGTGCTCCTTGGCAATGCCCCTCATCGTTTGCTTGACCGTAGGACTGGCTGTCGGATCGATGAAGCCCTGCTGCTTATGCCACTTGGAAAGTGCCGAGAGCCGCTGACGCAGAGTGCTGACTTTCAAGCTCTGGGCATAGGTCGCCAAGTACCTGCACAAAGCATCTTCGTTTGCAGGCAGGTATCCGCCCCATTGGTAGCGGTAGTGGCTGATGTGAGCTTTGTAAGTCCGCTCGGTATTCGCCGATTTCCCGCTTTGATGGTATCGGGCGACCAAATCCTCTATCTCAGCGCCAGGGCGGACCTGATCAAGTGCGGACTCAGTAGCGCCTGGAGAGTCTGGGAAAGGGGATTTCATTAGGGGGATAACTCAGTGATGTGTGCCCTGAGTATAACGCTGTGGCGCCTGCATCCATTGCACTGGGCAGGCACCACCTCAAGCCGCAGATTGGGAAGCGAGAATCGCCGCGGCCTTCCTCAGCCCCCCATCTGGGGAGTGAACTGAATATTTCTGTTGGCGTAGGCCTTCTGGAAATCAGCATCAGACAGGCGCTGCACTTCGTTTATGGCGCCAATGGACTTCACCGCGCTGATCACAGAACCATCGAACTCTGGATTACCAGAAGGGCGAGTCAGCTCTACGGACTCAACCTTGCCTTCGCGGCTCATCTTCAACTGAATGATCGCGTTCAGATTCGCCGAGGCACCAGCCGGCTTATACCAGTTCTCGGAAATCCGCTTTGCCAGGATCGAATCGACATGCTGGATTGTCAGCGTAGGGGCATCGACAGGCACATTGGCGATGAGCGCGGGAACCTGCCCACCTGCATTCGTAGAAGTATCCGGTTCGCCTTCGAAAGGGTTATCCGATTCGAGAAGCGCATCCAAGGCCTTGGCAGTTGGCTTTGGCGGTTTAGCCTCAGCAGGAATCACTGGTGTAGCCGAGATAGAGGAAGGCTTTACCTCTAGCGATGAAGCCGGCGTTTTGGCTTGAGTGCCCTGTGGCAGATCAGCGGCAGTCGGTGCCTGGATTGCCTTCGGGGTTTCAGCCGGGCTCTGCTGTGAGGGCGGCACCGCCGCACCACCAGTCTTCATAGCCATCATGGCCTTGGCCAATTGTTGGCGGTCGATGTTCATCACGTTGGCCATCGCTGTCAGGCCAATATCCAGCTCATCGATACGTGTTCGGTTCTGGTTGGCAATGGCGAGCTTGTCCTGGAGCGAAGTGTTCAGCTCACGCAGCTCTTTTACTTCGGTAGACAGCGCATCGATCTTGCTGCTGTTGGGAAGGGCGCTGAGGACTGCTGAGGCAGCGCTTACAGCAAGTGCGCCGGCACCGAGAGCCAGCGCAATGTAGGTCATTTTCGATTCGTTCAAGGGGCGCATCCTCCGCAGTACATATGCGGCGACTCTACGCCCGCTGCGCATGCGCTTCATCCCAACTACATGCAGTTCCTCAGACAGAGGTAGTGCGTTTCCTAGCGCCAATCCTGATCAGCGAATCTGGTCGAAGCATCCATCCGATTGCCAGCAGTATTCGGTGTTGAGCTGAGTCTTCACCCAGTCTTCACTCAGCGCACGCTTGATGAAATCAGGCAGTGTCACTCCCCAGGACTTGAGCACTTCATCGAAGGCGTCCACCTCCTGCGCTGTGCCATACCCAGGTGCAAACATGGAGTTCCAAATGGGGGTGGTCATCGGCTCAGTTGCGTCGAACACGTAGCAGAAGTAATGAGGGCCACTTGCCCCGACCTGAAAGCCAATCACAACGATTGCTCGGCCAGCCGAAGTAGTGGAGGGGAGTTCAATGGTATGCCTTGACATTAGACCCCCTTGGCCAGCTCAAGAGACTGCACTTGCTGATCGCATACAGGTTGCGCTCGCTCTATAGCCGCATGAATTCGGTCCCACAGCAGCTTGCCGGCATCGTCACAGCTCTCGCGGCAGGAGCCCAAGTGGGTCTGCCATATCTTGAGCAGGGTGATGGCATCGGAAGGGACGCACGTCATGTCGCTGGGTTTCCCCGGCCCTGGAGGCAGAGCGCTATTCTTCTGGGCAACATCAGCCGCTAGCTCTTTTCCGACCTGAACCACCCAGCTGACCCATTCACGGCGCTGCCAATAGACGGGCTCGTCATCTTGCGGGACGCGGATTTCATGGCCTTTACCACTATTGATCGAGGTGAGGGCGTGAATTGCCTCGTCTACTTTCTCTCGCGATACCTTTACTACCTCGCCCATGGACTCACTCAACCCCGTGTCCCATTTTCGAGCCACGCAAGCAGGCGCACAGCGACGGCCTCACTGACACCCGTAAGAGTCGCAAATTCAGCTGCACTCAACTTCCGCAATGCCACTGCCAACAGATAGCGGTATGCGCCATCAGCCCCACCTGGGAGCGGGCCGTTCTGGACAAAATCATCGACGAACGATGCGTCAGCCTCTGCCAGTGCCGACGCTATGAAATCTACGAGCTGGTTTGAAACGGTCATTGGTAGTCCTTGATTCTAAATAGGGATGCGGAGCCTTTTTGCCGTATTGGCAAATGCCAGACGCGATGGTCCAGGGAATGGTTAATTTATAACGTCTGCCGTGACGGGCCGGCTCGCAAGCTTTGACGGTTTCTCTACGAAACGGCTCCAGCTATCTCGAAACTTTCGTTCCAGCTCGGGGCGCGGAGCCTTGTAGGTGAACACCTGGACCCCTTTTTCCCAGATCAGGCTCTGCGCTTGCGTGCCGCCTGCCACTGCTTTCATGGACTCCAAAGCTTTCGCACTAGGGGTGTTGTAAAGCGTGTATTCGGCGTTTTGCTGCGCAACGTCGCTTCGCATGAAGAAGCTGATGAACATACGCGCAGACTCGTAGTTCTGGGATTTTGCCGGTATCGCCATGGTGTCGAGGAAAAACAGAGTCCCTTCGTCCGGCAGGATGAACTCCAGCCCCGGATGTTCCCCTATCATTGCTCTGGCATCACCCTCCCACGCCATGCTGACGCATAGCTTTCCTGCCGCCATGGCCTCGCGATATTCAGCGCTATCAACCATCGCGTAGTGGGGCTTCAAGGAGGTCAATGCTTGATCTAAAACGTCGAGCGAACGTTCTGTGGCGAAATCAAGACTCCGCCCTTTGTAGTTCATGATCAGCGAATAGATTTCTTCCCGGCCTTCGAGAATGCTAACCCCACAAGAGCTGAGTTTTTCGACTGCTGTCTCATCGAACAAAAGGCCCCAGCTCTGAGCAATTGAGCTGCCGAGCGCGGCCTCTGCCTTGCCCCGATCAAGCAGCACACCAACACGCCCCCAGAAATACGGAGCTGCGTAGCTCAAAGTCCGATCATGGGTGAATAGATGGCTGCGGATCAGCGGCTGCATATCGTAAAAGCCGTCGATCTTAGAGGCATCGAAGGGTCTGATAAGGCTCTCACTGATCAACTCCTGGAGCCGATCAGTAGCTGGCACCACCACATCCAGCGGCTCGCCCGACTTTAGGAGAGCGTCCATTTCATCGCCAGTCTCGTAAGTCTGGTAGTGGACCTTGATACCCGACTCTTTCTCGAATCGCTCGATCAGAGCTGGGTCGATGTAGTCGTTCCAGTTTGCGACGTGAATTTCTTGGCCTGCGCTCACTGCGCTAACCATGGCCATCATTACAGCCGCAAGAGCCGCCTTGGGCGCATTCTGCTTGATCACCAGCACTCTCCGTTGTGAATTGTGAATTCAGCGGAGAATAAATGCGGCCTCTAGACAGCTTCCATCCAACACGCCGCACTTGCTATTAGGTGGCCACCACACACTGATCGCAGGTGGGTTTAGGCGCTACTGCTCCACATTGATGGCATACACCTGCACCGGGTCAGGCCCGAAATGTGGGTGCGTCAATGTCGTGATCCTATAGCCTTTCCAGGGGCGAGTTAGCCGCCTGCTCTTGTCATCCCGCTTTGGGTAGCCGCAAGTCAGCTCGATGGCTTCGTAACACCGCCCCTCAAGCCGCTTGCGCCAGTAGGGCGTGACAAGCCTGTATTCCTCTGGCTTTTCGCCCGCCTTGATGGCTTCGAAATACTCGCGCTTGAGCGGAAGGGTCAGCGTGGCCATCAGCACCCCCTGCGTCAAAGCCAGCGGAGTGGTGCAGGGACTGGCACATTGGCATTTGCACTCTCTACTGCCGCCCCCAAGGCCAGGGTGCCAATTCGGGCCGCGCATTCACCGTGTGACTCTGCGCGAACCGGAATCTTGTTATCTGGATCAGGGGCCGGGCTTGAAAGGCATTCAGCTCGGTAGAGTGCAACATCAGCACTCTGAGCGGGATTCTTCTCCCATGCAGCGAGGACACCCTCACTTGCGCGAGCCAGCTGGACGGAGTAGGGGTTGGGGGAGCAACGGAACAGAAAGTGCACTTAAGCTCAGTCGCTGCCCCGCAAACCCTTGCAACGTCTGGATAGTTTCGAAAAACGACCGTTTTATGAAACCGTTTCCGCTATCGCGAGGAAAGGTCACCAACACCCGAAAATCAGTGCAATAAACCTTTCTCACGAATCAAAGTTCGTTAATTCGCAGTCGCTGACGAGTAAAACGAACTCTAATTCGGCTTACGTTGGTTTTCAGTTCCATTGCTCCCCAACCCCCGTCTTCAGCTCGGTAACACGGGCGGCGATCTTGATCAGGCGCAAGCGCAAGGTATCGAACTGGACGGTGCGCCAGATCGAGCGTTTCGGCATGGCAGTGCGCAAGCCCCACATCAGCCAATAGGCGCCAGCATGAAGGAACAGCCGCAACTGGTTGGCTGTGGCTCTGGAGCACGATGTTCGATCTGCGGCGAGATGGGTTTTCCACGACTTGATGTGGTTTTCGGCCTGGCCCCGCCGACAATAGACGTGTTCATAGAGCCAGCGGGGCGAGCCTTTCTTGAGATTGGTGACGACAAAGCGCGTGTCAGCGCCCTGATCGCCGACTTCGATGCGGGCGATGATCCGCTCGACCCGGCTCCAACTTTTGGCGCAATCGTTGAAGGTCTTGAAGCGGCGTACCTTGCCCTCGGTGGGTGATGCCGCAAAGCGCGCTTTGGTGCTGGCTTCAAGATCGGTGATATGGCGGCGTAGTGTCGAAGTCGGCGCAACACCCAGGATGAAGTCGTGCCCGCCTGCACGGCACCAGTCGATGACTTCGGGGCAGCAATAGTGGCTGTCGCCGCGCAACAGGATCTGTGTCTTTGGCCAATGGCTGTGGATTGCGCGCATCAAGCGGCGCAGGAAAGCCCTGATTTCTGTGCCCTTGGGCCGCTTGGCCGGGCGCAGTACGGCGGTGATGAAGCGGCCTTGGTCATCGAACACGACAATGGGCTGGAAGCCGTATTCGTCATGATGGGCATTGAACAGGCGCAACTGCTGGCCGCCGTGGACAGCGTCGAAGGTGTCATCAATGTCGAGCACAATGCGCTTGGGCACTGTGGGGAAGCTTTCGCAATACAGATCGACCATCGCACGCCCCATGCGCAACAACGCCCGGGTATCGGGCAGGTTCTCCAGACGGGAGATGGTCGGCTGCGAACACAGCGCGCGGGTCCCAGAGGGTGTCAGATCGAGCGCCATCTTGAACATCGGATCGACGCGCAGGCTGGATGCATCATTGCCATCCTCATAGCCTGCAGCGATCATCATCAACCGGAACCCGATGATGTCGGCAAGGCTATGCGTGATGTGCTCGGGCGAGCGCGGATCCTTGATACAGGCCGCCAGACGATCGGCCACGCCAAGGCGCTGCTCGACCTCGCGCAACAGCAAAATCCCGCCATCAGATGACAGCATGCCGCCGTCAAATCTGACATCCAACCGCTTGCCAGAAACAGGTGACAGCCCGGGAAAGGGTAGCGTAAGATCGTCCATGGCGGGTGTAGCTCTCCAGAAATGACGTTGATCGGATTAAGCAACCAAATCATACGTCAAATCATGGCTTTACGCTACATCCGCCAACCCCCGATGAATTTTTCGGGCTAGGTACGACCGATCTGCGAGCCGCCCGCGAGCTGGCCGTCGATAAAGATGCTGAAATCCGCGTTTTGCTCAAACATGACCATCCCGTGTTCAATCGCTCGTTCCGGAAAGTGGCGGAGGAATATATCGCCGTGCAGCAGCGTCGCGCTGACACAGGCGAGATTTCCGCCGCGCGGGTCAAAAATCTCAAAAATGTCCTTCTTGGCGCGCTTGATCGCTATGTGGGCAGCACACAGGTTCACCTCATAGGGCCCGATCGCTGGAAACAATATCCGACTTGGCGGCGCGAGAACGGGACGGGCCGACACCGCGCCCAGATCAGCGATGCCACCATTGAGTTCGAGATGGGCGCGTTCAACGCCGCCATGAACTTCGCAATTAGCAAACGCTATGTTCCCGCCAGCCAACGCTTCGAGGGTAAGCCAAAGCTCAAAACCATGCGCCGCGACGAATTCACGTTGGAAGAATATCGCAAGCTGCATGCGGTTGGGCGCGCATGGATTGCCAAGGCCACAAAAGCGCCGAGCGCATGGGCGCGCACCATGTGCTACAATTTCATGCTGATAATGTGCAACACCGGGATGCGTCCACCCGAGGCGAAGAACTTGCGCTGGCGCGACATCATGGTTGCCAAGGATCGTGACGGCAAAGAAATCGTCGTCCTATTCGTCCAGGGCAAGGGCAAGTCGCGCAAGCTGGTCGCGCCGAAGAGCGTGGGTGATTATCTCGACCGTATTCGCGCCATCTCAAAAGCCACGCTACCCGATGATCCGGTATTCACCACCATTACCGGCAAACCCGTCAAATTCCTGTATGAAGACGCCGTTGAGAAACTGCTGACCGAGGCTGAACTCAAAATCGGGCCGAACGGCACTCCGCGTTCAACCTATTGCTTCCGGCATACCTATACCACCTTCCGGCTTAGCGAAGGTGTCGATGTCTATATCCTTGCCGAGCAGATGGGCACGTCGGTCAAGATGATCGAGCAGTATTATGGGCATGTGAACACCATCAAACATGCCGACCGTGTTTTGCAGGGCATGAGTGGATGGGAGCCGATGATAAGCGATCCGGCAGACAGTGGCGGCACGGCCCGCGCATCGGCAGGGGCAAAGGCACGGCTCGCGACGCCAACTCACCGGGCGCGAACGCCACGGCAGTAAATCACCTTCCTATCAGGCCGCGCCCTAACAGCGTCGCGCTGCGATGCGCCGCGTGGGCTCCTATCGCCGGTCGCCGACATGCCGCTGGCATTCTTGGTTAAGCAGATCGGTGCAGATTGCTTTGCAGACCTATGGCGCATCGAGCTTCAATGCGACCTGCCATGCAAGCCTTTCCGCCCGTATCCCGATGCGCCGCTGGCGCACTTGATCGGGACATGGGCCAAGCGGGCAACGGAAATAGGCGCGCCGAGCCTCAAGCACCCCTTTGCCCGCGTCTTCGTCGCAGTTGTCGCCGCTACGCCGCTGGCGAATTCAGAGTGGCGCAATAAAGTGATTTGAAACCTACGGAATGCTCGCAGGACGAGGCCACAGCTGGATTGCCAAGGGCAATAAACCTTGCGCTCGCTTTTGCAGGACGGCCTCATCCCACACGTCTTGATCGGTCAGCAATTGGAAATAGCTGTTCAGCATCAAACTGCTGTTTGCTGCGATTTCTGGGCGCTTCTCGGCAAAGGCACAATTACTCAAAGTCGAGTTATAGCCGGGCGTGGCCAGAGTAAGGTTGCCGATACAGTGCAGCAATCGGTGACCCGTGATGCTCCTATGAAATATCTCCCATCAAAACATGCGGTGCCCCAGCTCGATCAATTTGGCGACGTTGTTCATATCGCCAGTGATGACAATCTTGCCGTTGTTGATAGCCCGGCGTGGGTCAAGCGAGCCGCGCGTCAGCGCCAGCCAGTCGGTCCAGCTAACGGCGATATGTGTGTCTGCTGGCTCCCCCAGTTCCGCGCACCGGACGCCTTGCGCGATACCGTCAAGCAAGACTGCGCCATCATCGCCAAAATCAATAGCCACCCGCGCTCCCGCAATCCACGCGCGGTTTTCGGCCATTTGCCCGATCAGCTCGTCAACGGTCATGCGGCATCCGCCCCGGCCATTTGCCGCGCGATCCAATCGTGAAACGTTTTCACATTATATTCTTCTGGCATCAGGACGCCAGCCTTAAACGGACTGGTGCGCAGACCGCGCTGGTTCAATTCGCACACTTCTTCATCTTCATTTTGCACCTGTTGATTGAACGCAACAATCTGGTGCAGATCGAAATTGGGGTCGGCCAAAGCCGCTGGCGCCACCAGCACCTCGCCGGTGACTTCGGTCTGTTCCGGCCCCTTGGGGCGATAGGACACGATGCTGATATAATCGACATGCGCGACGATGAACAATGTTGGCCAGATCACACAATAGACCTGGCCAGCGTTGCGCTGGTCCTCTGTCAATCCAGGAAATTCGGCGGTGGCGGCCGCTCCGCTTAACGTCCAGCTGCGTGCGCCATCACGCAAGCCATGTTCGGGTTCCATGCTGTCGGGGGTCCAATCGGGCGCATCAGAATAAGCGAGCAGCCCTTTTCTATGGATTGGAATGAGGTCGCATAGCGATGGATGAACACCCGGACAATGCAGGCATTCGTTGAAATTTTCCCACAGAATTTTCCAGTTGCATTCAACCAGATGGGTTTCGCGGCTTGCGGTTACCAGCTCGCGCATTGGCCAGTTATCAAGGTCATGCAGGCCAAAGGCATTGTCTGCGCCAAAATCATCGCTGCTTTCCACCGGGCGGACAAACAGCAGCCCATTCCAGTCGATCAGACCAACGCTGCGCAGACCATGATCCGCTTTGTCGAAATCGGGCGCGTGACTGGCCGCAGCGGTACTTGCCAGTGTGCCGTCGGCGTTAAAGCTCCACGCATGATAGGGACATAATATCCGTCCGCCGCGCAAAGGTTGTTCGTCGGCGGTGCACAGTTCGGATCCGCGATGCGGACAGACATTGTGATAGGCGCGGACATCGCCGTCTTTGGCTCGAACCAGCAGGATATTGGTGCCTGCCACATCCACCCGGCGCATCGTGCCAGGGGCTATATCCGACAGCGGCCCGACATAATTCCAGCCTTTTTTCCATATATTGTGCAATTCATCGGCATAAACGTTCCCATCGATATAGCGCGACGGCGGCAGCGACGGGGTGGCCTCACGCAGCAGCGGGGAGAGGGGATGGATCTGTTGCATGATGGCGTCCTGTGTTCTACCTCAGATAAGTACACTTTACCTGTCAGCTGACAGGCTGTCAATTCCAGAGCGTCGCTTATGCAAAATGCCAATTCTCATATTACGATTGACGGGGGCGTTAGCCTGCAAGAGGCGATATCTGGCATTCGCGGACCGCGCCCGGCGCATACCGCTACAGCGTGTGAAATCTTGGATGCCGCTGTGGCGCTGGTCGAAGAAGTGGGCGCAGAAAATTTTTCGGCGCACAAGGTGGCGGAACGTTCGGGCCTGAAGCTGGCTTCGGTACAATATTATTTTCCGACCCGCGCGGCACTGGTGCGCGCAATGATCGAATATTGGATCGATGATTATCATGACCGCCTGATTACCAAACTGACGGGTCAGTCGGCTGATCCAGCAGCAGCCATGCGCGATTATCTGGATTTTCTGATGGTTGAGTCGCTCGCGCTGCGCGGCCGCGCATTCTGGAATTATGTCTGGTCCCTTGCCGATCTCGACGCCGACGTCAGCGCCGCACTGACGCAGTTTATGACGCTCTATCGCTCGTTGTTTGCGCTGCTGATCCGCCGGGTCAATAGCGCGCTCTCCGAACGGGAAGCCCTTCGCTTGGCAGCGGCGCTCAGCAGCATGATCGACGGGATTGGATCGGTGGTGGGGGAAGGCAGGCCGACCGACGCTGACCTTGCCGGCATTGAGGATATGGTCAAGTCCTTGGCATTCAGGATTGCGGTGGAGGTACCCCGTTAAGGTTGCGTGACCATGCAGCAGCGGCGAATGCCGGGGCTGCAAGCAACAGAAACGCGACGGCGATGCTCACTGACCACAGCGGCCCGTGCGATATATCGGCCGTCAGGCCAACCGCCGCTGGCCCCGCCATCATGCCCGCCGCCTGTACCGCAGGCATGAGCGATGCCGCCGCCGAAGCATCTTTTTGTCCGGCTAGCGCGCCCAATTGAAATGGCGCGATAAAGGCACTAGCGCAGGCCCCGATCAGATAATAGCTGACGTAAGTCGTTGGGCCAAGCACAAGGTAGAGCGGGGACACGCACAGCAGGATGATCGCCGTTCCGCCGATAAAGGCGGGTAGACGCCCGATCCGTTGGCCAATCGGTGCAGCCGCGAGGCTGCCGATCACTGCAAGCACAGTCGATCCCACCAGCAACTGGCTCATTCCCGACAATGACATGCCGACATCGCTGCCGAGCACTTCGGAAAAAGCCCATGATGCCTGCGTGGATGCCGAGAGCAGCGCAATGGACAGCAACAGCAACCAGCTTGGCCGGGTGAGACTGGCAGCCGGTACCACCAACGCCGCCGGGTTTGCTGACCTCTTTGGCAGCAAGCCCACTAACGGCAGCGCTGTGACGAAGCATCCTGCGAGCAATATGATAACGCCGGTCCAGCCAAGCGCATCGCCAGCGACCGGTAACAGCAACAGCACCACCAAACCGATCACCAACTGTGCCGTAAAAGCATAAGCAAAATTGCGATCAGGTGCGGCGCTTTCGGACAGCACAACGATCGCAATGACGATCAACGGACCGCCGCCGAATATGCTGGCTGTCGCGCGGATGATAAGCAAGACGTCAGGTGAGAGGGTAAACGCCGTCGCCACGATCCCGGCGATCATCACCAGCAACGCCGCCAGCGCGGCTGCCCGCCAGTTGAAGCGGGTTATCCACCAGCGCGCGGTGAGCGCGGCGATCACACCGCCCAGTGACTCTGCACCAGCGAGCAGACCGATTTCGCGCTCGGTCAGCGGCACCCGCTGTGCCAGCAGCGCAAGATAAACCGGGGTTATATAGGTGATGAGCGGGGCGAGCGCGTAGAGCAGCCACGCGGCGCGCGCCGCAAGAACCGCGGGCCGTTCTTCAGCATTGGCGGGGTCAAGCGCCAGCAGCGTGGTTGTCGGATCGCTGCGGCGGGTCAGCTTCATAATCGACTGGAATAACGACATTATTTTGTTTCCGGCGTCATTGGGTGTCGCCGTGATCGCCACGCGGCAAATTCGGGCGCAGGCGCGCCAAAGGCCATGCCAGCAACAGCAGCGGCCCCAGCGCCCATGCTAACCCCCATTGAGTCGACAAGCCAAGGCCAAGGCCACCCAGCGCAGGCGCGATCGCCCCGCCGACGGTATAGGCCGCGATGACGATCGATACCGCCAGCGACTGCCCGCGAAACGAGCGGCCTACATGGATCATCGTCAGCGTATAAATCGCGCCGCCCGCGCCGCCCCAGATAATGGCGGCAAGCCAGATCATCGCATCAATGCCCGATCCCAACGGCGCTGCCAGCAGCGACAGTAACAAGGTAGCGCACAATATCTGCATCATCGGCCCGATGCAATATCCGGTCGGCCAATCGCCCGACCGGATATTGCATCACCAAGCTGGCCACGGCGATGACGCCGGTAAGGATGATTGCGCTATCAGTGGCGATAGCGCCAAGCCGTTCAGCTTGAATCGGGGCCAGTACATTCAACCCGACCTCAAAAACACCGCCGATAAAGCCTAGCGCTGCGAGCGGAAGAAAGACGTGCCACGACGCGTTGCCGCCGGGCGTATCATTTGTGGCAAATTGCACCTTTTCAGCCGTTCCGCCTATCAGCACCGGCAGCCATGATGCGACCGCAAGCCCAATCGCGACATAGCCCGCGCTATCGAGCGTCAGCGCGAACAAAGGCACCAAGAACGGGCCGATGGCATAGGCGGCGGCGACAAGCGTTTGATAGAAGCCAGTTACGCGGCCCAGACTGTCTATCGGAGCAGACCATGCGATCATCGCCTCAACCGCGCTCCAGCGATAGGCGGCGCCAATGCCGACCAACCCCGCGCCGAGGCACAGCGACGCATAATCGCGGCTAAGCGCCGACATCACAATTCCCGCGCTCGACAAGAGCAACCCCGCGCCAAACATCCTGCCAAAGCCGAAACGGCGCATAGCCAGTGGCACCAGCGGCAAGTTAACCAGCAAGGCAGCAAACGGGACAGCTGCATAAAGCCCGACATAGCCGGGGGTCACGCGCTGTTCGTTCATGAACAGCGCGATCAAAGGCAACATCATCGCCACTGCGACAACATCGATCAGGGAGGAAAAAGCGAAGCGCCAAACTGTTTGCATCTAATCGACGGCGCTACCTGTCACTTGACAGTGTGTCAACTGACAGGTAGCATTGTGATAATGGAAGTCATGACATGATTACCCGGCGAGCCATGATGGCAAGTGCTGTCGCAGTCGGAGCGATCTCGTCACCGCGAGCTTGGGCGCAGGCGGGCCAATCGATTTCCCGTTCGACAGTTTACGACGTCGCCATCATTGGCGCTGGGGCTGCCGGTATTGCTGCCGCACATGCCTTTGCGGGGACAGGTGCGCGGGTGATCGTGCTGGAGGCACGCGGGCGTCCTGGCGGTCGCATCGTCACCAACAGTCAAGCGCTTGGCATGCCGTTCGACGTCGGAGCGAGTTATATTCACAACGCGCCGATCAATCCGATTATGGCGCTTGCGGCGCAGCAGGGCGTTACTGTCATCCCCAGCGATCGCGAATCGCTGGCGCTGCGAGCCAATAGCCGCGACGAGCCTCGATCAGTCGTCAATCGCTATGTTGCCGCTGACCAGCGGCTAACGCGGCGCGCCGAACGCATCGCGCGATCGGGCATCGACCAACCATTCAGTGCCGTGCCGCGCGACATTTACGAACGCCGATTCGTTGATCTCCATTGTGCCACCGATATCGCTGCCAACGCGGATCGGGTGTCGGTGCTTGATATTGCAAGCGCTGGCGCGACTGATGACCGCTTCCCGATTGGCGGTTTTGGTACGATGATGATGCGCGCTGCAACCGGCCTGCCTGTCAACGGCGGAGCAAAAGTCGGCCATGCGGCGGCGTAAAACCAGGCCACGGTGTTACATGCCGGGGGGAGTGGCGTGAGGGCGTAGCCCGAAGGCCACTCCCCCCGGCATTGGCTTGATTTTCAGGGTCTGGTTTTGGCCTTTCGGGCCCGGCTGTGAGCGAGGCGATAGCTTTCGCCGTTCATCTCGAGGATGCTGACGTGATGGGTCAGACGATCGAGGAGCGCGCCTGTGAGGCGCTCGGATCCGAAGGTTTCGGTCCATTCGTCGAAGGGCAGGTTGCTGGTGATCAAGGTGGAGCCGCGCTCATAGCGCTGGGAGATCAGCTCGAACAACAGTTCGGCACCGGTCTTGGAGAGCGGTACGAAGCCCAGTTCGTCAATGATGAGCAGCTTGTATCCGGCCATCTGCTTCTGGAAGCGCAGGAGACGCCGCTCGTCGCGCGCCTCCATCATCTCGCTGACCAGCGCCGCCGCAGTGGTGAAGCCCACCGACAGTCCTTTCTGGCATGCTGCCAGTCCGAGCCCCAAAGCTACGTGCGTCTTCCCGGTGCCCGATGGCCCCAGAGCGATGGCGTTCTCACGCCGCTCGATCCACTCGCAGCGCGCCATCTCGAGCACCTGCATCTTGTTGAGCCTGGGGATGACGGCGAAGTCGAAGCTATCGAGGCTTTTGACGGCGGGGAAGCGCGCGGCCTTGATGCGCCGCTCGACCATACGACGCTCCCTGTCGATCATCTCCATCTCGACGAGACGGGCGAGGAAGCGGATATGATCGACGCCTTCAGCGGCACATTGCCGGGCGAGCTTGTGATGCTCTCGCAGGCACGTAGGCAGCTTGAGGGCCTTGAGATGGTGAGCGAGAAGAATCTCCGGTGCCTGATCGCTCATGCGGCCTCCTGCCTGTCGCAGAGCAGGCTCAGATAGGCTCTGGCAACGGTCTTCTCGACCGTGGTGCGAGGCAGGAAGGGATAGATGTCCAGGTCCAGTCTGGGCGGTACGCGTTCGACCCGGCACAGGACGAGGTGCTTGACGGCATCGAAGCCGATGGCGCCAAGGGCGATGGCCTGTTCCACCGCCGCCTGGAGATCGGCGAGGGTGAACGTTTCCAGCAGGCGCAGCACCTGCACATATTCGCGCCTGCCATGTTTGTGCATGCGCCCTTCCATCAACCGCTGCAGCGTCCCGAACGCTTCGGGCAAATCCCAGCCCTGCAAAGGGGCGGCCTGGTCGAATGCGTTGATCTTCTGCTCGACCAGCGGGAGATAGTGGAGCGGGGCGAAGATAACCTCCTCGCGGGCATAGCAACGAGGATGACGGGCGATAACTTCGCTGCGGCATCCGATCACCACTTCATCGACATAGGCCCTGATCCAGACCTCCTGATGGCCCCAGACTACCGGAACCGAATAATCGTTGGTCTTGTAGCGCACCAGAGATTGCGAGGAGACCCGCCCGCTCGTCTGATCGCAGGCCTCGAAGGGTGTAGCGGGCAGAGGCTGCATGGCCGCCAGATCGCGCTGCAAGCGCTCACCGATCGTCTCGCTCTCCCCGCGCACCTTGTCCTGCTGGCGCTTGCGGCATTGCTCCTCCAGCCACAGGTTGAAGGCCTCCCAGGTCGGGAACTTCGGGATCGGCACCATGAAATTGCGGCGGCAGTAACCTACCAGCCCTTCCACATTGCCTTTCTCGTTCCCCTTGCCCGGGCGGGCATAGCGGTCGCGGATCACGTAATGCGACAGGAAAGCGCTGAACAGCGTGGCACGCTTGCGCGTGCCGTCTGGCAGGATTTTCGCCACAAGGCAGCGATCGTTGTCATAGACGATCGAGCGCGGCACCGCGCCGAAGAACGCGAAGGCATGGACATGTCCGTCCACCCAGGCCTCCGCCACCGCCGCCGGATAGGCTCGCACATAGCAGGCATCACTGTGCGGCAGATCGAGCGCGAAGAAGTAGGCTTTTTGCTCCACCCCGCCGATCTCCACCAGAGCTTCCCCGAAATCGGCCTGTGCATCTCCCGCCGGGTGCGCCAGCGGCACGAACATCTCCCGGCTGCGCTGCTCGCGCTCCCGGATGTAATCCTTGATGATCGTATAGCCGCCGGTGAAACCATGCTCGGTGCGCAAACGGTCGAATACCCGCTTCGCCGTATGGCGCTGCTTGCGCGGGACACCGCGATCCCCCTCAAGCCATCCATCGATGATCCCCACAAACCCGTCCAGCTTCGGGCGCTGCGGTGCAGACTGACGCCGGTAACCCGGCGGCGATGAAAACGACAGCATCTTGCGCACCGTATCGCGCGACACATTGAAACGCTTCGCCGCCGCCCGCTGGCTCATGCCATCCGCGCAAGCCAAACGGACCTGAAGATAAAGTTCCACGCTGTAGATCCCCACACCTCCCTGACTTGGCAGAAAGGCTTCAAGGTGGACGACTTTTACGCCGCCCGCAGCAGGACTATCCCGCCGCTAGCGTGGCCGAATATTGCTCCGCCGTTCTCATTCAATGAAGCGTACATGGTTTTTCCTCCTGATGGTTGATGCGTCGCATCAGGAGATCGAAGGATGTGGGCGACGAGACGGGTCAGGGACCGCGGAACGCGGCCGCGAAGCGGCGATGGGGGTAACGATTTTTCCGGGCTTGCCCGGCAAAAATGGTGGGGCCCCGTCGTCCTTGACGCGTCTCCAAAGCCCGCATCACCCTTGAAATCTCTGTGAGAGAGACCTCTCCAACGTCAGCGGGATTACGCCAACGCCGGCCCCGCCAGCGGTTTTCCTACACGCTTGCCATGTGCCAAACCTGTGTGTGGAGGGGATCAATGGCCAACGAAAGGCGAGATACATGGCGAGGTCCAAAGCCAGCGCACGCGACGCGCTCAAGAAACTTCGTGAACAGCGGGGCGAACTCGATGTCAGGGAGGCACAGCTTCGCGACGAAACCGCCGCCGAACTCGGCAAGATTCTTATCGAATGCGGCGCGGAAATGATCGAACCCGCAGACCTGAAACAGCTTGTCCGTGCGTCGATGACGCTCGGGATCGAGGCAGCATTGCAACGCCTCGCCCCCGCATAAGCACTCCATGCAGCGATGCGCGGGCTCGATGCCCCGCATCGCTGCTAACGCCGGTGTACAAAAGAAAAGGCCCCGATAGCGTGTGCCATCGGGGCCTTGTTCCAGCCATATCGGCTTTCAGTCCTCGTCGATATCGGGCGCCTCTTCATTGCTGCGATTGTTGCCATCTGACCGGCCCTTGGTCAGGAAATCCACCTTGTCGGCGATGATCTCGCAGCCGTAGCGCTTGGTGCCGGTCTGGTCTTCCCACTGGGTGTAGTGGATGCGCCCCTCGACCGTCACCATCTGGCCCTTGCTGCAGAACTTGGCGACGTTCTGGCCGAGGCCATTGAAGCAGGTGATCCGGTGGAATTCGCTATCCTTGGCGGTGTAGCCGTTCTCATCCTTGTAGGTCTTGCCGTCCTTGCGGGCGGGCCGGTCGGTCACAACCGAGATGCTGGTGATGCTGGTTCCGCCAGTGGTGGTGCGGGTTTCGGGATCGCGGGCGATGCGGCCGACGAGGATAACGAGATTGGTCATGGGTTTTCTCCTGATCGCGCAGGTCCGGGGCCATCCCGGCTGCGAACTGACCGTCAGAAGGGGGCGGCAGCCGCTCGCACCGAACGGCGCCAAGGGCGACGGGAGGGGAACCCGGATCGGGACCGGGTGGTGCGGGCAGCCGCGCAGCGGCAACACGGCCGGACCGGATCAGGGTTGCGAGGGGCTGACGCCGCCTTCAGGGAGGGGTTCGCGAAGAGCCGGATGGCCCCGGACTTGTGCCGAGCAGATGACCTGCCATTTCGTGGCATTCTGAGGCCTTGAATGTGCCCCCCCCCAGTCCGCGCGGCAGCTGGTTCCTGCGCTATGCCGCTTTGAGACAGCTGCGGCGCGCCTGTGACTGCGACCGCGACCGCGACCAGAACCGACACCGCCGGGAGACGTCTCGGGGTACTGCGACGGCCGGCGCTGACGGCGCCATTTTGCATGCGAGGATGTGGGCAATCCGGACGGACGTGCTACCCCTGAGCCGGGAATGGACCTCGGTCCAAGCGCATACAAAGTTCATCGGTGGAAGGCTTAGAAGCCAGGCCATGTCCGGTCGCCAGCATGGCTTGCAGATGTTGATCGCCGCAGGCTCAAGCGAACGAAATTAGCCCGAAGGCTGGTCCATCACCATATGGCGCAGCAGCCGCATTCAGGGCAGGATGAGAGCATTTATCTAAAATTCTATGATTAAACAAGAAAAACATATATAAACATCTACACAGACCCTGCACAGCTATGGCAAATCAAACACTTACGCCGCCGATCTGCACGGATTCTGCACAGTGGAGGATGGCGATGGCGTTTATCGCCGATAAAGAGGAACTCAAACCCGGCTTGATCATCTTCCGGCGCGGTGATGTCGCGCACAGCCATTTCTACTGCCGCATCAAGCTCCCGAAGGCGGACCGCTATAAGACCATTGCGCTAGCCCGCATAATTCATCCGGTTGAGTTTGGCGCGCTCAGTTTCAAGCATTTGGCGTCGTCCGAGCATACCTGATCGTCGCCGGCGGTGAGCCAGGGTTTCGGTGGATGAAAGTTTACAGGTTGAAGGGAGGGGTTTGATTTGGCGCGCTTGCCGCAACGCTCAGGTGACAAGTCTGGGGATGCGGGCAAGGGCGATCCGTAAGACCTGCTGGTTGGGACAGGCTGTTGGCCATTGGATGCGGATCAGGGTCTTCAGCTCGGTAACACGGGCGGCGATCTTGATCAGGCGCAAGCGCAAGGTATCGAACTGGACGGTGCGCCAGATCGAGCGTTTCGGCATGGCAGTGCGCAAGCCCCACATCAGCCAATAGGCGCCAGCATGAAGGAACAGCCGCAACTGGTTGGCTGTGGCTCTGGAGCACGATGTTCGATCTGCGGCGAGATGGGTTTTCCACGACTTGATGTGGTTTTCGGCCTGGCCCCGCCGACAATAGACGTGTTCATAGAGCCAGCGGGGCGAGCCTTTCTTGAGATTGGTGACGACAAAGCGCGTGTCAGCGCCCTGATCGCCGACTTCGATGCGGGCGATGATCCGCTCGACCCGGCTCCAACTTTTGGCGCAATCGTTGAAGGTCTTGAAGCGGCGTACCTTGCCCTCGGTGGGTGATGCCGCAAAGCGCGCTTTGGTGCTGGCTTCAAGATCGGTGATATGGCGGCGTAGTGTCGAAGTCGGCGCAACACCCAGGATGAAGTCGTGCCCGCCTGCACGGCACCAGTCGATGACTTCGGGGCAGCAATAGTGGCTGTCGCCGCGCAACAGGATCTGTGTCTTTGGCCAATGGCTGTGGATTGCGCGCATCAAGCGGCGCAGGAAAGCCCTGATTTCTGTGCCCTTGGGCCGCTTGGCCGGGCGCAGTACGGCGGTGATGAAGCGGCCTTGGTCATCGAACACGACAATGGGCTGGAAGCCGTATTCGTCATGATGGGCATTGAACAGGCGCAACTGCTGGCCGCCGTGGACAGCGTCGAAGGTGTCATCAATGTCGAGCACAATGCGCTTGGGCACTGTGGGGAAGCTTTCGCAATACAGATCGACCATCGCACGCCCCATGCGCAACAACGCCCGGGTATCGGGCAGGTTCTCCAGACGGGAGATGGTCGGCTGCGAACACAGCGCGCGGGTCCCAGAGGGTGTCAGATCGAGCGCCATCTTGAACATCGGATCGACGCGCAGGCTGGATGCATCATTGCCATCCTCATAGCCTGCAGCGATCATCATCAACCGGAACCCGATGATGTCGGCAAGGCTATGCGTGATGTGCTCGGGCGAGCGCGGATCCTTGATACAGGCCGCCAGACGATCGGCCACGCCAAGGCGCTGCTCGACCTCGCGCAACAGCAAAATCCCGCCATCAGATGACAGCATGCCGCCGTCAAATCTGACATCCAACCGCTTGCCAGAAACAGGTGACAGCCCGGGAAAGGGTAGCGTAAGATCGTCCATGGCGGGTGTAGCTCTCCAGAAATGACGTTGATCGGATTAAGCAACCAAATCATACGTCAAATCATGGCTTTACGCTACATCCGCCAACCCCCGATGAATTTTTCGGGCTAGGTACGACCGATCTGCGAGCCGCCCGCGAGCTGGCCGTCGATAAAGATGCTGAAATCCGCGTTTTGCTCAAACATGACCATCCCGTGTTCAATCGCTCGTTCCGGAAAGTGGCGGAGGAATATATCGCCGTGCAGCAGCGTCGCGCTGACACAGGCGAGATTTCCGCCGCGCGGGTCAAAAATCTCAAAAATGTCCTTCTTGGCGCGCTTGATCGCTATGTGGGCAGCACACAGGTTCACCTCATAGGGCCCGATCGCTGGAAACAATATCCGACTTGGCGGCGCGAGAACGGGACGGGCCGACACCGCGCCCAGATCAGCGATGCCACCATTGAGTTCGAGATGGGCGCGTTCAACGCCGCCATGAACTTCGCAATTAGCAAACGCTATGTTCCCGCCAGCCAACGCTTCGAGGGTAAGCCAAAGCTCAAAACCATGCGCCGCGACGAATTCACGTTGGAAGAATATCGCAAGCTGCATGCGGTTGGGCGCGCATGGATTGCCAAGGCCACAAAAGCGCCGAGCGCATGGGCGCGCACCATGTGCTACAATTTCATGCTGATAATGTGCAACACCGGGATGCGTCCACCCGAGGCGAAGAACTTGCGCTGGCGCGACATCATGGTTGCCAAGGATCGTGACGGCAAAGAAATCGTCGTCCTATTCGTCCAGGGCAAGGGCAAGTCGCGCAAGCTGGTCGCGCCGAAGAGCGTGGGTGATTATCTCGACCGTATTCGCGCCATCTCAAAAGCCACGCTACCCGATGATCCGGTATTCACCACCATTACCGGCAAACCCGTCAAATTCCTGTATGAAGACGCCGTTGAGAAACTGCTGACCGAGGCTGAACTCAAAATCGGGCCGAACGGCACTCCGCGTTCAACCTATTGCTTCCGGCATACCTATACCACCTTCCGGCTTAGCGAAGGTGTCGATGTCTATATCCTTGCCGAGCAGATGGGCACGTCGGTCAAGATGATCGAGCAGTATTATGGGCATGTGAACACCATCAAACATGCCGACCGTGTTTTGCAGGGCATGAGTGGATGGGAGCCGATGATAAGCGATCCGGCAGACAGTGGCGGCACGGCCCGCGCATCGGCAGGGGCAAAGGCACGGCTCGCGACGCCAACTCACCGGGCGCGAACGCCACGGCAGTAAATCACCTTCCTATCAGGCCGCGCCCTAACAGCGTCGCGCTGCGATGCGCCGCGTGGGCTCCTATCGCCGGTCGCCGACATGCCGCTGGCATTCTTGGTTAAGCAGATCGGTGCAGATTGCTTTGCAGACCTATGGCGCATCGAGCTTCAATGCGACCTGCCATGCAAGCCTTTCCGCCCGTATCCCGATGCGCCGCTGGCGCACTTGATCGGGACATGGGCCAAGCGGGCAACGGAAATAGGCGCGCCGAGCCTCAAGCACCCCTTTGCCCGCGTCTTCGTCGCAGTTGTCGCCGCTACGCCGCTGGCGAATTCAGAGTGGCGCAATAAAGTGATTTGAAACCTACGGAATGCTCGCAGGACGAGGCCACAGCTGGATTGCCAAGGGCAATAAACCTTGCGCTCGCTTTTGCAGGACGGCCTCATCCCACACGTCTTGATCGGTCAGCAATTGGAAATAGCTGTTCAGCATCAAACTGCTGTTTGCTGCGATTTCTGGGCGCTTCTCGGCAAAGGCACAATTACTCAAAGTCGAGTTATAGCCGGGCGTGGCCAGAGTAAGGTTGCCGATACAGTGCAGCAATCGGTGACCCGTGATGCTCCTATGAAATATCTCCCATCAAAACATGCGGTGCCCCAGCTCGATCAATTTGGCGACGTTGTTCATATCGCCAGTGATGACAATCTTGCCGTTGTTGATAGCCCGGCGTGGGTCAAGCGAGCCGCGCGTCAGCGCCAGCCAGTCGGTCCAGCTAACGGCGATATGTGTGTCTGCTGGCTCCCCCAGTTCCGCGCACCGGACGCCTTGCGCGATACCGTCAAGCAAGACTGCGCCATCATCGCCAAAATCAATAGCCACCCGCGCTCCCGCAATCCACGCGCGGTTTTCGGCCATTTGCCCGATCAGCTCGTCAACGGTCATGCGGCATCCGCCCCGGCCATTTGCCGCGCGATCCAATCGTGAAACGTTTTCACATTATATTCTTCTGGCATCAGGACGCCAGCCTTAAACGGACTGGTGCGCAGACCGCGCTGGTTCAATTCGCACACTTCTTCATCTTCATTTTGCACCTGTTGATTGAACGCAACAATCTGGTGCAGATCGAAATTGGGGTCGGCCAAAGCCGCTGGCGCCACCAGCACCTCGCCGGTGACTTCGGTCTGTTCCGGCCCCTTGGGGCGATAGGACACGATGCTGATATAATCGACATGCGCGACGATGAACAATGTTGGCCAGATCACACAATAGACCTGGCCAGCGTTGCGCTGGTCCTCTGTCAATCCAGGAAATTCGGCGGTGGCGGCCGCTCCGCTTAACGTCCAGCTGCGTGCGCCATCACGCAAGCCATGTTCGGGTTCCATGCTGTCGGGGGTCCAATCGGGCGCATCAGAATAAGCGAGCAGCCCTTTTCTATGGATTGGAATGAGGTCGCATAGCGATGGATGAACACCCGGACAATGCAGGCATTCGTTGAAATTTTCCCACAGAATTTTCCAGTTGCATTCAACCAGATGGGTTTCGCGGCTTGCGGTTACCAGCTCGCGCATTGGCCAGTTATCAAGGTCATGCAGGCCAAAGGCATTGTCTGCGCCAAAATCATCGCTGCTTTCCACCGGGCGGACAAACAGCAGCCCATTCCAGTCGATCAGACCAACGCTGCGCAGACCATGATCCGCTTTGTCGAAATCGGGCGCGTGACTGGCCGCAGCGGTACTTGCCAGTGTGCCGTCGGCGTTAAAGCTCCACGCATGATAGGGACATAATATCCGTCCGCCGCGCAAAGGTTGTTCGTCGGCGGTGCACAGTTCGGATCCGCGATGCGGACAGACATTGTGATAGGCGCGGACATCGCCGTCTTTGGCTCGAACCAGCAGGATATTGGTGCCTGCCACATCCACCCGGCGCATCGTGCCAGGGGCTATATCCGACAGCGGCCCGACATAATTCCAGCCTTTTTTCCATATATTGTGCAATTCATCGGCATAAACGTTCCCATCGATATAGCGCGACGGCGGCAGCGACGGGGTGGCCTCACGCAGCAGCGGGGAGAGGGGATGGATCTGTTGCATGATGGCGTCCTGTGTTCTACCTCAGATAAGTACACTTTACCTGTCAGCTGACAGGCTGTCAATTCCAGAGCGTCGCTTATGCAAAATGCCAATTCTCATATTACGATTGACGGGGGCGTTAGCCTGCAAGAGGCGATATCTGGCATTCGCGGACCGCGCCCGGCGCATACCGCTACAGCGTGTGAAATCTTGGATGCCGCTGTGGCGCTGGTCGAAGAAGTGGGCGCAGAAAATTTTTCGGCGCACAAGGTGGCGGAACGTTCGGGCCTGAAGCTGGCTTCGGTACAATATTATTTTCCGACCCGCGCGGCACTGGTGCGCGCAATGATCGAATATTGGATCGATGATTATCATGACCGCCTGATTACCAAACTGACGGGTCAGTCGGCTGATCCAGCAGCAGCCATGCGCGATTATCTGGATTTTCTGATGGTTGAGTCGCTCGCGCTGCGCGGCCGCGCATTCTGGAATTATGTCTGGTCCCTTGCCGATCTCGACGCCGACGTCAGCGCCGCACTGACGCAGTTTATGACGCTCTATCGCTCGTTGTTTGCGCTGCTGATCCGCCGGGTCAATAGCGCGCTCTCCGAACGGGAAGCCCTTCGCTTGGCAGCGGCGCTCAGCAGCATGATCGACGGGATTGGATCGGTGGTGGGGGAAGGCAGGCCGACCGACGCTGACCTTGCCGGCATTGAGGATATGGTCAAGTCCTTGGCATTCAGGATTGCGGTGGAGGTACCCCGTTAAGGTTGCGTGACCATGCAGCAGCGGCGAATGCCGGGGCTGCAAGCAACAGAAACGCGACGGCGATGCTCACTGACCACAGCGGCCCGTGCGATATATCGGCCGTCAGGCCAACCGCCGCTGGCCCCGCCATCATGCCCGCCGCCTGTACCGCAGGCATGAGCGATGCCGCCGCCGAAGCATCTTTTTGTCCGGCTAGCGCGCCCAATTGAAATGGCGCGATAAAGGCACTAGCGCAGGCCCCGATCAGATAATAGCTGACGTAAGTCGTTGGGCCAAGCACAAGGTAGAGCGGGGACACGCACAGCAGGATGATCGCCGTTCCGCCGATAAAGGCGGGTAGACGCCCGATCCGTTGGCCAATCGGTGCAGCCGCGAGGCTGCCGATCACTGCAAGCACAGTCGATCCCACCAGCAACTGGCTCATTCCCGACAATGACATGCCGACATCGCTGCCGAGCACTTCGGAAAAAGCCCATGATGCCTGCGTGGATGCCGAGAGCAGCGCAATGGACAGCAACAGCAACCAGCTTGGCCGGGTGAGACTGGCAGCCGGTACCACCAACGCCGCCGGGTTTGCTGACCTCTTTGGCAGCAAGCCCACTAACGGCAGCGCTGTGACGAAGCATCCTGCGAGCAATATGATAACGCCGGTCCAGCCAAGCGCATCGCCAGCGACCGGTAACAGCAACAGCACCACCAAACCGATCACCAACTGTGCCGTAAAAGCATAAGCAAAATTGCGATCAGGTGCGGCGCTTTCGGACAGCACAACGATCGCAATGACGATCAACGGACCGCCGCCGAATATGCTGGCTGTCGCGCGGATGATAAGCAAGACGTCAGGTGAGAGGGTAAACGCCGTCGCCACGATCCCGGCGATCATCACCAGCAACGCCGCCAGCGCGGCTGCCCGCCAGTTGAAGCGGGTTATCCACCAGCGCGCGGTGAGCGCGGCGATCACACCGCCCAGTGACTCTGCACCAGCGAGCAGACCGATTTCGCGCTCGGTCAGCGGCACCCGCTGTGCCAGCAGCGCAAGATAAACCGGGGTTATATAGGTGATGAGCGGGGCGAGCGCGTAGAGCAGCCACGCGGCGCGCGCCGCAAGAACCGCGGGCCGTTCTTCAGCATTGGCGGGGTCAAGCGCCAGCAGCGTGGTTGTCGGATCGCTGCGGCGGGTCAGCTTCATAATCGACTGGAATAACGACATTATTTTGTTTCCGGCGTCATTGGGTGTCGCCGTGATCGCCACGCGGCAAATTCGGGCGCAGGCGCGCCAAAGGCCATGCCAGCAACAGCAGCGGCCCCAGCGCCCATGCTAACCCCCATTGAGTCGACAAGCCAAGGCCAAGGCCACCCAGCGCAGGCGCGATCGCCCCGCCGACGGTATAGGCCGCGATGACGATCGATACCGCCAGCGACTGCCCGCGAAACGAGCGGCCTACATGGATCATCGTCAGCGTATAAATCGCGCCGCCCGCGCCGCCCCAGATAATGGCGGCAAGCCAGATCATCGCATCAATGCCCGATCCCAACGGCGCTGCCAGCAGCGACAGTAACAAGGTAGCGCACAATATCTGCATCATCGGCCCGATGCAATATCCGGTCGGCCAATCGCCCGACCGGATATTGCATCACCAAGCTGGCCACGGCGATGACGCCGGTAAGGATGATTGCGCTATCAGTGGCGATAGCGCCAAGCCGTTCAGCTTGAATCGGGGCCAGTACATTCAACCCGACCTCAAAAACACCGCCGATAAAGCCTAGCGCTGCGAGCGGAAGAAAGACGTGCCACGACGCGTTGCCGCCGGGCGTATCATTTGTGGCAAATTGCACCTTTTCAGCCGTTCCGCCTATCAGCACCGGCAGCCATGATGCGACCGCAAGCCCAATCGCGACATAGCCCGCGCTATCGAGCGTCAGCGCGAACAAAGGCACCAAGAACGGGCCGATGGCATAGGCGGCGGCGACAAGCGTTTGATAGAAGCCAGTTACGCGGCCCAGACTGTCTATCGGAGCAGACCATGCGATCATCGCCTCAACCGCGCTCCAGCGATAGGCGGCGCCAATGCCGACCAACCCCGCGCCGAGGCACAGCGACGCATAATCGCGGCTAAGCGCCGACATCACAATTCCCGCGCTCGACAAGAGCAACCCCGCGCCAAACATCCTGCCAAAGCCGAAACGGCGCATAGCCAGTGGCACCAGCGGCAAGTTAACCAGCAAGGCAGCAAACGGGACAGCTGCATAAAGCCCGACATAGCCGGGGGTCACGCGCTGTTCGTTCATGAACAGCGCGATCAAAGGCAACATCATCGCCACTGCGACAACATCGATCAGGGAGGAAAAAGCGAAGCGCCAAACTGTTTGCATCTAATCGACGGCGCTACCTGTCACTTGACAGTGTGTCAACTGACAGGTAGCATTGTGATAATGGAAGTCATGACATGATTACCCGGCGAGCCATGATGGCAAGTGCTGTCGCAGTCGGAGCGATCTCGTCACCGCGAGCTTGGGCGCAGGCGGGCCAATCGATTTCCCGTTCGACAGTTTACGACGTCGCCATCATTGGCGCTGGGGCTGCCGGTATTGCTGCCGCACATGCCTTTGCGGGGACAGGTGCGCGGGTGATCGTGCTGGAGGCACGCGGGCGTCCTGGCGGTCGCATCGTCACCAACAGTCAAGCGCTTGGCATGCCGTTCGACGTCGGAGCGAGTTATATTCACAACGCGCCGATCAATCCGATTATGGCGCTTGCGGCGCAGCAGGGCGTTACTGTCATCCCCAGCGATCGCGAATCGCTGGCGCTGCGAGCCAATAGCCGCGACGAGCCTCGATCAGTCGTCAATCGCTATGTTGCCGCTGACCAGCGGCTAACGCGGCGCGCCGAACGCATCGCGCGATCGGGCATCGACCAACCATTCAGTGCCGTGCCGCGCGACATTTACGAACGCCGATTCGTTGATCTCCATTGTGCCACCGATATCGCTGCCAACGCGGATCGGGTGTCGGTGCTTGATATTGCAAGCGCTGGCGCGACTGATGACCGCTTCCCGATTGGCGGTTTTGGTACGATGATGATGCGCGCTGCAACCGGCCTGCCTGTCAACGGCGGAGCAAAAGTCGGCCATGCGGCGGCGTAAAACCAGGCCACGGTGTTACATGCCGGGGGGAGTGGCGTGAGGGCGTAGCCCGAAGGCCACTCCCCCCGGCATTGGCTTGATTTTCAGGGTCTGGTTTTGGCCTTTCGGGCCCGGCTGTGAGCGAGGCGATAGCTTTCGCCGTTCATCTCGAGGATGCTGACGTGATGGGTCAGACGATCGAGGAGCGCGCCTGTGAGGCGCTCGGATCCGAAGGTTTCGGTCCATTCGTCGAAGGGCAGGTTGCTGGTGATCAAGGTGGAGCCGCGCTCATAGCGCTGGGAGATCAGCTCGAACAACAGTTCGGCACCGGTCTTGGAGAGCGGTACGAAGCCCAGTTCGTCAATGATGAGCAGCTTGTATCCGGCCATCTGCTTCTGGAAGCGCAGGAGACGCCGCTCGTCGCGCGCCTCCATCATCTCGCTGACCAGCGCCGCCGCAGTGGTGAAGCCCACCGACAGTCCTTTCTGGCATGCTGCCAGTCCGAGCCCCAAAGCTACGTGCGTCTTCCCGGTGCCCGATGGCCCCAGAGCGATGGCGTTCTCACGCCGCTCGATCCACTCGCAGCGCGCCATCTCGAGCACCTGCATCTTGTTGAGCCTGGGGATGACGGCGAAGTCGAAGCTATCGAGGCTTTTGACGGCGGGGAAGCGCGCGGCCTTGATGCGCCGCTCGACCATACGACGCTCCCTGTCGATCATCTCCATCTCGACGAGACGGGCGAGGAAGCGGATATGATCGACGCCTTCAGCGGCACATTGCCGGGCGAGCTTGTGATGCTCTCGCAGGCACGTAGGCAGCTTGAGGGCCTTGAGATGGTGAGCGAGAAGAATCTCCGGTGCCTGATCGCTCATGCGGCCTCCTGCCTGTCGCAGAGCAGGCTCAGATAGGCTCTGGCAACGGTCTTCTCGACCGTGGTGCGAGGCAGGAAGGGATAGATGTCCAGGTCCAGTCTGGGCGGTACGCGTTCGACCCGGCACAGGACGAGGTGCTTGACGGCATCGAAGCCGATGGCGCCAAGGGCGATGGCCTGTTCCACCGCCGCCTGGAGATCGGCGAGGGTGAACGTTTCCAGCAGGCGCAGCACCTGCACATATTCGCGCCTGCCATGTTTGTGCATGCGCCCTTCCATCAACCGCTGCAGCGTCCCGAACGCTTCGGGCAAATCCCAGCCCTGCAAAGGGGCGGCCTGGTCGAATGCGTTGATCTTCTGCTCGACCAGCGGGAGATAGTGGAGCGGGGCGAAGATAACCTCCTCGCGGGCATAGCAACGAGGATGACGGGCGATAACTTCGCTGCGGCATCCGATCACCACTTCATCGACATAGGCCCTGATCCAGACCTCCTGATGGCCCCAGACTACCGGAACCGAATAATCGTTGGTCTTGTAGCGCACCAGAGATTGCGAGGAGACCCGCCCGCTCGTCTGATCGCAGGCCTCGAAGGGTGTAGCGGGCAGAGGCTGCATGGCCGCCAGATCGCGCTGCAAGCGCTCACCGATCGTCTCGCTCTCCCCGCGCACCTTGTCCTGCTGGCGCTTGCGGCAACGCCCTGCTGCGCCGCAAGCGCCATAATCGGATTGATCGGCGCGTTGTGAATATAACTCGCTCCGACGTCGAACGGCATGCCAAGCGCTTGACTGTTGGTGACGATGCGACCGCCAGGACGCCCGCGTGCCTCCAGCACGATCACCCGCGCACCTGTCCCCGCAAAGGCATGTGCGGCAGCAATACCGGCAGCCCCAGCGCCAATGATGGCGACGTCGTAAACTGTCGAACGGGAAATCGATTGGCCCGCCTGCGCCCAAGCTCGCGGTGACGAGATCGCTCCGACTGCGACAGCACTTGCCATCATGGCTCGCCGGGTAATCATGTCATGACTTCCATTATCACAATGCTACCTGTCAGTTGACACACTGTCAAGTGACAGGTAGCGCCGTCGATTAGATGCAAACAGTTTGGCGCTTCGCTTTTTCCTCCCTGATCGATGTTGTCGCAGTGGCGATGATGTTGCCTTTGATCGCGCTGTTCATGAACGAACAGCGCGTGACCCCCGGCTATGTCGGGCTTTATGCAGCTGTCCCGTTTGCTGCCTTGCTGGTTAACTTGCCGCTGGTGCCACTGGCTATGCGCCGTTTCGGCTTTGGCAGGATGTTTGGCGCGGGGTTGCTCTTGTCGAGCGCGGGAATTGTGATGTCGGCGCTTAGCCGCGATTATGCGTCGCTGTGCCTCGGCGCGGGGTTGGTCGGCATTGGCGCCGCCTATCGCTGGAGCGCGGTTGAGGCGATGATCGCATGGTCTGCTCCGATAGACAGTCTGGGCCGCGTAACTGGCTTCTATCAAACGCTTGTCGCCGCCGCCTATGCCATCGGCCCGTTCTTGGTGCCTTTGTTCGCGCTGACGCTCGATAGCGCGGGCTATGTCGCGATTGGGCTTGCGGTCGCATCATGGCTGCCGGTGCTGATAGGCGGAACGGCTGAAAAGGTGCAATTTGCCACAAATGATACGCCCGGCGGCAACGCGTCGTGGCACGTCTTTCTTCCGCTCGCAGCGCTAGGCTTTATCGGCGGTGTTTTTGAGGTCGGGTTGAATGTACTGGCCCCGATTCAAGCTGAACGGCTTGGCGCTATCGCCACTGATAGCGCAATCATCCTTACCGGCGTCATCGCCGTGGCCAGCTTGGTGATGCAATATCCGGTCGGGCGATTGGCCGACCGGATATTGCATCGGGCCGATGATGCAGATATTGTGCGCTACCTTGTTACTGTCGCTGCTGGCAGCGCCGTTGGGATCGGGCATTGATGCGATGATCTGGCTTGCCGCCATTATCTGGGGCGGCGCGGGCGGCGCGATTTATACGCTGACGATGATCCATGTAGGCCGCTCGTTTCGCGGGCAGTCGCTGGCGGTATCGATCGTCATCGCGGCCTATACCGTCGGCGGGGCGATCGCGCCTGCGCTGGGTGGCCTTGGCCTTGGCTTGTCGACTCAATGGGGGTTAGCATGGGCGCTGGGGCCGCTGCTGTTGCTGGCATGGCCTTTGGCGCGCCTGCGCCCGAATTTGCCGCGTGGCGATCACGGCGACACCCAATGACGCCGGAAACAAAATAATGTCGTTATTCCAGTCGATTATGAAGCTGACCCGCCGCAGCGATCCGACAACCACGCTGCTGGCGCTTGACCCCGCCAATGCTGAAGAACGGCCCGCGGTTCTTGCGGCGCGCGCCGCGTGGCTGCTCTACGCGCTCGCCCCGCTCATCACCTATATAACCCCGGTTTATCTTGCGCTGCTGGCACAGCGGGTGCCGCTGACCGAGCGCGAAATCGGTCTGCTCGCTGGTGCAGAGTCACTGGGCGGTGTGATCGCCGCGCTCACCGCGCGCTGGTGGATAACCCGCTTCAACTGGCGGGCAGCCGCGCTGGCGGCGTTGCTGGTGATGATCGCCGGGATCGTGGCGACGGCGTTTACCCTCTCACCTGACGTCTTGCTTATCATCCGCGCGACAGCCAGCATATTCGGCGGCGGTCCGTTGATCGTCATTGCGATCGTTGTGCTGTCCGAAAGCGCCGCACCTGATCGCAATTTTGCTTATGCTTTTACGGCACAGTTGGTGATCGGTTTGGTGGTGCTGTTGCTGTTACCGGTCGCTGGCGATGCGCTTGGCTGGACCGGCGTTATCATATTGCTCGCAGGATGCTTCGTCACAGCGCTGCCGTTAGTGGGCTTGCTGCCAAAGAGGTCAGCAAACCCGGCGGCGTTGGTGGTACCGGCTGCCAGTCTCACCCGGCCAAGCTGGTTGCTGTTGCTGTCCATTGCGCTGCTCTCGGCATCCACGCAGGCATCATGGGCTTTTTCCGAAGTGCTCGGCAGCGATGTCGGCATGTCATTGTCGGGAATGAGCCAGTTGCTGGTGGGATCGACTGTGCTTGCAGTGATCGGCAGCCTCGCGGCTGCACCGATTGGCCAACGGATCGGGCGTCTACCCGCCTTTATCGGCGGAACGGCGATCATCCTGCTGTGCGTGTCCCCGCTCTACCTTGTGCTTGGCCCAACGACTTACGTCAGCTATTATCTGATCGGGGCCTGCGCTAGTGCCTTTATCGCGCCATTTCAATTGGGCGCGCTAGCCGGACAAAAAGATGCTTCGGCGGCGGCATCGCTCATGCCTGCGGTACAGGCGGCGGGCATGATGGCGGGGCCAGCGGCGGTTGGCCTGACGGCCGATATATCGCACGGGCCGCTGTGGTCAGTGAGCATCGCCGTCGCGTTTCTGTTGCTTGCAGCCCCGGCATTCGCCGCTGCTGCATGGTCACGCAACCTTAACGGGGTACCTCCACCGCAATCCTGAATGCCAAGGACTTGACCATATCCTCAATGCCGGCAAGGTCAGCGTCGGTCGGCCTGCCTTCCCCCACCACCGATCCAATCCCGTCGATCATGCTGCTGAGCGCCGCTGCCAAGCGAAGGGCTTCCCGTTCGGAGAGCGCGCTATTGACCCGGCGGATCAGCAGCGCAAACAACGAGCGATAGAGCGTCATAAACTGCGTCAGTGCGGCGCTGACGTCGGCGTCGAGATCGGCAAGGGACCAGACATAATTCCAGAATGCGCGGCCGCGCAGCGCGAGCGACTCAACCATCAGAAAATCCAGATAATCGCGCATGGCTGCTGCTGGATCAGCCGACTGACCCGTCAGTTTGGTAATCAGGCGGTCATGATAATCATCGATCCAATATTCGATCATTGCGCGCACCAGTGCCGCGCGGGTCGGAAAATAATATTGTACCGAAGCCAGCTTCAGGCCCGAACGTTCCGCCACCTTGTGCGCCGAAAAATTTTCTGCGCCCACTTCTTCGACCAGCGCCACAGCGGCATCCAAGATTTCACACGCTGTAGCGGTATGCGCCGGGCGCGGTCCGCGAATGCCAGATATCGCCTCTTGCAGGCTAACGCCCCCGTCAATCGTAATATGAGAATTGGCATTTTGCATAAGCGACGCTCTGGAATTGACAGCCTGTCAGCTGACAGGTAAAGTGTACTTATCTGAGGTAGAACACAGGACGCCATCATGCAACAGATCCATCCCCTCTCCCCGCTGCTGCGTGAGGCCACCCCGTCGCTGCCGCCGTCGCGCTATATCGATGGGAACGTTTATGCCGATGAATTGCACAATATATGGAAAAAAGGCTGGAATTATGTCGGGCCGCTGTCGGATATAGCCCCTGGCACGATGCGCCGGGTGGATGTGGCAGGCACCAATATCCTGCTGGTTCGAGCCAAAGACGGCGATGTCCGCGCCTATCACAATGTCTGTCCGCATCGCGGATCCGAACTGTGCACCGCCGACGAACAACCTTTGCGCGGCGGACGGATATTATGTCCCTATCATGCGTGGAGCTTTAACGCCGACGGCACACTGGCAAGTACCGCTGCGGCCAGTCACGCGCCCGATTTCGACAAAGCGGATCATGGTCTGCGCAGCGTTGGTCTGATCGACTGGAATGGGCTGCTGTTTGTCCGCCCGGTGGAAAGCAGCGATGATTTTGGCGCAGACAATGCCTTTGGCCTGCATGACCTTGATAACTGGCCAATGCGCGAGCTGGTAACCGCAAGCCGCGAAACCCATCTGGTTGAATGCAACTGGAAAATTCTGTGGGAAAATTTCAACGAATGCCTGCATTGTCCGGGTGTTCATCCATCGCTATGCGACCTCATTCCAATCCATAGAAAAGGGCTGCTCGCTTATTCTGATGCGCCCGATTGGACCCCCGACAGCATGGAACCCGAACATGGCTTGCGTGATGGCGCACGCAGCTGGACGTTAAGCGGAGCGGCCGCCACCGCCGAATTTCCTGGATTGACAGAGGACCAGCGCAACGCTGGCCAGGTCTATTGTGTGATCTGGCCAACATTGTTCATCGTCGCGCATGTCGATTATATCAGCATCGTGTCCTATCGCCCCAAGGGGCCGGAACAGACCGAAGTCACCGGCGAGGTGCTGGTGGCGCCAGCGGCTTTGGCCGACCCCAATTTCGATCTGCACCAGATTGTTGCGTTCAATCAACAGGTGCAAAATGAAGATGAAGAAGTGTGCGAATTGAACCAGCGCGGTCTGCGCACCAGTCCGTTTAAGGCTGGCGTCCTGATGCCAGAAGAATATAATGTGAAAACGTTTCACGATTGGATCGCGCGGCAAATGGCCGGGGCGGATGCCGCATGACCGTTGACGAGCTGATCGGGCAAATGGCCGAAAACCGCGCGTGGATTGCGGGAGCGCGGGTGGCTATTGATTTTGGCGATGATGGCGCAGTCTTGCTTGACGGTAAGGCCAAGAAGGTCGTTCTGAAGAACGACTACGTCCGCCAGTTCATCGATGTATACCACGTCTGAGGTGCCGCCATGACACACAAGGTTGCACTGAACTTCGAAGACGGCGTCACTCGTTTCATCGATGCTAATGCTGGCGAGACTATTGCTGATGCTGCCTACCGCCAAGGCATCAATTTACCCATGGTCTGCCGAAACGGTGCATGCGGCGCCTGCAAATGCTTCGCCGAGAGCGGCCGCTACGACCTCGGCGAGGAATACATCGAGGATGCGTTGAGCGAAGCCGAAGCCGAGCAGGGCTACGTGCTGACCTGCCAGATGCGCGCCGAAAGCGACTGCGTGATTCGCGTTCCGGCCGCATCGGACGTCTGTAAGACCCAGCAGGCCAGCTATCAGGCAGCGATCAGCAACGTGCGTCAGCTGTCCGAGAGCACCATCGCGCTGTCTATCAAAAGCGCATCGCTGAACCAGTTGGCGTTTCTGCCGGGCCAGTACGTCAATCTGCAAGTGCCGGGCAGCGACCAGACCCGCGCCTATTCCTTCAGCTCGCTGCAAAAGGATGGCGAGGTCGGCTTCCTGATCCGCAACGTGCCGGGCGGGCTGATGAGCAGCTTCCTGACCAGCCTCGCCAAGGTCGGCGATAGCGTCAGTCTGGCTGGACCGCTGGGCGCGTTCTATCTGCGCGAGATCAAGCGGCCGCTGCTGTTGCTGGCGGGTGGTACCGGCCTAGCGCCGTTCACCGCGATGCTGGAGAAGATCGCCGAGCAGGGCAGCGAGCACCCGCTCCATCTGATCTACGGCGTCACCCATGACCACGACCTGGTCGAAATGGACAAGCTAGAGGCATTCGCCGCGCGCATTCCCAACTTCAGCTACAGCGCCTGCGTCGCCAGCCCGGACAGCGCCTATCCGCAAAAGGGCTATGTGACCCAGTACATCGAGCCCAAACACCTCAACGGCGGTGAGGTAGATGTCTACCTTTGCGGTCCGCCACCAATGGTCGAGGCGGTCAGTCAGTACATTCGCGCACAGGGCATCCAGCCGGCCAATTTCTATTATGAGAAGTTCGCCGCCAGCGCCTAGAGGCTCCTTTGGTCCGCTTACTTGGTGAGCGGGCCTGTTTTATTCGTGCAGTAGCAGGCCGTTGAAAAACTCGGCTTCAACTGCCCCAACCCGTCCGGTTTGGCGCTTTTTCAAGCGCTTTGGCCTAACGGAGTCCACACAAGGCCTGACTTCAGGCCTTTTTGACAGGTTTCAGCACCACGTTCACGCCTTTCGGCGTTTTTTGGGCGTAACTCGCCCTATACATGCGATCCTCGCCACCAACCCGACAGGCTACCCAGTCGGATCAGGTTGTAGACCGAGAAACCCAGCAATAACTGAGCACTCAGCTTGGCGCGACCGATCAGCTTGGTCTTGCGCAGGCCGCCAACCGTCTTCAGCCAGCCAAAACCTTCTTCGATCCGCTTGCGGATCTTCTGGCTGGCGGCATACCCCGGATGCCGCGTGGTGCGCCCATCGATGGCGCTGCCCTTGCGCTTCTGCGCCACATGCGGTGTCACTTTCAGCTCGCGCGCCCTCTGCACGAAACGCTTCTGGTCGTAATTCTTGTCTGCACCTACCGTGCTGCCCGGCTTGGCCGTGCGCTCCAGCATCTCCAGCGCCGCCTCTACCTCGGCACGTCCATTGAACTCGGTGCATTCCACATCCACGATCAGACCGTTGCGGTGCTCCATCATCGTGTGGGCCATGTGCGCCAGACGACTGGCATCGCCATTGCTCTTGCGCGCCAGCCGGGCCTCGGGATCGCTGGTCGATTGGTGGGTCGCGTTGCTGCGCTTCTCGCCCTTGAAGTCGGCATCGGGGTTGCGCGTGCCATCCTCCGGTGGGTCGCCGCCATCCTTCTTGATAAAGGACTTGTGCGAGGCCCAGGCGTCGATCAGCGTGCCATCGACGCTGAAATGCTCGTTGCTGGCGTACTCGGACCATGCGGCCAGCGACTTGATGCGCTGGAAGAACAGCCGCGCTACATCCTGGTTGAACAAGCGGTCACGGTTCTGGCTGAAGGTCGAGTGATCCCACATGCGCTCGTCCATCGACAAGCCGACGAACCAGCGAAACAGCAGGTTGAAATCAATCTGCTCGACCAACTGCCGCTCGGAGCGAATGGTGTAAATCACCTGCAGCAACGAGGCGCGCAGCAGCCGCTCCGGCGCAATCGAGGCCCGTCCCAGGGTGGAGTACAGCCCGTCGAAGTCCCGATCCATCGAAGCCAGAACGGTATCGACCAGGCCTCGCAGGGGACGCAGCGGGTGATCGTTCGGGATGCGCTGCTCCAGCGTCGTATAACTGAACAGCTCGTTTTGTTTGAGGTCGAGTCCACGCATCGGCTTGGGCTGGCTTCGGCAGAAGAGGATGGCCGCCATTTTGCCAGAGCCACGCGGGCTCTGGCTTTTTTCAACGGCCTGCTAGATAGCCGCGGTCGTTTAGCTCGTCGGCCAGGCCCTTGGATACGATCCTACCGACCACAACAGAACCATCCTTGCCCGGCTCGAAGACCGCCAGCTCGCGCTGCAGGCTACCCATGGCCCGTTGCATCGTACGCACGATATCGCCGCGCTCGCCCATGGCGCGCAGGGTCGCCTCGACGTCGTCATGCAGGAGCCAATGCCCAGGTCGAACTTCATGGGCCAGTTCAAGCTTCTGCAGATGCTGCAAGCGGCCGATCAGCAGTTGCCGACGTGGATGGTTTGCAAGTGTTTTCAGGCTCAGGCCGCCGGCCAGGCGTTCGCGCAGCAGGTTGCGATCCAGGCTGGTGAAACGCTCCTGCTGCACCTCGCGCTGTAGGCTCTGCTGGATCTCCAGCTCGGTGCGCGGCCCCAGCCATTCGGTGGCCAGCTCAGAAGCACGGTTGCGCATGCCCTCGGCGATGTAGTCGCGGGCGA
The DNA here is from genome assembly GCF_057838565.1 of Pseudomonas sp. KH_027. Taxonomy (NCBI): domain Bacteria; kingdom Pseudomonadati; phylum Pseudomonadota; class Gammaproteobacteria; order Pseudomonadales; family Pseudomonadaceae; genus Pseudomonas; species Pseudomonas sp. KH_027. The sequence continues at coordinate 83,424 of NZ_JBYQOM010000002.1, forward strand.
TCACCAGGTCCTTGCCGGTGTCGTCCTTGCCGCGCAGGACGATATGGGTGTGCGGGTTGTCGGTGTTCCAGTGGTCGACCGCCACCCAGTCGAGGCGGGTGCCGAGGTCGGCCTCCATCCGGCTCATCAGGTGGCGGGTGTAGGTGCGTAGGTCGTCGAGTTGCTCAGCGTCCTCGGGCGAGACGATAAAGCGAAACTGGTGGCGGTCATCCCAGCAACGTTCCTCGAACGCATTGAGGTCGGCCTGGTCGGTCAATGATCCATAGGCCTGACCCGGATCGCCCTCGCGACTGACTCCGTCGCGCTCAATGTAGCGAAGGTGGCTGAGCGTCGAGCGCTTGCCAGCCTGGCGCAGGTTTACCAAGCGTGTCTTGATGGTGACGCGACGGGCGTTGGACGGCAGTTGCTGCGCGCTGAAACGAGCGGCGACATGCCCGCGGCCGAGGCGGGCGCCGGGCTGGTGGCCCGCCTTGCGCGGATTTCCGGTGCCGGCCTTGTTGGCCTGGCGCAGCACCTGATTGACGAAGGGTTGACCGCGTTGCTGCGGCTTGCCCGGCTGCGGGCGAAAACGCAATTCGTCGTCCTGACGACTCCCTTTGCTCATGTTTGGACTCCTCCAAGTTGATCGCAGTACGGCGTGTCAGGCACGCTTCCCGGCCAGTGAAACTGTAGGGCGAGCACTATTTCGGCACCTGGCGACACCGGCGCTGTGTCGCCGCCAACCCCCGTGCAGACTGCTTTCCAGGCCAACGAAGTGCCGCCCCCTTTTATCTTGCCCTCCGCTTTTTCCGTGCCTTTGCGCTGCTGAGCTGGGTAATCAGGGGAGGCAGAATGGCGACTTCCAAAGCCCCTGGTCGGCAGGCGAGGGCCGAAGTATCTGCAGCCTGGCGGCCCGCGACTGTGCGCACCGAGCGCGTGCGTTCCGCAGGCGGATCGACACGGAGAAGGCCTGTTCATCGACGCGACTCCAGCCACAAGGGCCGCGCCCGCCCGATCACCGCGTCGACAGAGATTGGGCCGAAGTAGCGGCTGTCGAACGACGCCGGGTTGCTGCTGCTGAGCAGGAACAGCTCATTGCCAACCAGACGCCGACACGCCTGCCAGCTTGGCAGCGCGCGACCCTGTCGATCCCATCTCGAGCGCTTGGCCACAAGGACGCCATCGATGCGCACCTGGCGGCCTTGCACGCATACCTGCTGCGGCGCCATCGCCGCCACGGTCTTCAGTAACGGCACGTTCGCCGGCAGGTAGCCGCGCCGCGCCGCCAGCGACCTCACCTCCGGCGGCAGGCGAACCAGCACCAGGTCGCCAGGCGCCAACGAGTTGGCCGGCGAAATGCGGTACCAACCGACGGGCACGCTGTCGGACGCGTTGTAGACCAGCCGCGGTGGCGACGTCGCAATCGTTGCCCAACCCAGGGCAAATAAGCCGACGGCGAGTAGCGCCAGTGGCCACCGCGCGCCGCGAGTACCCGGCGTCATGCAGTGGCCTCCGGAAACTGCCGCTCCAGCACCTCGCGCAGCATCTCCGTCATGGTCACGCCGCGGTTGAAGGCCGCCAGCTTGATGCGCGTGCGCAGTGCCGGCGTCACGTCCAGCGTCAGCCGGGCGCTGTAGCGCTCGGCCTTGCCGCTGTCGACGGCGGCGCCCTGGCGTATCCAGGCTTCGGCGTTCGGATCGGTCAGCGGGCGTGCGCCGATACCGATGCGCTTGCTGCTCATGGCGACCACCTCAGTAGCTCGTCGACCAGACTGCTGACCTCGCGCGCGGCGGCGCTGTCCGGCGCCAGTTCGCGTGCCAAGCGACCTGCTGCCACGCTCTCGGCGAAGACGATGCGCTGGCGTACCTCGGCCTGCAGTGCCGGTAGCGGTTGGTCGGCCAAGGCGCCGCGCGCTTCACGGCCGATCACCGTGGTGCTGACGCGGCGGTTGATGGCGAACGCTGCGCGCAGTGTGGGCCTGAACACCTGCGCTTCGCGGATCAGGTTGACCATCTCCGCGCTGGCCCACAGGTCGTAGGGGCTGGGCTGCACCGGGATCAACACGCGATCGGCCGCCAGCAACGCCGAGCGGGCGAGGGCGGCGATGCGCGGCGGCCCGTCGATGATGATGTGATCGGCACGACGAGCCAGCTCCGGGGCTTCCTGGTGCAGTGTCTCGCGCGACAGGCCGACAGCACTGAACAATCTCGGCAAACCTTGCTGGCTGCGCCGTTGTGTCCAATCCAACGCCGAGCCTTGCGGATCGGCATCGAGCAGGATGACGTTCTTTCCACGCAGGGCCAGTTCACCGGCGATATGGGTGGCGAGGGTGGTTTTGCCCACCCCGCCTTTCTGGTTGAGCAGGGCGACGATCATGGCCGGATCTCCCCGGCCAAACTGCCCCGATCAGCACCTGTCCACAATCCGGCGCTGCCCCAATAACAAGTTAGAGCTTTTAAGTTAGTTAAGTTAAGGGAGGCTGTCGGCCCCGCCAGCCTTGGCCTGCAGAGGCGTTCGTGCGCCTGAAAGCACGTGCGCCGTGCTCCTGATAGCACGGGCCGGCATGCGCCTGAAAGCACGTCTGGATTCACAGCTTTTCCAGAAGATATCCCCGTGCCGTCTACGGCACGTGCCGGAAGGCCAGCAGCTCGGTCGAACGCGACAGACGCACCACTTCCAGGCGATACCCAGGCAGCGATTGGCGAGCCGCCAGCGCACGCAGATCGAGGGCGAAGTCTGAATAGCGCGCCGAGCTGCCCGACTTGCGATACAGATGGCGAAAGTCGAACTGCCAGCCGTCCTTCTGCTTGCCGCCGTGCTTGCGCACCAGGCGATACAGCCAGCGCTCGATGCCGCCGGTGAGACGAAAGTAGGCCGGGTCGATGGTCAGCACTAGAGCCTGATCCAGCACCCCGCTGTAAAACCAGTCCGGCAGGATCAGCTCGATACCCAGTGGCCGGCCATCCGCCGCGGCTAACTCCTTCCACTCGTTGATCCAGGAGAAACGATGTAGACGCCGGCCGGTGGTCTCGCGGATCGACGTGGCCACGCTGGTCGATTGCAGCCGATCCAGGGCGGCCTTCAGGCGCTGGTAGTCGCGCAGCGAGGTGCCCCGGCCGATGAAGCGCAGGATCTGGTAGGGCGTTGCACGCATCAGCCGCGAAGTGGGGATATCCGCATCGCGCGCCTCTACAAGTTGGCTGGCCGCCCAGATCAGGATGTCGGCATCCCAGATCGTGGCGATGCCGTGTTCCAGCGTGCCCTCCACGCGCACCGTCACCTCGCCCGAGCGAAAGTCGATCGGCACGGTGCGCCGCGACTTGGCCAGCGAGAAGAACGGATGCGCCATCAGATCCTGGGCGTCGCGTGGCGCCAAATCCCCCGGCAGGGCACGAAACAGATCCAGTTGCTCGTTCTGCGAAGTCAAATCGAGATGCTGACGATTCATGAGCGAAGGTTTCACTGATCATCACGCTGCACTCCCGGGTGGCGGTCGATGTACTCGGGATCGAAGGTGGTCTCGAAGCTGCGCTCACCGGCCCAGGCTTCGAGGTCGGTAACCGCGTACATCACCCGCCGGCCAAACTTGTGGAAGCGCGGTCCGCCGCCGATTACCCGCTGCTTCTCCAGCGTGCGCGGCGACAGCCGCAGGAAGGCCGCGGCTTCGCTGTTGGTGAGGTAACGAGGGGTAGGGCAGGCCTGTGATGTTTGCGCCTCGCCAGCGCTTTCCACGGGCTGCATGGCATGCGTCATCGGCCCGGCCTTGCGGTGCAGCGGGGCATCGAGATCGATGCGACGCGAGTGATGGGAAAGATTGGTTGAGTGCGACATGGTGTGTTCTCCGTTGACGTGGGAGGTGCACCGTGCGGCAGCCGTCGCGCTCGATCATGCCGGGTTGGGTCTGGGCGAATGCGCAGGCAGGAGTGGCGAGGATTGATACCGAGAAGGTCTGGACGCTGACCGGGTACGCCTATCTACGCGTGTCACCGGCCATGGTTCCCAAGCACGCCAAGCTCCGTGCGTGCAGCCTAAGGATTTACGGGTCTACGGCTTTCCACAAAACCGGAAAACCGCATCGGCGGATTTCCGTAAATCCGTAAAAACGTAAATCCGCTTCTCCACAAACCCGTAAATCCGTGGATACGGATCGACGGATTTGGGCAAAACCGTAAGACCGTAACGGTCTCAATCAGCGGACGACCCAACGAGGTTGCTCCAGGCTGATCGCTGGGTGCAGACGCCTGTGCATCAGCCGTCCGGGTGGGGCGCGCGGGTGGCCGGCAGGACAGGGGCGCAAAAAAAACAAGGCACCGGGTCTTCCCGGTGCCTTCCGCTGGGTTAGCGATTCCAGAACACATGCACCTGCTCGAAGCCGGTCTCCAAAGTAAACACGTCGCCGCTGTATTCCATGTCGCGGGCCATGGCACCGTAGTCAATGTACATAGCCAGGTGCGGCGGAATGCTGGTGGTTTCCTCGGTCAGCTCCTGGGCGTAGTCGGCCAGCGAGCTGTAGCAGCCGCAATAATCTTCCTCAGCCGCCTTGCGCGCCTGCTCCAGGTCGTTGAAGTGAGCGAGCAGGGCGCCGCCGAACGCGGGGTACTCCTCGATGAAGCACGCAATCTCATGGGCGTTTTCGAGGCCCTCGTACTCACCGAGGCGGTAGCCGTCGAAGCCCTCGAAGTCGTGGATGGCATACTCCTCCGCACCCTCGACAGGGGAGGCCGCCAGCATGGCACTGACCTGCGCCTGGAGGTCGTCCAGCTCCAGGGTGGCGTCGATCCAGACGCCATGCAGGTGACCGGCGTTGTACGCGGCCAGGTCGGCAACGTAGATCCTGATTTCTTCGCTCATGGCTTTCGCTCCTTCGTCTTCAGGGTTCTGCGCTTGCGCTGCGCATGAACCCCTGCCGACTAGGGCGACTAAGGCGGTCGTGAAAAAATCAGGAAAAATCGCGGAGGCTCCACCCAGCGCAGCGTCCGGGTGGAAACCGTCTATTTTTCTTGATTTTGAGGGGGCAAGAACCCCTGCTTTGGAAAGAGGGAGAGCGTCACCATGGGTGGTGACGGCATGCCTGATTCGCCAGTGGGTAACTGACCGGAGTCGGCTCCGGGCTGTGCCGAAAGACTGCATGAGATAACCTTGCGCCACGAATCAACCATGAAGCTGCGAACTGAACGATGGGTTTTGAACAACTAGCTGAGCTACGCGACCGCCTGCGAGCCGAAAAAGTGCAGGTAAAGACGGATAGTCCGAAGCAGCGTGTGCGGAAGCCTTCTCCGCAGACGAAGCCTCGCGAGCAAGATCCTGCGGTGGAAGCGATCTGGCGACTGCAGAAGCATTTTCCATTGGCCTTTCCGGTTAACCCGGCCCCCAAGGTTCCCCTAAAGGAGGGCATTCTCAAGGATGCCGAGCAACATCTGGAGTTGCTCGGAATATCCAGCGAACAGCTCAAGCAGGGTATCGCTACCTGGTGTCGAGGAAGTCGATACTGGGCAAGCATGACGGAGAATGCGCCGCGCCTGGACTTGAGCGGTCGGGCAGTTGGCATGGTGACGGCGGCTCAGGCTCTGCATGCGAAGCAGCAGGCCAAGCGGCAGCGCGGACAAGCACGACGTAATCAGTCGAAGCCGAAAGAGCGTATACAGGGCTCCGCCGCAGAGACAGCTGTCGAGTAGTTTGTGGATTCACACTACTCGCGCTCGGCACCGAGTTGCCCAATCATTGGCAAGGTGCGCGAGGCTGTTCGAAGAGCTGCAAATGGCCGGCACCGCTTACCAGAAGTGCTCGCTATCGGCCATGAGCGGTGCATCCGCACATCTAGCTAGCGGGCATTCACATCAGGCAGAAACCGGCCAGAAGGAGACGTTCAGATACGCCTACCTCCTGAAACACCCTAGAGTGCTTTGTAGCATCACTTGGGTGGGTGCTCGTGATCGCAAGCGGTCAACTGGTCGACCAGCGCTTTCAGTTCGCCGAGGTGGTTCTCATAGAGGCCGCGCGGCGATGATTTGTGCTGGTTGCACAGGAACGCAGCAGCACCGGTAGCAATGCCGTGCTGCGATCCGTTGCCCATGGTTTTGGTTGATGAGCCAGCGACGTGGGTGACGCTGATGTGCTTACCAGCCATCAGCAGGTTGTCGATGTTGGCGGAGTACAGGCAGCGGTATGGGATCCCATAGGCCTGTTTGTCGCGCATGTCCCAGATCCAATCCTTTAGGCGGAAGTCGTACTTACCTTCGCCTGGCTCCCACGCACAGTGGATGCAGAAGGCCCCATCGTTGGGCACCAACGCATCGGGGAAACTGGTGTGGTTGCGGATGTCATTTTCCGACAGCACATAGTCGCCGCGATAGCGCCGGAACTCGCCCTGCGCCGCGACAAAGGCCATCCATTCGAACTCCAGGTTGGCATAGTTTTCCGGTTCGAGTTTTTTGACGTTCGAGAACGTGCCGTAGAGCGCACGCATCAGGTAGTCGCGAATCAACTCACCATTGGTGTATGGGTCGAGCCATTGGCCGTATTCCCAGAAGTGAGTGGCAGGAAACACGTCGGCTTTGCTGCCGAATCTGAACTCAGGTGTGCTCGGATTGGCCCCTGCCTGTGGCCCAGGAGCATTTTCGACGCCGGCCTCCAGTAATTGACCGCTCAGGTTGGCGTAGTCCTTGGATACTTCGGTTGCCCATGGCACCTCGGGAAATGAAACCGGGTGTTCTGCCATGCGAGTGCGGAAGAACAGCGTATTGCCGTGGTGCATGTCATCGCCCACTTCCGGCGCATAAGGCTCGTTGAACTCAGCGCGAGCCTCCCGCCCGAACAACGTTTCGGCACCGGCAAGCACGCCAATAATGGCCGTGCCACTGGCGTCGATGAACACCGAGCCGGTAATGCGGCGCTCGTGGCCGCCACGTGCCTGAATCGCCTGAACCGCAGTGATTTTAGAGTCCTGCTTTTCGACGCTGATGATGCGGTGTCCGAGAAAAACCTTGGCGGTTGGTTCAGCCTCCAGCAGTGATAGTGCAGCCAGATCACCGTTCGCTGAACGCTGGGCCAGCTCGTTGAGCAGAGCGCCCTGTGAGCCTCTCGGCATCAGACCGATTTCATTGCTGGCATTGCCACCAAGCACCGGACGGTCATGGATCAAAGCGACGCTCTGCCCCAAACGAGCAGCGGTCAACGCAGCAGCGCATCCCGAGATACCTCCGCCGACCACAACCACATCGTAATGGCCGGCATCGAGCGGCTTATCTGGCAGGCCGCGTAGTGCTTTACGCCAGGCTTGGCTGGTGGCATTCACCTCATTGGGTGGGGCTACGTCATCGGTTGACAGGTAGATTGCATCGCAGCGGCCATCGAAGCCGGTCAGATCATGAAGCACCACGGTAGTGGCGCCTGGTTCCAGCGAAATCTTGCCCGCTGGCTGCCACGACCAATCCTCGCTATTCGCACCAAATACCGTGTCGAGAACCACTCCATTAATCGATACGGTGAAGCGCCCAGGATGATGCGATGGCACCCAGTCCTTCGCTCGCACCCAGACGTGGTACGCACCTTGGCGCTCAAGATTAATCGTTGTAGAGGCATCGCTAACAGGGCGCCCCAGGCCGTGGGCAAGCAGATAGGGCGACCCCATGACGGTCTCGAATTGGGAGTCGAGAACCCAGCCCCCATAGCTATCAAAATCCTCGGCCTCGATCAGGATGTTTGCTGGAGACTCGCTCATGTTGGCTGGGTTGATCACTTCTCTTACTCCATTACTTGTACAGAATCACCGCTGTGGCTTGGTTCGACTCAACGCACGCCCGCTAGGCGTAATGCCGCTGGGGTGTAATCGCTTTCCGAGGCGGTGTAACTGAAGTCGTAGGCCTGCTTCTCTTCGTTCTTCATCCCCATCGCCAGATACCGGCCAGCTTGCAGGTCAGCAATGGTTTCCAGGGTGTACCAGGGCACTTGCGTGTTGTAGTAGAACTGGGAGTGGGCCTCCGCTAAGGAAATGCTCTATTTGGCTGGAGCGGGCTTGGCGGCCTCGACCATTGCTGCGACTTCACTGTCCTTGAACTCAACCGCTTCAAGGATCTTGCGGAACAGACGTGGCAGGTGTGCGACGAAGGAGTTTTCCTTGGGCACGAACATCATGTCGGAGCGGTTCTCGATGCCCTTCACGATGCTCTTCACCACATCTTCCAGGGCCACCATTTTGAAGAGTCCTGAATTGTTTCCTTTCCAGATCTTGCTGCCCGCAGCGCTCTTGAAGGTCTGATCCATTAGCGGTGTATGGAAGAACGTGGGATGCACGCTACCGACGCCGACACCCGTGTGGCGAAGCTCCAGGCGAATGCTGTTGCACATGGCCCATACGCCGGCCTTGCTTGAGGTATACGAGGCCTGCAACGGTGAATGGCTGAAAGCAGCCAATGACGAGATCGCCATCAGGTAGCCCTGACGCTTCTGCACATGACCTACGGCGGCACGGAAGGTGCGCCATACCCCGAGTAGGTTCACGTCGATCACCCGCTCGAAGACCTTGGGATCACCCGTCACCAGGGGCTCGAATGCAGTAATGCCGGCATTCGCAATCACCACATCGATGCCGCCAAAGTGCGCTGCTGCTTCTTCCATTGCAGTGTCGATGCTTTCCATCGAGCAGACATTCACCTGCCAGGCGCGGGTGTTGGCGCCGAGGGCTGTTGCTTGAGCCTCAACCGCCGCACCATCCATGTCGAATAATGCGAGCTTGGCACCTTTGTCGAGCAGTGCCTGGCAAACGGCTGAGCCCAGCCCACCTGTCGAACCGGTGATCGCAATAACGCGCCCATCAAGATTGTAAAAAGCCATTATTGGATCCTCAGTTCAGGGGAACGGTGCGTTGGAGAAAGTCGATTTGGTCGCCGATGGTTCTCTCGAAGGAGTCGCCGAGATAGATATCGAAATGCCCCTCCTTGTAGATCTTGATCTGGCCACGGGGAGCACGACGGGCATGGCGAAGGGTGGCTTTTGCTGGAGCTACCGTGTCGGTTTCACAGACGCAGAAAAGCGTCGGGCAATTCAGCTGCGGTGTTTTCCGACCAGGGAAGTAGGTAAGGATTTGCAGTGCGATGCGGGCAGCGACGTAGTTGGGGAACTGCTTGGCTGCGGCATCAGGAACCAGCTGGAGATAGCCCTGTTCGCAGTCTGCCGCCGACATCATTGCGGTTGAGCCAGGCTTGCCCGCCAGGGCAATCGTTACTGGCGCAGCACCAAACCAGGAACCCAGTTTGTCTGTCAGGGCGCGGATGGTGACCTTGATCGAGGTCAGGGGCGGGACAGCCATGCTGGAGGCCATGCCGTCGGTGAAGGGGCACTGGGAGATCACCGCAGCGACTCTCTGATCATCGGCGGCAGTCGCGATGACATGACCTCCACTGAAGGATGTGCCCCAGAGGACGACTTTGTCTGTATCCACATCAGTGCGCGTCCGTGCGAAGGCGATGGCAGCCTTCCAATCCTGCAACTGCTTGTTCACATCCAGCAGCTGACGCGGTTCACCCTCGCTATCACCAAAATGCCGGTAATCAAAAACCAGACAGGCATAGCCGAGGTCTCTAAAGCGCTCGGCATAGGCACCGAGTCGCATCACACGCGTGCTCCCCAGGCCATGAGCCATGACGATGACTGGAGCAGGTTTCTTGGTTTTCGGCAGATAGAGCCAAGCCTTACAGCGGCTGCCCTCAGCCAGGAACTCAACATCGAGACGGTTCATGGTCATGATCCTGGAGTCGTGTATTGAAATTGTTTTAACTCAAACGTTGGAGTCTATTACAACGTTGGATATGACTCTATCCATTGAGTGTGATACCGTCAACCGCCATGACGACCGTGAATTTGACCCGCACCCAACGCCGCGCAGCTGACATGCGCCAGAACCTGGTAGAGATCGCCGAGACCTTGCTGATTGAGGGGGGGATGGCGGCTGTATCAGCCGATGAGGTTGCACGTCGGGCCGACGTGTCCCTGCAAACGGTCTACAACCGGGTGGGTGGGAAGCCCGCGCTGCTCATCGCTATTGCCGAGCGCTCGATGGAGGAAAACCGTGCCTACGTCGATAAGGCGTATGACGGTAAGGGGACACCTGAAGAGCGGGGTCTGCGAATCTTCAATGCGTACGTCAGCTTCGCAATGGAACGGCCCCATCAGTTCCGCATCCTGGCCAACCCCCCAGAAGATCCTGAGGCTATTTCTCGCATTGGCGCGATGGCGCGGGAGCAGATCGCGCACATGGCGGCGATCATTCGCGATGGGATTGCAGAGGAATGGATCGATCCAGAAATTGATCCTGACAGCACAGCAAACGCAGTCTGGTCGATGATGAATGGCGTGCTGACGTTGGCGTTGCGGGATGACGCCTTGCGGTCGGAGTCAGTCAGTCGCGAGGCTCTTGTGCAGTCAGCACTGACAATCATCCAGTCTGGCTTGAGAAGTCGCCGCCTTTAGCAATTTCTGCTGCTGAATGTGCAATAGAGCGCGGCGAGCTGCCTCTCTCAACGAATCCACGCCAATTCCTCAAGCTGGCTTCATCCCCCTTGTTCTTTCGTGGGGTTCTAATAGGGGAGCCATTCTCGAAGGCCGAGATCATTGATGTTGCCCGTCGCACCATTCTAGCGTTCAAGCATCCATGAGCAGGAACGGCTGCTTCTGGCCGGTTGTTGCCCGTCGCGACTGGCAGCTTCAGGTCGATTCTGTTGAAAAAGTCGGCCTTTGAGAGTGCTGCTTATGGCCATTCTGGTCTGCTCGACATGATCAGAACCTACGACCTGCTGCACCTGATCCAAGAGAACGGTGGGCATTGGACGGTGGGGCTGGCAGCGAAGGAAGAGGAATCGGCTGAACACGCTGCGCATGCCTGAAAGGGCGCAGCAAAAAGGGGGCTCAGCCCCCTTGGTTCATAGCAACCCAAGCTCAGCGAAAGATACGGTGCGTTGGCCTGCCACGATGATGTGATCCAGCGAGCGGACATCTACTAGCGCCAAGGCTTCTTTCAAACGTTGTGTGAGCACCTTGTCAGCTTGGCTTGGCTCTGGAATTCCGCTTGGATGGTTGTGCGCGAATATCACAGCAGCTGCATTCAGGCGCAGCGCTTCCTTGACTATCTCGCGCGGGTACACAGACGCACTGTCGATGGTGCCGCGGAACATCTCGACGTACTGGATCAGGCGATGCTTGGCATCCAGAAACAGCGCTGCGAAAACCTCGTGCTCAAAGCCACCCAGCTTCGCGATCAGGTAGTCCTTGACCAGCTCCGAAGACGTGAAGGCTGCACCTCGCTGAACCTTCTGATCGATCACCCTGCGAGCAGCGTTCAGGATCTGCTCCGCAGTAGCAGGCAAATAACGACCTTGCTCGTCGCGAATCATCAGGGAAGCGTCAAAGGCGAGAGAAAGCTGCGACATGATCATGCTCCAGTTGCTCGGGCGGAATTGCCCGGAACCGGCTCAGCACGGCGCAGCGCAGCAGTCAGGGGGCGATAGCCGGCCCCGCCGCAAGCGCGCGAAGCGCGTGCAGCCCTTGACGGCGAGAACGCCGTGATAGGGTGAGAGGAAACAGCAAGACCGCCATTCCACCGATCTCACAGGCGCCGTCAGCAAGCGCAGCGCGCAGGCTCTATCGGTACGGACTAAAACGCCCTGAGGCGTTGTTGGCGAGCAGTAGAACTGCAGATGTGGCCTGCACCAACAACGAGAAAGGAACGACGCTGGTCGCCACTTGTAGCCTGTGCCCTATCAAAACGATTGGCAGACGGCCGCTACCGAAATATTCGCGCTATAGAGTCCTAGAAGGCCGAGCACCTATAAGCTCTTGCTTTCGATTCGCCTATGCAGTGCGTTCAAGCGGGAGGCGCGCAGCAGGCGGGGCTGCCGATTGGAACAATGTTGCTTTTGCCATTCCAATGGTGTGATTTGAAACCAGCGACTGAACGCCCGACAGAACCCGCTCTGATTGGAGTAACCCAGCAGCCCCGATATTTGCATCATGCTAATGAACGGGTCTGCGAGGTAACGGCTGGCCAGGTCCTGGCGCGTTTCATCGAGCAGCCGTTGGAAGGATGTGCCTTCCTGACTCAGGCGACGCTGCAGGGTACGGCTGTTGAGTGCCATGCTGTCGGCGACCTTCTCAACGGTGGCGCGGCCGCTGGGTAGAAGGTGGCGGAGCAGTTGCCGGACGTAGCCAGGCAGGTCGTCGGCAGATAGGCGCTCCATCTTCTGCATGTGTTCAACGATCAACTGGTGCAGTCCGTTATCGGCGGTACTCAGCGGCTTTGAAAGCGCGGAGGTCGCCAGTTCGATGCCGCAGCAATGGGCCGAGAAGCGGGGTTGGGAGCCGAGTACCCTCCGATAGCTTGCCTCATCACCAAGCGCACGGTGCCGCAGTAGGACGGCCGAAGGGCGCCAGGTATCGCCTAGAAGGGCACGCAGTAATTGCACCCCCACGGAGCAGACCAATTCCTCGACTTGCGCCAGGCCCGGCAGGTCTAGTGCGGATTTCGGTGAACGTGACCGAGCGTTTCGCTAATACGTGACCGGTGCTTCCACCCCGGTTGCGCGGGTTCTGGATTGTAATCGCATCGGTCACGATGCGGCTTGTTCCTCGGCTTTTTTTCGGCGCAGCGACTCGCCTTTCATCGTCAGCCGGTAGGCGTTGTGCACCAGGCGGTCGAGGATGGCATCGGCCAGGGTCGGGTCGTTGATCCAGCCGTGCCAGTGCTCGATGGGCAGTTGGCTCGTCAGGATGGTGGAGCGGCTGCCAGCGCGGTCGTCGATCACCTCCAGCAGGTCATGCCGGGCTCCTTCCTCCAGCGGGGCTAGCGCCCAGTCGTCCAGCACCAGGACGTCGACCTTTGCCAGCTGTTGCAGGGTACGGCCGAAGCTGCCGTCGCCATGAGCGATGCGCAGTTGTTCCAGCAGGCGCGGGGTGCGCAGGTACAGGGTGCTATAGCCCTGGCGGCAGGCCTGGTTGCCCAGGGCGCAGGCCAGCCAGGTTTTGCCGGCACCGGTCGGGCCGGTCAGCAGCAGGTTGTGCTGCTGGCGGATCCAGTCGCCACTGGCCAGGGTGGCGATCAGACGCTCGTCCAGGGCGCGACCGGAGCGGCGGTCGAGATCTTCCAGGCAGGCGTTGGCGTACTTGAGCTTGGCCTTCTTGCGCAGCCGTACCAGGCGCTGGTTGTCACGCCAGGCCAGTTCACGGTCGAGCAGCAGGCCGAGGCGCTCATCGAAACTCAGGCTGTGGCTGGCCGGCAGCGTCCATTGCTCTTCCAGGGCGCGGGCCATGCCGTCCAGGCGTAGCTGGTGCAGTTGATTCAGGGTGTGTTGCGGCATCATCGAACAGCTCCTGTTGCGGGGGTTGGTAGTAGTCGGCGCCACGGACGTTCTCGTGGTCGCCGGGTAAGGTCGTTTCGGCGGCACGCTGGGGCAGCGGCTGTTGATCCAGGCCTTGCTGGAGCAGGTTGCGCACGCTGCGCCCGGTGAAGGCGCGCAGGTGTACGGCACGTTCGGCAGCGGCTTCCAGGCGTGCATTGCCATAGCGCCGGGCCAGCGAGAGCAGGCCGAGGCAGGCGCGGTAGCCCATCTCCGGGTGCGGCTTGTGGGTCAGTTGGTGATCGATCAGTTGGCGCGTGTAGGGGCCGATCCGCGCGCCCCAGTCGAGCAGGCGTTGTGGCGTCCATTCGCGATGCGCCTGGTGCGCCGCGGGCATGTGCTCGCGCTGGGTACTGTAAGCGCCGCGTCGCCCCAGCAGCAGGTGGCTGGCCACCCGCCGGTTGCCATGCAGCACTTCCAGGGTGTGTGCCGTCAGTCGCACGTCCACGTTCTGCCGGGCCAGGGCGGAGGGCACGCTGTAGAAGCTGCCATTGACCTCGATGTGGTAGTCGATGCTGACCTTGCAGCGCTTGAAGGTGGCGACCTCGTAGGGATGCACCGGCAGCGCTCGCAAGGCCGGGCGATCCAGGCGCTCGAACCAGTCGCGCCGGCAGCCATCGAGCCGCTTGAACGGGCGCCGATTCAGATCCTCCAGCAGCTCGGCGATGGCCTGATTGAGCGCATGCAGGCTGAAGAACTGCCGATGGCGCAGCCGCGCCATGATCCAGCGCTCGACCACCTGCACCGCCACCTCGGCCTTGGCCTTGTCCTGAGGCTTGCGTGGCCGTGCCGGCAGGATCACCGTCTGGTAATGACGCGCGCACTCCAGCGTGGCCCGGTTCAGGCCCGGCTCGTAGCGATCCGGCTGGGCGACCAGGGCGCGCGGATTGTCCGGCACAACCATTTCCGGCACGCCGCCAAAGTAGGTCAGAGCCTGGCCCAGCGAGGTCAGCCAGTCCACCTGGGTTTCGCCTGGCGTCGCGCAGGCATAGGTGTAATTCGAGGCGCCCAGGGCGGCGACGAAGATGTGCGCCCGGCGCACTTCGCCGGTGGCCGGGTCGACCACCGGCAGCGTCGGCCCGGCATAGTCGATGAATAGCTTCTCGCCCGCACGGTGCAGCTGACGCATCGAACGTTTGAGCGTCTGGGCGTAGCGCCGGTAGTGCTCGACGAACTGGGTGTAGCGGTAGGTCGGCTGGCCCGCATGCGCGGCGAGATATTCCTCCCACAGCAGCTGCAAGGTCACGCCCTTGCGTCGCAACTCGCGGTGGATGCTCAGCACATCGGGCAGCACTCGCTCACCGCGCGGCTTGTTCGTCGACGTCGGTGCAAACAAGGCGGCCGCCAGCGCGGCCTCGTCCATGGCCACCAGCGCCGGCCAGTCCAGCCCGGCCACCCGCGCCGCCGCGATGTACTTGCTAACCACGCCCTTGGACAGCTGCAAGGCACGGGCAATCTTCTCGTGGGACAAGCCGGCCTCAAACTTGAGGCGCAGACATTCTTTGATGTTTCGCATGGCTACTCGCGGCGCCGCCATCTTCCTCTCCCGAAATCGGTCGAGGATGGCGGCGCATCAGGTCATGCGCAACGAAGGGGAAGGCTTTCGCTAAGTCGTGACCGGCGATTTCGGTAAGCCGTGACCACCTGTTTCGGAACAGGCGGAAAATCGGTCACGTTGCTACCGAAATGAGCGGTCACGCGTTAGCGAAATGACCGGTCACGATCAACCGAAACGGCCGGTCACGGTGCTCCGAAATCCGCAGTCTAGTTCTCCGACCCGGTAGCTGAGGATTGTAGTGTCTCCGTCGCTGTCGAGACCTATATCTGCCGCGCCATCGTACAGCGCGTAGTTGCCGCGCAACTCGCCGAGGGCGTCACCTACCGTACGCGCGTTGCGAATCAGATAGAGCAGCTCGCCAAATACATCGAGCCCCTGAAAGCCCCCGAACTGCAGGCCGAATAAAGGGTTGCCTGAATGGCGTTGACAGATATCCAGGAGCGCGCAGTAGCGACGGAAGGCAAAGATGCCTTCGGGGTGCTGCAGGCTGTCTTGGGGCAGTTCTGCAAGTCGCAGCATCTGCACTGGATTGAGCCCCTGCATTATGGCGAACTCGGCAAAGCCAATAAGTCCTAGCGCGCGGACGAAGGGATTAACGGACATGGTTATACGCCCCTTAGGTGGACGAGTCGGCGGCTGGCACGGATAGCAATGAGCGCTGCCACTGTTGTGGGCTGATGCCGTTCCAGCGCCTGAAGGCGCGTGAGAAGGTGCTGAGATCTGCATAGCCCAGAAGCGCGGCCAACTGAGTCAGGTTCAGCGATGAGTCACGCAGGTAGCGCGTCGCCAGGGCCTGTCGCGTGTCGTCCAGCAAGGCCTGAAAGCTCGTGTCCTCTGTCTGCAGATAGCGCTGCAGGGTGCGTGGGCTGACCTGCAGATGCTCGGCGACCCGCTCGATGGTGACCTGGCCAGCGGGCAGCCAAGTGCGAAGAAGCTTCTGCACGTAATCGGGCAATTCCCGCAGGGTAATTCGTGCCAGTACATCGAGATGCTCCCTGGCCAGCTGGCAGAGCCGCTCGTCTGCAGTGCTAAGCGAAATATCCAGCAGCGCCTCGTCGAACACCCAGGCATTGTCCGGGCTGTCGAAGCGGGGCGTAATGCCCAGCAGGTGGCGGTATGCGCTTAGCTCGGCGCCGGGGGCGTGTCTAAGCAGCAGGCCTCGCGGCTTCCAGGCGTGCTGTAGCAGGCTGCGCAGCAAATGGGCACTTATCCCTATGGCCAGCTCTACGGTCTGGCGGACTGAATAGGCACCGCCATCCGTCACTTCATACACCAGCCGAGCGTACCTGCCGTGGCGCTCGAGGCGCAGCTCGGCGCCGTTGCTGTGAACGTGAAAGTAGCGCTGTAGCGCCTGCAGTGCTTCGCCCACCGAACCGGCATTCTGAATCGGGTACAGCAGATTGCCCAGTGCCTGAGCCCCCTGCCGTAAACCAAATTGCAGGCCGAACAGTGGGGCGGCTGATCGCTGTGCGCAAAGCTCGAGCAAGGAGTTGAATTGGGCGCCCCCTATCACACTAAGTCTGGCGTCGACGGGTAGTCCGATCTCGGTCAGTACAGCGGATGGATTCAGGCCTTGGTCGAGCGCGAAGTCTTCGAAGCCTAACAGAGCGATGCCATTTACAAAGGTATTCATCGCGAATGCTCGAACGTTCGATTGAATAAGACCGCTGGCCGGTGAGTGTCCATTGTCGTGCTCCCGTGGACGTTCGACGAATTTTCCAGAACAGCTTAGGCGGCTGGTAGGTGACATTATTTGGATATTTTATGGCGTGATATGCAAAGCGCCAGACCTGGGGGGCGCGCAGAATTCTATCTTCCAAGAATAAAAGACACTGCATTTGGCTGCGGCCGAATGATGGAGGTTTGCCGTGCGTCGATTTTCTGCGCCTGTATGAGCTCGGCCCTGTAGGTATCTACCTCCATCTTGTTCTCGCTCAGGATCGTTACCGTCAAACAGCCGCAGCCGGCGTATCCGTTCGGCAGCTTCGGAGACTTCTTCCGACCTTGTTGGCGGGCCAAATGCTGCCTCCGTCTGTAGCACGCGAATCGAGCAAGTCTCGGTTTTGAAAGCTGGGACAAGCCAGAGGCTTTCGCAGCGCGTGCGCTGAAAAATTTGCTCCCTATGCGTGGCATCCGGCCTCTCTTGGTCATGCCAGTTGGAGCCCCATTACGCCAATCGGCCTAGCCATCCCGAGCCAGTAGATACGCTGAGCTTCAAGGGCGAGGTGTTTCACTGCTGTCCGAGGTTTTCCATGAGTCCTGATTACGTCCAGAACCTCTGCCTTGTCTGTCACGTGGTGCTACTGAGCAACTCGCTGGCGCGAGTCAGTATCCGGGTCAACGCCACGGGCCCGGGCGACTTCAAATCCGGTATGAACCAGGCCTTCTTCAACCGAGATCAGGACTACAGCTATGTCCGCGCTGTGGCGCCGATGCGCTGGTCGGGGCCGTCCCTTCTGACCAGCGATGTCGGTGCCTTCATGAGCTATAACTTGCTGGCGACCGAGGGTGGTCATCGGGCGTGCAGCAGCTAAGCCGGGACTAGTCTTCTTACATTGAATCGTCGAAGGGGACGAACATGAAGCTGAACAATCGAATCATCCGGTCGGCCACGTTGTGCCTGGCCATAGTCTTGGCACTTACTGCCTGCAACGACCCGCAGCAGGAAGCGGCCCAACCGGTGTCGCGACCGGTAAAACTGTTCACGCTAGGGCAAGCTGAGGCTGTTCGAACGCTGCGGTTTCCCGGCAGCGTCTCGGCGGTCAAGCAATCGGACATGGCGTTCGAAGTCCCCGGGCGAATCATCGACCTTCCGGTCACCGAGGGGCAGCTAGTTGGGGCCGGTACTGTGCTGGCACGACTCGACTCTCGTGACTATGAGGCCGAAAGGGACAGGGCGACGGCTGAACGCAACGCCGCTCAGCTGGAGTTCAATCGATACGAGGCGGCGTTCAAGGCCAGGGCCGTCGCGGCGCAGGAGGTCGATCGTACCCGCCGCAACTTGGCGGTTGCCAATGCCAGCCTGCGTCAGGCCAACAAGGCTATTGAGGACACGGTGCTGCGTGCGCCCTTCGCCGGACGTGTAGCGCGCAAACTGGTGGAGGACTACGCCAATGTGCAGGCCAAGCAGCCGGTGCTGATACTGCAAAGCGAGGGTGGCATGGAAATGCGCGTTCAAGTTCCCGAGGTGCTCTGGGCTCGCTCGCCGCAGGTCGACTCGGCGGCACACATCGAGGACCTCAATTCGCAGATCCGCGTGGTGTTGAGCTCGCTGCCCGAACAACCGATTGCGGCAAAAATCACTGCCTTCGCCAGCATGGCCGACCCGGTGACGCGCACCTTCCGCGTTACCGTCGGCTTCGAGCCGCCGCCTGGCTTTAGCGTTAGCCCCGGGATGACTGGACACGTCGCCTACGATCTGCCAGCAGGGGATGCCGCAGTTGGCTTGTACATTCCCGCCGATGCGGTATTCGCCGCTCCCGACAATAGTCCTCAGGTCTGGCGTTTCGATGCGCAGAGCGGCACGGTGCAGCGTAGCCCCGTGACCCTGGGAGAACTGAGCGGCGACAGCGTGCTCGTGACCTCCGGCTTGCAGGTGGGTGATCGCATTGCGGTATCGGGCGTGCATACGCTCAGCGACGGCTTCCCCGTGCACGTCTTGGAGAATTGAGTCGATGGATATCGCCGCCATTGCCATCAAGAAACGCCTGGTCACCCTGGTGCTCACTGCAGCGATGCTCGTTGCAGGGTTGTGGACCTATCAGGACATGAGCCGTCTGGAGGATCCGGAATTCACTATCAAGGAGGCACTTGTCGTCACGCCTTATGCGGGCGCCTCAGCCCTGGAGGTGGAGCAGGAGGTCAGCGACCGCCTGGAGAAGGCCGTGCAACAGCTCGGCCAACTGGAGCGCGTGAGCTCGAAGTCCGAGCGGGGCCTGTCGACCCTGACCGTTACCGTCAAGGACAACTACGACCGCGAAAGTCTGCCCCAGGTCTGGGACGAATTGCGGCGCAAGGTCGACGACGTGCAGCGCGAGCTGCCGCCGGGTGCTGGGCCGTCGATCGTGCTTGACGACTATGGAGACGTCTATAGCGCGTTCCTGGTGGTCACCGGCGACGGCTATAGCTACGCCGAACTCAAGAACTATGTCGATCAGCTACGTCGTGAGCTGCTGCTGGTACGAGATGTTGGCAAGATCACCACTTTCGGCGAGCGCCAGGAAGCCATATTTGTCGAATTCAATAGTGACCGCCTGTCGCAATTGGGTATCGCGCCCGCGTCCATCATCGAGGAGCTACGCCAGAAAGGCTTGGCGACGGATGCCGGGCGAGCGCGGGTAGGGAAAGCTTTCGTCACTCTGGCGCCTTCGGGTGGCCTCAGTTCGATCGGCGACTTTCAGGCCTTGCTGATTCATGGTGGCGACGGACGGCAGTTCCAGCTTGGTGATCTCGCACGGATCCGGCGCGGTTATGTAGAACCTACCGCCGCCGAGATCCGCTTTGACGGCCGGGCCGGTATCGGCCTGGGCATTTCTACCGTTTCCGGTGGCAACGTGGTGACCATGGGCGAGGCGCTGCAGGCACGCATGGCCGAGCTGGAGGGGCAGCGTCCGGTCGGCATGGAGTTCGGCATCGTCTCCCAGCAGTCGGAGTCCGTCACCACAGCAATCTCGGGTTTCGTCGAGAGTCTGCTACAGGCCGTGGCCATCGTCGTGGCGGTGCTGCTGCTGTTCATGGGCCTGCGCAGCGGGCTGCTGATTGGCTTCGTTCTGCTGTTGACCATAGCGGGATCCTTCCTTTTTCTAGATCCCATGGGCGTGGCACTCGAGCGCATCTCTCTGGGGGCCTTGATCATCGCCCTGGGTATGCTGGTGGACAACGCTATCGTCGTGGTCGACGGCGTGCTCGTCCGTCTACAGCGCGGCGAGCGTGCCGAGCAGGCCGCCTCAATCGTCGTCAAACAGTCGGCTTGGCCGCTGCTCGGCGCCACCCTGATCGCCATTCTGGCCTTTGCGGCGATCGGCACTTCGAACGACGAGACCGGCGAGTACTGCCGCTCGCTGTTTCAGGTGGTAATGGTTTCGCTGTTGCTGAGCTGGGTGACCGCGGTGACGGTGACGCCGCTGCTGTGCGTGATGTTTCTTAAGGCTCCGGCGCCCGACCAGGCGACTGCAGACCCTTACGGCGGTGGTTTCTATCGGCGTTACAAGGAGTTGCTGCGTATCTGCATCCGTCGCCGCTACTTGAGTACTGCCAGCGTGGCCGGCCTGTTCGCCGTCGCCCTGTGGGGCTTCAGCATGGTCGAGCAGAGCTTCTTCCCCAGCTCGACCCGACCCCAGTTTATGGTGGATTACTGGTTACCCCAGGGCGCTCACATAGATGCTACGCGCGCCGATGCCGAAGAGATCGAGCGCTTTCTGCTGGAGCAGGGGGGCGTGACGCACGTCACCACCACCCTCGGCGAAGGCTCGCTGCGTTTCCTGCTTACCTACCAGCCACAACAGCCCAACCCGGCCTATGCACAGTTTCTGGTTGGTGTGGACGACTACCGTCTGATCCCCCAACTGATGGCGAAGGTCGAAGACGAACTCGCCAGCCGTTTCCCGGATGCACTGAGTTATGCCTCGCCGTTCGAGCTGGGCACCGGGGTGAGCGGCAAGATCCAGGCCCGCCTGAGCGGTCCTGACCCGGATGAATTGCGCCGGCTTGGCGATCAGGTGCAGCAGATCTACCAGAGTGATCCCGATGCCAAGGCGGTGCGTACCGACTGGCGGCAACGTGTAAAGCTGGTACGAGCGACCCTGGCCGACGAACAGGCCAACGTCAATGGCATCACCCGTGCCATGGTGGCAGCGGCGATTCGCGAGGGCTTCCAGGGCGTGACCGCGGGCGTTCATCGCGAGGCTGATCTACTGCTGCCGATTATAGTGCGCGTCGATGACGCAGCACGTAACGCCATCGACGACCTGGCCAATCTGCAGATATGGAGCCCGGTGGCGCAGAAGATGATCCCGCTACAGCAGGTGGTGCGTTCGTTCGATACCGTGTTCGAGGACGAGATGATCCACCGTCGAGACCGCAAGCGTACGCTCACCGTCTACGCCGACCCCAGGCAAGGTAATGCTAGCGAGCTGTTTGCGCGGCTGCGCCCGCAGGTCGAGGCCTTGCCGCTGCCGCCCGGCTACAGCCTGGAGTGGGGCGGCGAGTACGAGGACGCCGGCAAGGCCCAGGCCGGGCTGGCCGCGAGCATCCCGGTGTTCATCGTGGTCATGGTCCTGATCACCATCATGCTGTTCAACACGCTGCGACAGCCGTTGGTGATCTGGCTCTGCGTGCCGCTGGCCTTGATCGGGGTAACCGCCGGCCTGCTGGTCAGCGGACAGCCCTTCGGCTTTATGGCCTTGCTCGGCTTCCTCAGCCTGATCGGCATGCTGATCAAGAACGCCATCGTGCTGATCGAGCAGATCGATCTGGAGTGCGAGGAGGGCAAGGCGCTGCTGCCGGCGATAGTCGATGCTGGGGCGAGCCGCCTGCGCCCGGTGGCCATGGCCGCGCTGACCACGGCGCTAGGCATGATCCCGCTGGTGTTCGACGCCTTCTTCGTCTCCATGGCCATCACCATCATCGGCGGGCTTCTGTTCGCCACCGTTCTTACCATGGTCGTGCTGCCGGTGTTCTACGCATTGATCTACCGCGCGCCGTAAAGCCTCCGTTGGGGCGGCTTGAGAGCCGCCCCGATCCTGGGTCCATTCCACAAGCCGCCGCAGATGACACGGTCACCAGATCTCGCCGGCTCGGCATGAGTCTTCGTGCGGGCAGAAGAGTTGTGCGCTGTTCACATTTCCCTGGTCTGAGCGTCGTGGCCGGGATCAACCAATTCTCTGGCGTCCTTCCGAATCTGGCCTGGCTCCTGCTACCGATGAGGCCGGTGATGCGTTCTGCACGTCAGCGTGGCAGCAGCTGCGCGCGGATATGTGGAAGGAGCCGAGCTTAGCTCCCGGATCTCTCCAGGCAGTCACAACGCCTACAGCCTCTGCCACTTACTTCGCGGCTCAATCGCGCCTATGAATCTCCCCCGGCGGGGACTCTCTTTGCCGCCATGCGGTCGCTGCGTGGGATTGCTTCGAGTATCCGTAGCTCACGAGCGGGTTCTGCGAATGACAGTCGCTCGTACCCTTTTACGCCCGTATATCTTCGTAACAGGTGTTCCAATAATTCTCAAAATGGTGCGGCGTACTGCTACATGCTGGTGCAGTCGAGGACAAGAGGCTACCGCATGACTCCTCACTGGTATCTATAAGCTACTGATAAATAATGATTTTAACTGGGCTTTAGGGTTTGGCATGTGGATTGCTTTTTCTTGTCAAAGGACTTGTTCAAATGACTATGTCATTTGATTAGTAATCTAGGCGCAAGCCGATTTCCCTGTCGGGAAGGTAGTGCCGCCAGTCAAAGCCCCGTGAGGACACCCCAATGAAAGAAGTGATTGAGCGCCCAGAAGTCGGCGTTGTTAACCGCCGTGGCGTCAGGCATCTGCTCGTGGCCGTTGTAGCGTCGACTGCAATGGGTTCTGTTCAGGCTGCGAAGCAGGATCCTGCTTTGCTGGGGACGGCATTGACGCCGCTGGGAGGGGAGGTAGCGGCAAGTGCTGATGGGGTGATTCCGGCCTGGACGCAGCCCGGCCCTCAGGGTGGTGACTGGACTTACGGTGAGGTGCGTGGCCAGCACTGGAAGTTCAAGGACGACAAGCCGCTCTACAGTATCGACGCGAGTAATGTCTCGCAGCACGCGAGCAAGCTGTCGCCGGGCCAGCTTGAGCTGTTCAAGAAGATCCCGGGCTATCGAATGAATGTGTACCCCACCCGTCGCAGCTGCGGCGTGCCGGACTTCGTTGCCGAGAACACCAGGAAAAACGTCGGCTTCGCTACCCTCGATAGTGATGGTCTTGCGCTGAAGGAAGCCTATGTTCCTGGCGTTCCGTTCCCGATGCCTACGACCGGCGCCGAGGTCATGTGGAACATGAAGATGCGCTACCGTGGCGTCGGCCTCGACATTCCCAAGTCCATCGCCGGGATCTCCCCACGTAAGGCGGGAGGGGATTGGCTGCGTGCTTCGAATGATGTGTCCTTCTTTACCCCTTGGGGGGAGAAGGGGAGTGCGCTGTTCTCTTCCGTCGGCCGGATAGAAAACGCCACCTACTTTTCTTTCCTGGAGCCGGCTGCCCTGGCGGGTCAGGCTGCCGTGCAGAGCGCTGTGGCTGGTGAGCAGGCAACTACTTTCTATTACTTTCCCGGCCAGCGGCGCGTAAGGCGCATGCCCGCTTACTCCTATGACACGCCGCAGATCGGTATGGATAACCAGTACAGCGTCGATGAAGCGAACATCTTCTTCGGTCCCCTGGATCGCTTCGACTGGAAACTGGTCGGCAAGCAGGAGTTGATCGTGTCCTACAACGCTTTTGGCGCCTACGACACGTCCGCCAAGGTCGAAGAGGTTGCCCAGGACGATTCGATCGCGCCCGAGTCGCGCCGCTATGAACTGCATCGAGTGTGGGTCGTCGAGGCCAATGTCCGCCAGGGCATGCGCCACCAGGCGCCGAAGCGTCTGTTCTACATCGATGAAGACAGCTGGAACGCCGTGATGGCCGTCGACTACGACAAGCAAGGGCAGATCTGGAAGGTGCGCGAAGGCTTCACGATTCCTGTGTACGAGACCGGTGCTTGCGATACGCAGGCTTTGGTGCAGTACAACCTGGCGGACGGCCGTTACCTCTTCGACTTGAGCACCATCGGCGCCAGCAAGGATCTCCGCTGGCTGACCGAGAGCGAAGGCAATCCGCGGCATAAGCGCGGTTTCTACACCTCCGACAACCTGCGCGCCATCAGCGAACGCTAATCGCGACTCTTGGGATCCGATATGAATAAAATAATTGCTAAAGCATCGGGGCTGGTCATTGCCTGCACAACGCCTCTGGCCATGGGCTTCACCTTCGAGACAGAGAATGTCCGTGGCTCGTTCGATTCCACCATCGGCTGGGGCATGGGCGTGCGCACCCAGTCGCAGGGCTGCGATCTGGTCAACGCCGGTGCTGCTGGCAGCGGCGCCCCTGCCTGTCTGGATTCGACCGTTTCCGGTATTGGCGATCAGGGCAACCTCAACTATGACAAGGGCGACCTGTTCACCCACTACCTCAAGGGCGTTCACGAGCTGCTGCTGAAGTTCCCCGAGGACTTTACGTTCATGGCGCGCGGCAGCTGGAAGCGCGACTTCGCCGCCACTCATACCACCGGGGCGCTGGGTGCCGAAACCCAGTTCTGGCAGGCCATGGGCTCGGATATCGGCAGCGATGGGCTGACCGATGACGCGCGTGACGATCTGAAGTTCAAGGCGCGCTTGCTCGACCTGTGGGTGAGCAAGGGCTTCGACGTGGGGGAGCACCGGGCGCGGGCGCGCCTGGGCAACCAGGTGATCAACTGGGGCGAGAGTCTGTTCGCGGTGGGCGGCATCAACGCTACCAACGCTTACGATATCCAGGCGCTATCGAACCCAGGGGTGCAGCTCAAGGAGGCCTTGCTGCCGGCACCGATGCTCAGCGTCGCCAGCGGCCTGGGCTATGGTGTGAACGTCGAGCTCTACTATCAGTTTGCCTGGAATAAGAGCGAGTTGCCGCCGGTGGGCAGCTACTGGTCGACCTACAACGTGATCGGCGAGGGCATGCAGGAGTACGGCTTCGACGACAAAGACGCCCGTGACAGTGGCCAGTGGGGCCTCTCGGTACGCTGGCAGCCGGAGGACAGTGACGTCAACTACGGTTTCTACGTGATGCGTTATCACGACAAGCTGCCGCAGCAGCGCTACGACCAGGCCAGCTTCGCACCCACTTGGATCTACCCGGAGGACCGCATGCTTTACGGCATCAGCGCCAACCTGCCGGTCGGCGACTGGGCCGTGGGCACTGAGCTGTCCTACCGCCCCAAGGAAGCGGTGCCGCTCAACCCGTTGCCGGGCTTCGCATTCGGCCCAGCGCCTTGCTCGGGGCGGGACGGGGAGTGCTGGAAAGACACCAAGAAGTTCCAGTGGCACCTGACCGGCATCTACAGCCTGACCAACGCCAACTCTCCGGACTTTCTCGAGTTCACCGGGGCCAGCACCGGGACCTTGCTGACGGAGCTGGTGCTGGTGAAGTATCCGGGACTGCACGACAGTTACGACGGCGAGCTGCTCGCACCGGGCGCCAACAGCTGGGTCGAGGACATGTCGCAGTTCCCGCCCAAGTCGCGTGGCGATGCGACCTCCTCGGGCATTCACCTGGACTTCAGCCTGACCTATGACAGCACACTGATCCCCGGCTGGACCGTGACCCCCGGTATCTACTATCAGCAGGCGCTCGGCAACGGACGCACGCCTTCGGTGAACTCGACCTACACCCGTGATGCCAGCGCGATGAACCTGTACCTGAACTTCGTGCGCAACCCGGGTAACTGGCAGGTCAGCCTGAACTACGCCAAGTTCAACGACGCCGACACCCCTTACGACCAGCCGCTGCGTGATCGCGATTACGTGGGCTTGTCCGTTTCGCACTCGATGTGAGGCACGCTGTGAATACTCCTGTTGTAGATAAGTCCGACGAAAGGGGGCGTGGCGTGCTGCCACGCCTGGAGGACTGGCTGTTCCGTCGGCGCCGCCTGGTGCTGGCGATGCTTGCCCTGTTCACCCTGGGTATGTCCTGGTTCGCCGTACAGCTGCGCATGGATGCCGGCTTCGAGAAGCAGCTGCCCCTTGGCCACGAGTACGTCGAGACCTTCCAGGCCTACCGCAGCGACCTTATCGGGGCGAACCGCCTGACCATCGTGGTCAAGGCCCGCGATGGCTCAATCTGGAATGTAGCCGGGCTCAAGCGGCTGTACGAGGTGACCCAGGCTGTGACTTTCCTGCCCGGGATATCGCGCAGCAGCGTGCAGTCACTGTGGACGCCCAACTCCTTCGTCAACGAGATTACCGAGGAAGGCTTTCGTGCAGACCCCTTGATCCCCGGCACTGTGACGCCCGAGCGTCTCGACCAGGGGATAGTCGACAGAATCGCCAGCTCCACCGCCCAGGGCGGCTTTACCGGCACGCTGGTGGCGCGTGATCAGAGCAGCGCGATGATCACCGCCGAACTCAACGAACTCGACGAGAACGGCCAGCAGCTGGACTATGTGGCCTACAACCAAGTGCTAGAGCAGCAGATCCGCGCCCAGTTCGAGGACGAGGCGTTCGAGATCCAGATCATCGGCTTCGCCAAGCAGATCGGCGATATTGCCGACGGCGCCACCGCGGTTCTGGAGTTCTGCCTGCTGGCGCTACTGCTGACCGCTGCGGCGGTCTACTGGTACTGCCATTCCGTGCGCTTCACCCTGCTGGCGCTGGGCTGCTCGCTGACCTCGCTGGTCTGGCAGTTCGGCAGCCTGCGCCTGCTCGGCTACGGCCTCGATCCGCTGGCTGTGCTGGTGCCCTTTTTGGTGTTCGCCATTGGCGTGTCCCACGGCGTGCAGCAGATCAACTACATCGTGCGGGAGATCGCCTGTGGTAAGAGCGCCGAGCAGGCGGCTCGTTCCAGCTTCAGCGGCCTGCTGATTCCGGGCACCCTGGCGCTGGTGACGGCCTTGGTGTCCTTCGTCACGCTGCTGCTGATCCCGATTCCGATGGTGCGCGAGCTGGCCATCACTGCCTCGCTTGGCGTGGCCTTCAAGATCATCACCAACCTGGTGATGCTGCCACTGGTGGCCTCGATGCTCAAGGTCGACGGCAGCTACGCTGCTGCCGAGGAAGTCTCCCGCGAGCGCCGTGCGCGTTGGCTGCACGGCCTGGCGCGCCTGGCCGAATGGCGCAACGCCCAGCTGGTGCTCGGTGTCGCTCTGCTGGTGTTCGTTGTGGCTGTCTGGCAGAGCCACGACCGGGTCGTCGGTACGCTGCAGGCCGGTGCGCCGGAGCTGCGTGAGGACGCCCGTTTCAATCGCGACGCAGTGTCCATCGCCGGCAGCTACGACATCGGCCTGGACTGGCTCAGCGTGGTCTTCGAGGTCCAGCCGGACGGATCCGGCGAGGTCAATGGCGCCTGCGAGAACGTGGCCCTGGGGCAGTACCAGGATCGTTTCGTCTGGGCCATGCAGGGGGTGCCCGGGGTGCTCTCGGTGGCCTCCTTCTCCAGCGCGATGCGCCAGTTCAACGAGGGCTACAACGAGGGCAACCCGAAGATGAGCGCGGTGCCCATCGACGCCATGAACTACTCCTCGCTGGTCACCGAGGTGGCGCGTCTCTCCGGGATCATGCGCGGCGACTGCAGCATGACCGCCGTGCACCTGTATCTGGCCGACCATAAGGCGACCACCATCAACCGTGTGCTCGAGGCGGCCAAGGCGTTTCGCGCCGAGTTCCCTATGGCGGGCGTCTCGGTACGCCTGGCCTCGGGCAATGCCGGGGTACTGGCGGCCATCAACGAGGAGGTGGAGAAGAGCGAGATGCCGATGCTGCTGTACGTCTACGCCGCCATCGCCCTGCTGGTGTTCGCCGTCTACCGAGACCTGCGCGCCGTGCTGGTGTGCTGTCTGCCGCTGACCATCGGCACCTTCATCGGCTACTGGTTCATGAAGGAGCTGCAGATCGGCCTGACCATCGCCACCCTGCCGGTGATGGTGCTGGCGGTGGGCATCGGTGTGGATTACGCCTTCTACATCTACAACCGCCTGCAACTGCACCAGGCCAATGGCCAGCCGATCGTCAAGGCCGTCGAGCACGCGCTGCTCGAGGTCGGCGTGGCGACCATTTTCACTGCCATCACCCTGGCCATCGGTGTGGCCACCTGGGCGTTTTCCGAGCTCAAGTTCCAGGCCGACATGGGCAAGCTGCTGGCCTTCATGTTCATGGTCAACATGGTTATGGCCATGACCGTGCTGCCGGCCTTTGCCGTCTGGCTGGAGCGGGTGTTCCCGCGCAAGCGCCCGGTGCGCATGATCGGCGCCCTGGCGCATTGAGGAGAGAGCAGATGCGATACGCGTTTTTCATACTGAGCGCGCTGCTCGCCGCAGCGCTGCCTATCACCATCCTGCAAGCGCAGCCGCTGCGCGCCGAGCGAGCCCTGCCGGTGAGCCATGCCAGTGCGGCGACCATGCTCGATGCCGTGTGGGCGGGCGAGCGCATGGTGGCCGTGGGCGACCATGGCGTGGTGCTGCTGTCCGATGACCTGGGCCAGAGCTTTCGCCAGGCCCGCGCGGTGCCAGTATCCACACCGCTGACCGGAGTCAGCTTCGCCGACGCGCAGCATGGCTGGGCGGTTGGTCACTGGGGGGCGATCCTGGCCAGCACCGACAGCGGTGATTCCTGGCAGATCCAGCGCTTGTCGACCGAAGAGGACCGTCCGCTATTCGCCGTGCATTTCTTCAACGCCCGGCGGGGCGTGGCAGTCGGCCTTTGGTCGCTGGTGCTGACCACCGACGATGGCGGCCAGACCTGGCGCGAACAGACCCTGGACGCGCCGCCGGGCTATGGGCGGGCCGACCTCAACCTGATGGGTTTGTTCGCCGACGCCAAAGGCGGCCTGTACGCGACCGCCGAGCGTGGCCAACTACTGCACTCCGTTGATTTCGGCAAGAGCTGGCGCTACCTGGACACCGGCTACGAGGGCACCCTTTGGGCGGGCGCTGTGCTGGCCGATGGCTCGCTGCTGGTTGGTGGCCAGCGCGGCACCTTATTGCACGGCCCGGCAGATGGGAGCGACTGGCGGAGGGTGCCGCTGCAGAGCAAGAGTTCGGTCACCGCGATAGTCGCCGGGGGGCGCCAGGTGCTGGTCGCCGGTCTTGACGGCTTGCTTGTGCGTAGCCGCAACGGAGGGCATTCGTTTCAGCAGCAGGACGCGGAGGGCGCCTCGCTGACTGCAGTGTTACTCGCCGACGGTGATCGTCCTGTGCTGTTTTCACGTCGCGGTGTAGTCCCATTAAAAGATTGAGGACAGTCCAGTTCGACTCGCGCTGAAACCGCGAGTCGTTGCCGGCAGATTGTGGCCTCCATCCGTCGAAGAGGGCGCCGCGGGTCAGAGCCCCTTCGTCGTTGATCTCGGCGGCGCGGCGACGGTGAAGAGGCGCTGGATGACTATTGAGGGTATGCGAAGGGATGTGGATGTCTCGATGTCTCTCGCAACGATATCGGGCTACGCAAGAGGATGCCGAGAGATGAAAACTTTTCACTTAATCCTGGCTATGGCATGGCCAGCCTGTGCGTGGGCACATGCTGAAGACCGATATGTTGATGCAGAAGCGGCGAGTAAGGCCAAGGTGCTGGTCGGGGAAGCCCGGGCCTTGTATATCAAGGTGGACGAGGCCTGTCGTAATCCCTCTGCCACTGGCCTTCTCTATGAAGTCGCAGAGGACGTCGTGAGAAAGCTTGACGGTTGGCCAGACCATTATCAGAAGAAGCAGGCTCTTACTTCATACCATGCCTGCCGTCAGTCTCTGGTAAACGTCAAGAGCTATGCGTACGCCTGTGCACAGGGTGGGGGCAACGATAGGGCAATGAAATACATGCAGCGTCGATGGGCAGAAGACTCCTCAGCCTGTGATGAGGCCATTCGTGTGTCAGAACTCGCACGATAAGGCAGAGTAATCTTGGTGTTGTTCGCTTGCTGCAGCTATCAGGAGCTGAATATGCTTAATGACTCTAGGGATTCTGTAGATGGAGTAATATCTGGTGTGGACGTGCCGGAATATTTGTTCTTGCCGCGTCTTTGGTGAATGTTGACTATGACTGATCGTTGTTACACGGTTTTTTGCGAAAGTTTGTTCGTGCGGAACGCTGAGCTCTTCGCACCATATTTGGCGGCTGTCGGGCTTGATGAAGAGTTTCTGAAGTCTCCTGATGCAGAAATTCCACTTTCGCAGTACATGGCCTTGTGGGAAGTAGTAGGGCGTGAGGTTTCGCCCAGTATTGGCATGCAAATTGGCTCCCGGGCTCAAAGCAGCGACTGGGGTGCCTATGGCCACGCGGTACGTAGCGCGCCATCAATGCAACTGGCGCTTCGATGCGTCAGTCATTTTTATGCGGTGATCGCGCAAGGTATGCGAATCGAAGTTGGCGTGGATGACAAATCCGTTACGCTGATTTACCAAGTTGTGGATCCACTTGTAACTGAGCGGCGTCAAGATGCCGAGTATGCAATAAGTGCAACGCTCACTATTCTGCGTGAGCTAACTAAGTGTTCCTCGCTTAAGCCCCTTCGGGTGGAGTTTGAGCACAATAAGCTGAGCAATGATTCGGTCTACCAGGGGGTGTTTGGCTGTCCGGTTTTTTTCAATAGGCCCGATAATCGAATAGAGTTTGCTCTTGGCCTGCTGGAGATGCCGATCCTAACCCGGATTTCTCATGACCGCATAAACAAAAACGGCTGAAAGCCTTATGATTCTTGTCGCCAAACAAAGCCCCATAAGTCTTCAGCCGCGCACAAAATGCTACCAGAAAAACTCCACTTTTCACCCCTCTCTCGCCGCCTCGTCGAGGCCTCTTTCACCGGTGGTCACATCACCTCGGATGCGGGCTTGTTGCTGCTGCGCGAGGTCGACCGGCAACATGGCTTGACCCGCCGCCTGGCCAAAATCGTTCCCGATCGGCGTGATCCTGGGCGTGTCCAGCATGGACTGCAGACACTGCTCGCCCAGCGTATCTATGCACTGGCCGCCGGCTACGAGGATCTCAACGATCATGACGGCCTGCGCCATGACTACGCGCTGCAGACTGCGGTCAACCGCCTGCAACCGCTGGCCGGCAAATCCACTCTGGGGCGCCTGGAACAGCAAGCCGATCGCGAAACGGTGGTGCAAGCCCATCGCCTGCTGTGGGAGCACTTCATCGCCCAGCATGACCAGGCGCCGGCTGAGATCGTGCTCGACTTCGATGCGACCGATGTGCCGGTGCATGGTGATCAGGAAGGGCGCTTCTTCCATGGCTATTACGACCATTACTGCTTCCTGCCGCTCTATGTGTTCTGTGGTCGCCATCTGCTGGTGAGCTATTTGCGCCCGAGCAACATCGATGGCGCCCGACACAGTTGGGCCATCCTGGCACTGCTGGTCAAGTTCATTCGCCGCTTCTGGCCAGAGACCCGCATCGTGTTCCGCGGTGACGGCGGTTTTTGCCGACATCGCATGCTCGACTGGTGTGACCGCAAGCAGGTGGATTATGGGGTTTGGGGAGCAATGGAACCAAAAACCAACGTAAGCCCTACCAACGCTTTTCGGTGTCTTCTTCCCAGGCGCCCATCTCGACAAAACAGTTGCGCATGTCGGCCTCCTGGCTGATCTCGGTCAGCAGGTCATGCACGCTCTTGTCCAGCTCATCGTCGCTCCGATACGGAATGGTCAACTCATAGTGGCCGGCATCCAGCCGCTTCATGCCATAGGGCTCCAGGCAGTAGCGCTCAATGTTCTCCGTGGCCCGCTTCCGGCCGCGCACGAACTTGCTGTTATTCACCACCGCGAGGCGCAGGGTGACGGTGGCCACCCGCTCGGCGGCGGGCGGCTCTGCCGGCGACGCGGCCGAAGGCTGCTGGTCGCGTGACCTGGCGCTCTTCTGGTACGCGCCGATCTCGACACCACGGTGGCGCAGGTAGCTGTACAGCGTGCTCTTGGAGATGTGCAGCTTCTCGCCGATCGCGCTGACGCTCAGGCGACCTTCGCGGTAGAGGGTTTCGGCCGCCATGGCGGTGGCCTCAGCCTTGGCTGGCAGGCCCTTGGGACGGCCACCGATCCGGCCACGCGCCCGTGCGGCCGACAGACCCGCCTGAGTCCGCTCGCGGATCAGCTCGCGCTCGAACTCCGCCAGCGAGGCGAACAGGTTGAACACCAGGCGGCCTTGGGCGTGGGTGGTGTCGATGGGGTCATTCAGGCTCTGTAAGCCGACCTTGCGCTCTGCCAGCTCGCCGACCAACTCGACCAGGTGCTTGAGGGAACGCCCAAGGCGATCCAGCTTCCAGATCACCACGGCATCACCCGGCCGCACGTTGGCCAGCAGTTTGTCCAACTCCGGCCGGGCGCTTTTCGCGCCGCTGGCGATGTCTTGGTAGATGCGTTCGCACCCGGCCTGTTTCAGGGCATCGACTTGTAGGTCGGCTTTCTGATCCCGAGTGCTCACTCGCGCATAACCGATCTTCATCAAAAGTACTGTTTACTCGACTACGTTAGTAATAGTTGAACTTTGATTAAGCGTACCAGTTATTTGAACCGTAGCGCGGGGAGCTTAACGAACCGAGCCATTCCTCGATAGAGTTCGGCAAAACCTTCGTTTTGTCGAACCATTGCATCGCCCTTTGTGATTGGCGTATAAACACACAAACACCTATTAGCGGAGAACGCTATGAATACCATTCGCTGGAATGTCGCCGTCTCGGCCGACACCGACCAGTCGCTTCGGATGTTTCTGGCCAGCCAGGGCGGCGGCCGTAAGGGCGACCTGTCGCGCTTCATCGAAGAAGCGGTACGGGCACACATCCTGGAGCTGAGCGCTGAGCAGGCCAAGGCCGCTAACGCCCATCTGAGTGAGGCAGAATTGACCAACGCGGTTGACGAAGCGCTCGACTGGGCACGTAAGCGCTGATGCGGGTCGTGTTGGATACCAACATCCTGTTCAGCGCCCTGATCTCGCCACATGGCGCGCCCGATGCGATCTACCGTGCCTGGCGGGCGGCGCGTTTCGAGGTGGTGACCTCGCGGATGCAACTCGATGAAATTCGTCGAGCCAGCCGCTATCCCAAGCTTCAGGCCATCCTACAGCCCGCCAAGGTGGGCGCCATGATCAATAACCTGCAACGGGCTGTGGTACTGGAGCGCCTGACCATCGAGGTCGAAGCCGATGATCCGGATGACTCGTTTTTGCTGGCCATGGCCTTGGCGGGCGATGCGGACTACCTGGTAACCGGTGATCGCCGCGCCGGCCTGCTGCAACGCGGGCACATCGAACGCACGCGGATCGTCACGCCCGCCGTGTTCTGCGTCGAGGTGCTGTGATCAATGCCGGTCGGTTTTCTGACTCAAGAGCAACGCGACGGTTTTGGCCGCTATGTTGATTCGCCCAGCCGTGAAGAGCTGGAACGTTACTTCCACCTGAGCGATGAAGACCGTGAAGCCATCCAGGTGCTGCGGGGTAACCATAACCGTCTGGGTTATGCCGTTCTGCTGACCACCGTCCGCTTCGTTGGCGTTCTGCCGGACAAGCCCGCCGCCGTGCCGGTGGAAGTCCTGCAGGTGCTTTGCCGACAACTGGCGATTCCAGACCCCGACTGCCTCCAGCGCTATAGCGATCATCGCCGCTGGATACATGCCACCGATATTCAGAACCGCTTTGGCTATCGTCATTTCACCGATCCGGGCATCGGCTTTCGCTTGAGCCGCTGGCTGTATGCCCTCTGCTGGACGGGCACCGACCGGCCGGGAGTGCTGTTTGAGCGAGCCACCTCGTGGCTGTTCACACAGAAAGTCCTCCTGCCTGGTGTGTCTCAACTAGAGCGCTTTATCGCCCAGTTGCGCAGTCGGGTCGAAGAACGCCTCTGGTTT
The DNA here is from genome assembly GCF_057838565.1 of Pseudomonas sp. KH_027. Taxonomy (NCBI): domain Bacteria; kingdom Pseudomonadati; phylum Pseudomonadota; class Gammaproteobacteria; order Pseudomonadales; family Pseudomonadaceae; genus Pseudomonas; species Pseudomonas sp. KH_027. Next base: position 116,921 of record NZ_JBYQOM010000002.1, read on the forward strand.
ACGCTGGGCCGCAGCGTGACTGAGGAACAGCGATTGCAACTGCAAGACTTGCTGACGGTGGCCGAAGGCAACCGCAGCTCCCGGCTGGATCAATTGCGCTCCGGCCCGGTCATGGTCAGTGGCCCCGCGTTGATTCGGGCACTGCGCCGGCTCGATGACGTGCGCGGCATCGGCATCACCTTGCCGGCGGCGGCGCACATCCCTCCCAGCCGTATCGCCGCCCTGGCCCGCTTCGCCAACACGGCCAAGGTCACCGCGATTAATCGGCTGCCGGCGTCGCGGCGGATGGCGACACTGGTGGCCTTCGCACTCTGCCTGGAGGCGACTGCGCACGACGACGCACTGGAAGTCCTGGAGGCCTTGCTGCGCGACCTGTTCAGCAACGCGGAGAAGGCCGACAAGAAAGCCCGCATGCGCAGCCTGAAAGACCTGGATCGGTCGGCCGCGACGCTCGCCGCCGCGTGCAAGGTCGTGCTGGACAGCTCGATCAGCGATGACAACGTGCGCGCCCGGCTGTTCAACGACCTGCCGAGGACCACCCTGGAAAAGGCCCTGGAAGAGGTCAACGCGCTGATCCGCCCGGTAGATGACGTCTATTTTCTTGCATTGGAAGCGCGCTACCGCAGCGTGCGCCGCTTCCTGCCCGACCTGCTCAAGCACATCCGCTTCGGCTTCAGCCCGGCCGGCAAGGGCGTGGCGGCTAGTCTGGAGTGGCTGCAACTGAACCTGCCGCGCCGGAAGCCAGAGGATGACGCGCCGCAGGAGATCGTGGCCAAGGCTTGGCAGAAGCACATCACCCGCGAAGATGGCTCCCTCGACATGGGTGCCTATGTGTTCTGCACGCTCGATGCGCTGCGCACGGCCCTGCGCCGCCGCGATGTCTTCGTCTCGCCCAGTTGGCGCTATGCCGACCCGCGCCTTGGCCTGCTCGACGGTGCCGAATGGCTGGCGGCGCGACCGATCATCTGCCGGTCACTGGGCCTGACCATCGACGCCAAAACCACCCTGGACGCCTTGTCCGTCGAGCTGGATGCAACCTGGCTGGCAGTAGCCGCGCGCCTGCCCGACAACCCGGCGATTCAACTGAGCGAGAACACCGAGGGCAAGACCGAACTGTCGCTCGGGGCGCTGGACAAGCTGGACGAGCCCTGCTCGTTGCTGCAACTGCGGGCGGCCGTGTCTGACCTGATGCCGCGTGTCGATCTGCCGGAAATCCTCTTGGAAATCGCCGCCCGCACTGGCTTTTCCGAGGCCTTCACCCATGTCTCCGAACGCAATGCACGCGCCGACAACCTGGTCACCAGCCTCTGCGCGGTGCTGTTGGGCGGGGCCTGCAACACCGGCCTGGAGCCCTTGATCCGCACCGACAACCCGGCGCTGCGCCGTGACCGGCTGTCCTGGGTCAGCCAGAATTATATCCGCGACGACACCCTGTCAGCGGCTAACGCCATCCTGGTCGGAGCGCAAAGCCAACTGGAACTGGCCCAAGTCTGGGGTGGCGGCGAGGTCGCCTCCGCCGATGGCATGCGCTTCGTCGTACCGGTGCGCACCGTGCATGCCGGCCCCAATCCGAAGTATTTCGGCACCGGCCGGGGTGTCACCTGGTACAACCTGATTTCCGACCAATTCTCCGGCCTCAACGCCATCACCGTGCCCGGCACGCTGCGCGACAGCCTGGTGTTGCTGGCGGTCGTGCTGGAACAGCAGACCGAGTTGCAGCCGACGCAAATCATGACCGACACCGGGGCCTACAGCGATGTGGTGTTCGGGCTCTTCCGCCTACTTGGCTACCACTTCAGTCCGCGGCTGGCCGATGTCGGCGGTACCCGCTTCTGGCGCACGCGCCCGGACGCGGACTACGGCAAGCTCAACGGGCTGGCCCGCCAGTCGGTCAAACTCGACCTGATCGCCGAGCACTGGGACGACCTGCTGCGCCTGGCCGGCTCGCTCAAACTCGGCCGGGTGCCGGCGACTGGCATCATGCGCACGCTGCAAACGGGAGATAGACCCACCCGGCTGGCCCAGGCGCTGGCCGAATTCGGGCGGATCGAAAAGACTCTGCACACGTTGACCTATATCGACGACGAGTCCAAGCGCCGCGCCACCCTGACCCAGTTGAACCGAGGCGAAGGCCGGCACAGCCTGGCCCGCGCCGTGTTCCACGGCAAACGCGGCGAGCTCCGCCAGCGCTACCGCGAAGGCCAGGAAGACCAGCTCGGTGCTCTGGGCCTGGTGGTGAACATCATCGTGCTGTGGAACACCCTCTACATGACGGCGGCCGTGGAACGGCTCAAGCAGCACGGCTATCCAGTGCTGGAAGAGGATTTGGCCCGGCTATCGCCGCTGATCTACGAGCACATCAACATGCTCGGGCGGTATTCCTTTGCGGTACCGGAAGAAGTTGCGCGCGGCGAGCTGCGGCCACTGCGTAATCCAGACGACGACCTGTGATCCCCCTAAACGCTATGAGCAACACCCAAGCTGCTGCTGGATCGGCGGGCACTTCACCGAGCCGAACGAACAGAAAACGCAGCAATCCCCTGGGTTGGGGCGCAGCAGCGCCTTGCAGTTGCTGCACTCGTAATAGAACTGGCAGGCGTCCGTGGGCATGGTTTCCGGCTTGGCGAAGCCGCAGCGCGGGCAAGTCAGCACGGACTCAAGGACAATGGCGCTCATCGTGACCTCACTTCTGCACTGTGGAGGGGTATCCCGCGTTCGCGGTCGCCTCAGTCAGTGCCTCGGGCTGGGCCTTATCGGGATCGTAGGTGACGGTCGCCGTCTTCTGGTCGAAATTGACCTGGACGTCACTCACGCCGGACACCTTCTCCAGCGACTTCTTGACCGTGATCGGACAGAGTCCGCACGTCATGTTCTGCACGTCGAGCGTGACGGTTTTCGGGGGAGCCGCCAGCGCCACGAAGGGCAAGGCGAAAAGCACGGCGATCAGCAGTTTGCGCATGGTTAATCTCCTTCAGTAGAACAGCGGGGCGAGCCACGGCACGGCCAATAGGCCGAGCAGCAGCACGCTGACGATCCAGAACACGAGTCGCTGTCGCACGAGCGTGCGCGGATCGGCGCAGGGTGTACCTGGCGTACAAACCTGTGGCACCAGGTAGAGCTTGCGGAATGCCAATCCCAGGAACAGTAGAGTCAACCCGATGAAGAGGGGGCGTAGTGGCTCCATCATGGTCAGAGCGCCCACCCACGTACCGCCGACACCGAGTGCCAACAGCACCAGTGGCCCGACACAGCACACCGACGCACCGATGGCGGTCAGCGAACTCGCGACCAGCGAGCCTTTCCCGGTGAGTTGCATCCCCATTCCCATCTCCTGAGCCTGATTGCCTAGGTGCTATTCTAAACTCCGTACCAAAGTACGGAATCAAGGAGAAAGTGATGGCCACAGAGCTGACCATTGGCAAGCTGGCAGACGCCGCCGGGGTGAACGTCGAGACGATCCGCTACTACCAGCGACGCGGGCTGCTGGATGAACCAGCCAAACCCTTGGGTGGCCATCGGCGCTATCCGGTGGACATGGTGAAGCGACTGCGTTTCATCAAGCGGGCTCAGGCGCTGGGTTTCACGCTCTCGGAAGTCGGTGGACTGCTGACGCTGGATGAGTCGTGCGCCTGTGCCGAAACGCGAGCACGGGCTGCACGCAAGCTCGCGTTGATCGAGCAGAAGATGGCCGACTTGGTCGTCATGCAGCAACTGTTAGGCGAACTGGTGCAGCAATGTGATGCGGGAGACGGCGGAACGATCTGCCCGATCATCGAGGCACTGATCAGAGAGTAATGCCTGGCGGGTGAGCTGGAGATCGGAAAGCCCCTTTACGGTGGGATTCAGAGCTTACGTTGGTTTTTGGTTCCATTGCTCCCCAAACCCCGGTTACTTGCCATTCAGTCAGGCTGGCGGTGCTCTGCTTTTTCACCTGCTGTCCAAGCTGTACGAGCACACCAGCGTCGTGATCACGACCAACCTGAGCTTCGCAGAATGGTCGCGCGTGCTCGGCGACGCCAAGATGACCACCGCCCTGCTGGATCGGCTTACGCACCACTGCCACATCGTCGAAACGGGCAACGAGTCCTACCGCCTGCAACACAGCAGCTTGGCGGCTCAGGCAAAGATCAAATCACGGGAGCGAAAACGCAAGGACGATCAGAAGCCGGTGGACGACGAACCGTTTTGATTTTAGGGAAAGGATGGCCTGCTGCATGACGACATGTGGCAGGTCTTCAGTCGCCACTTGGGGCGATCGAAAGGAAGGGATTTTAAAGCAGCTGCGCTGATAGACTTATCCACAGTTGCTGATATAGAAATCAGCAATCCGCCCTGGGTCAAATTTCAATCGGCAGGGTGGGTCAATTTTCCATCAGCACCAACATCCCAGGGCGTTCAATGCCGTCGTCTAGCTGCCATACCGTCCTTGCCGAAAGCTTCTTCCGTCGCAACGCAGAGTTGTTTCGCCCGCACCTCGCTGCTGTCGGACTGCGCGAGCAGATTCTCAGCGCACCGGAATCAGAAATTCCAGTGACAAAGTACGTCGCCCTCTGGGAGGTGCTTGGTAGCGAGGTTTCACCGACCATTGGCCTGGAGGTGGCCATGCGCACTGAGAGCAGTGAGTTCGGTGCCTATGGCCATGCCATACGCTGTGCCCCTTCCATGCAATTGGTACTGCGGAGCCTGAGCCGCTTCATGGTGGTGTTGACCCAGGCCACGCAACTGGACTTCGAGGACAACGGCAAGCGGATTAGCCTGGCCTATCGGGTCACCGACGCGTCCATCGTGCAGCGTCGCCAGGATGCGGAATTCACCATTTGCACCATCCTCAACCTGCTTCGTGAGGTGACCCGGAATCCGCAGCTGTCACCTGTTCGAGTGGATTTCGAGCATCGGGCCCCCAGCGACCTGGCCTCCCACCGCGAGGTATTTGGGTGTCCCATTCGCTTCGAGCAGCCGGACAATCGGCTGTACTTCTCACGCGAGTTGCTGGACATGCCAATCCGCACCGCCGATCAGCGCCTGTTCCAGGCCCTCGAGCCCTTCCTTGAACAGCAGCGGCAAAGCCGGGCGGCGTCGACAGACGTGCTCAGCCAGGTCGCCCACCACATTGCCAGCAGCCTGAGCAGTGGCTGTGCCAGCCTGGAGCAGGTGGCCAGCGACCTGAAGATTGGCGTTCGTACATTGCAGAGGCGTTTGGCCGAGCAGAACGTCGGGTTCAGCCAGTTGGTGGAGGATGTGCGCCGCTCCCTGGCCGAGAGCTATGTGATGCAATCCGACTACAGCCTGACGGAGATCGCACTGCTGCTCGGTTACTCCGAAGCCAGTTCCTTCTGCCGAGCCTTCCGCCGCTGGACCCAACTGACTCCCCAGCAGTTCCGCCAACGCGGCCGATCCTGAATCGAGCCGCCCACCTTCCGAGCGGATTGTCATCCGCTGCCAACGATTTTGTCATGAGCTGCCAAGCCTGCGCCTGGGGGCGTCGCATAGCTTATCCCCGCAGATGGGCGTGACTTCAGGCTGACGTACATCGCTCAGCTGGCAGCTTCTTGCGCCCTTCACTTCAAGAACAATGACAAATGAGGTGTGGGTCGATGGCCGATGAAAAAGACGACGCCAAGGGCGTCAGTCGTCGTGGTTTCCTGCGTGGCGCCGGGGCTGGCGCGGTTGTGGTGGCAGGCGCAGGGGTCATGGCAAATGCCATGGGCGCTGAACAGAAAGGCTGCAAGACCGCGGGTTGCGATTACGACGTGGTGGTGATCGGCGGCGGCTTCGCCGGTGTCACCGCCGCCCGTGACTGTCGCAAGAATGGCTACAAGACGCTGGTGCTGGAGGCGCGCAATCGCCTTGGCGGTCGCACCTTCAGCACCGAGTTCGCCGGCCACAAGGTGGAGCTGGGCGGAACCTGGATTCACTGGACCCAGCCCTTCGTCTGGGCCGAGACCCAGCGCTATGGCCTGAAGGTCATCGAATCCCCGGAACGCGCTGAATCGTCACTGGAAACCATGGTGATCCTGGCGGAAGGCAAGCGGACGCAACTTGCTGGCGAAGAGCTGCTGCCGGTGCTGCAAGCGTTCGATACCTACTTCGCGGACGCTCGCGACATCTGGGAACGTCCCTACGACTCCCGCTTCCGCTGGAACAAGCTCATGGCGCAGGACAGCCTGAGTGCCCGTGATCGCCTCGACCAGTTGAAGCTCAACCCTGTGCATCGCGCTGCCGTGGACTCGTATCTGGTGGGTATGTCCCATTGCCCCTCTGACCAGGTTTCCTACAACGAGATGGCACGTTGGTGGGCCCTGCCGGGTTACAACCTGTCGGTCCTCAACGACTCGCTCACTCGCTACACCTTCAAGGACGGCACCATCAGCTTGATCAACGCGATGATCGAAGACGGCAAGCCCGAAGTGCGGCTGTCTACGCCGGTGAAGAAGGTCGAGGACAAGGGCGACCACGTGGTCGTCACCACCCAGAAGGGTGAGCGCATTGTGGCGGGCAGCGTGGTCCTGGCGCTGCCGATGAACGTGCTGCCCAACATCGAGTTCTCTCCGGCGCTGGACCCCAAGCTGATCGAGGCCGCTCACGAACGGCACGCCGGCACCGGAGTCAAGGCGGTCATCAAGGTCAAGGGCAAGGTCGGTGGGGAAGGCAAGCTGTATGGTCTGGCCGACTCGGATCATCCCCTCAATGTGGTGTTCACCTACGCCAAGGCCGAGGACCACACGCTGTTCATCGGCTTTGGCGACGATCCCGCCAAGCTCGACGTCCTGGATCGGGACGCCGTGCAGCAGGTCATGCAGTCCTTCTTCCCGGAAATGGAAGTGGAAGACTGCTTCGGTTACGACTGGAACCTCGACCCCTACAGCCGGGGAACCTGGGCCAGCTACCGACCCGGCTGGTACGGCAAGTATGCCGATCACTTCGGCAAGGCTCCGGGTAGCCGCATGTTCTTCGCCCAGGGCGACCACGGCGAGGGTTGGCGCGGATTCATCGACGGCGCCATCGGCGGGGGCGGCAAGGCGGCCCTGCTCGTCAAGGAGCTGCTGGGATGAAGCAGCTTGGTTTCCTTCTCGCCCTTGGCCTCTGCGCCATCTCCGGCACGGCCGCGGCGGCTTGCGATGCCGCGGCCGGCCAAAAGCTGTTCGAGTCCAAGTGCACCGCCTGCCATTCGCTGGCGGAGCACAAGGTCGGTCCGCGTCTGCATGACGTGTATGGCCGCAAGGTCGGTACGGCGCAGGGCTTTGGCTACACGCCGACCCTGGAGCAGGCCGGCTTCACCTGGAACGCGGAAAAGCTCGATGCCTTCCTGAGCGGCCCGATGAATTTCCTGCCGGGTACCGCGATGGCGTTTGGCGGCCTGCGCAAGCAGGACGATCGGCAAAACATCATCTGCTTCCTCGAACAGCAGAACAGGAGCTAGTCATGAACATCACTCTCTTCACTCGCCCCAAGAGCGTGCTGACTGTCGGTCTGGCCCTGCTGCTGGCTTTCGACCCCAACCTGATCTTCTAGTGGACGGGATTGGTGCTGGGTGACGCCGGCACGTTGCTGGGCCGCATTCTGGGCCTGGTCTACCTGGGGATCGCCATCGAGCTGTGGTTCGTCCGCAGCAACTCAGACCTGCCGGCGCGCAACGCGCTGCTTCTGACCGCAGTCGACTGTTCCGTCGTGGCCTTGCTGGTCCAGGTGCAACTGGCCGGGCTGATGAATGTGCTCGGTTGGGGGCTGATTGCCGTGTACCTCGGCTCCGGCCTGGGATTCCTCTGGTGCGCCATGCAAGTCGCCAGGAATGGCGCCGTACGCGAAAGCCTTTCCTGATCCAAGCGATTTGCACTTTTTTGATATCACCGGATTCCAGCCCCTTCGTACCTTCTGCCCTGCTCGTCGCCACCGGCGCACGGGGCAGACTCATCCTCAGCACAACAAGAATCTCCTGTAGGAGAACGTAATGAACATCTTCAAGCTATCCCTGTTGAACTGTGCGGTATCCCTGGCGCTGCTATCCGCTGGGGCGCAGGCCGCCACTGTCGATGTGAGCAAGCTCGGCACCGAGCTGACTCCCTTCGGCGCCGAGAAGGCCGGCAATGCCGATGGCTCCATTCCGGCCTGGACGGGTGGCCTGACGAAGGCGCCGGAAGGCTGGGCGCCTGGTCATGGCGATCCCTACGCCGGCGACAAGCCGCTCTACAGCATCGATGCCGGCAATCTTGCCCAACATGAAGCCGAGCTGCCGCCAGGCCAGGTCCAGTTGATCAAGACCTATCCCGGCTACCGCATGGACGTCTACCCGACCCACCGTAGTTGCACCTTCCCGGACCAACTCGCCCAGCGTACCCGCGAGTTTGCCGGGCAGAGTCGGATCGCCGCCGATGGCTGGCAACTGGAGCAGGCGCCCGGCTTGGCGATCCCCTTCCCGATGCCGCAAAGCGGCGTCGAGGTGATGTGGAACTACAAGCTGCGCTACATGGGCAAGGGCCGCCGCGTGCAGGCATCGCTGCTGCTGAGGGAGAAGAGCGGGACGCTGTCGGAATTCAAGCAGTGGGACTATGAGTACTACCCCTACAACGACCCGGCAGTGAAATCGCCGGCGGATGCCGGGGGCTACGAGGCCAAGCTGCTCTATGACGTGCTGTCGCCGTCTTCCCGCGCCGGCGAGATGTATCTGGTGCACGGCTACCTGGATAAGCCGCAGGACTCCTGGATCTACTTCCCGGGTCAGCGTCGCGTGCGCCGCGCGCCGTCGTTCGCGTATGACAACCCGATCGCCGGGACCGACAGCCTGTTCTTCGTCGATCAGATGAACATGTTCACCGGTGCCCTCGACCGATACGACTTCAAGTTGATCGGCAAGCGCGAGATGGTGGTGCCGTACAACTCCTACAAGCTGGTCGACAAGTCCAACAAGTACGCCGACCTGGTTGGGCCGGATTACCTCAACCGCGATGTGCAGCGCTACGAGAAGCACCGCGTCTGGGTGGTGGAAGGCACGGTCAAGGCCGATAAGCGTCACTCCTTCGCCAAGCGTGTGTTCTTCATCGACGAAGACAGCTGGGCACTGCTGCACGTGGACATGTACGACGCCAAGGGCAATCTCTGGCGCGTGCAGGAAGGCACGCTGTGGGCCGATCCGCAACTGCAGGCCTGTACCAACTTCGAGTACACCAGCTACGACCTGATCGCCCGGCGCTACATCGCTGACTACTTCACCCAGGAAGGCGAGGTGTTGGACCTGACCGCCGCGCAGGACGGGCGAGTCAGCGACAAGATGTTCAATCCCAACGAGTTGCGTCGCCGCGGCGAACGTTAAGAGTCCCTCCACGCTCGCGAGCGTGGAGCGGCTTTACGACTGTTAGAGGAATCTCCATGCATAACAACAATAAGGGCGCGGCCTTCGCCGCGCCGGGCTTCCCGCGCGCCAAAAACAGCCTCGCCCTGGCGGTGATGGCTGCATCCAGTCTGCTCTGGATGGAGCCCAGCCATGCGTTTCGTTTCGGCTCGGAGGAGGGCATCTCCGGCAGCTTCGACTCCACGCTGTCCTACGGTTTCGCCCAGCGGCTGGAGTCGCGCGACTGCCACATCCTTGGCGGCGATAGCGGCGGCTGTAACGAAGGCACCAACACGGAACTGGGGCAGTTCTACAACCTGGGCAGGGGCAACGGTTACGTCAACAAGGACATCAACTTCTCCAACGCTGACGACGGCGACCTCAACTACGACAAGCACGATGTCTTTTCCCATGTGATCAAGGGCACCCATGAGCTGAGCCTGAAGTTCGGCGATGGCTGGAGTGCCCTGGGGCGCTTTGCCTGGGCGAAAGACTTCAAGATGGACGACACCCGCCGCACCGAACTGGATGACCAGGCCGAGCGCGACGCCACCGAACGCCTGGACCTGCTGGACCTGTGGGTGGCCAAGAGCTTCGACATTGGCGACATGCCGGCCAAGGTGAAGGTGGGCAACCAGGTCATCAGCTGGGGTGAGGAAATCTTCGTCACCGGCGGCATCAACCAGATCAATGCCCTCAGCCTGCCCAAGTACCACACCCCTGGCACCCAGCTGAAAGAGGTGTTCATCCCCGCGCCGATGGCCTCGTTCAACGTGGGCCTGACCGACACCCTGAACCTCGAGGCCTACTACCAGTTCAAGTGGAACGCCTACGGACTCGATCCGGTGGGTACCTACTACTCCAACACCGCCGTGGTGGGTGAGGGGAGGCAGCCGATCTTCTACTCCACGAGCTACATCGATGGTCTGCTGGGGGCAGGAACCTGCGCGGCCAGTACGCCCACCGGGCATTGCGGTGATCCGCTGATCAGCGGCCTGGACGAGGCAACGCTGGTGGCCGCAGGGCTGGCGGCGCCCTATGGCGGTGAACGCGCGGCGAAGAACAGCGGCCAGTACGGCATAGCGCTGCGCTGGACCGTCGAGGAAATCGAAACGGAGTTCGGCTTCTTCTACGAGCGCTATCACGACAAGCTGCCCTTCGTTGGCTACACCGCGCGCACAAATCCCGATGCGCTGGTGATCGACAACTTCTTCATCAACTACGGCGAAGACAAGGACCTCTTCGGCCTGTCCATGAACACCATGGTCGGTCCGGTCGCGGTCGCCGGAGAACTGTCCTATCGCCCCAACGACAGCGTCGGCATCGACCCGACCGTTGCGTTCGGCCGGGGCTTCACCGGCACGTTCAACAAGTTCAGCGTGTTCGATACTGGCGAGCACCCAGGCTTCGTCGAAGAGAAGAAATGGCAGGCAGACGTCAATGCCATCTACACCTTCTCCGCTAGCGACCCGCTTGGCTTCATTCCCAGCAGTCTCGGTGCGTCCGACGGCTTCCTGATGGCGGAGGCGGTGGTGGCCCACTATCCGGACCTTGATACCTCCGGCGAGACGCCGTACTTCCTGCCGGACTATTCGCTGCCGGACAAGACCTCCTGGGGCTATGTGACTGAGCTCGGTATCAACTACCCGAACCTGTTCGATAGCGGGATCACCGTCACGCCGCAGCTGGACTTCGCCCACGACGTCAATGGCACCACGCCCAACGCGCTGCCCTTCATCGAAGGTCGCAAGTCGCTCACCACATCCTTGCTGTTCAACTACCGCGGCCGCTGGAAGGGCGGTCTGCAGTGGGTACAGTACTGGGGCGGTGGGGACAACAACCTGATGACCGACCGCGACTTCCTCAGCGGCAACATCTCCTACTCGTTCTGAACCTGGGGCCCCTCCGCGAGAGGGGCCTGTCTCCGTTTTTCAGGAAGGCACTCTCATGCTCTCTTCGTTGGTGCTCGGGCTCGAACGCATGTTGTTCCGCCATCGTCTGGCGACTCTCGCTGCGCTTGGGGTCGTTACCCTGTTCATGGCGTTGTTCGCCACGCGCCTGGAAATGTCTGCCGGTTTCGACAAGCAGTTGCCCCAGGAACACGCATTCATCAAGACCTTCAACCAGTACCGCGATGTGCTGTTTGGCGCCAACCGCATCATCGTGGTGCTGCACGCCAGGCACGGCGATATCTGGAATAAGGAAGCGCTGACCAAGCTCTACGACCTGACCCAGACCCTGTTTGCGGATTTCGGAGCACCGTGACCGGCCGTTTCGGTTGATCGTGACCGGTCATTTCGCTAACGCGTGACCGCTCATTTCGGTAGCAACGTGACCGATTTTCCGCCTGTTCCGAAACAGGTGGTCACGGCTTACCGAAATCGCCGGTCACGACTTAGCGAAAGCCTTCCCCTTCGTTGCGCATGACCTGATGCGCCGCCATCCTCGACCGATTTCGGGAGAGGAAGATGGCGGCGCCGCGAGTAGCCATGCGAAACATCAAAGAATGTCTGCGCCTCAAGTTTGAGGCCGGCTTGTCCCACGAGAAGATTGCCCGTGCCTTGCAGCTGTCCAAGGGCGTGGTTAGCAAGTACATCGCGGCGGCGCGGGTGGCCGGGCTGGACTGGCCGGCGCTGGTGGCCATGGACGAGGCCGCGCTGGCGGCCGCCTTGTTTGCACCGACGTCGACGAACAAGCCGCGCGGTGAGCGAGTGCTGCCCGATGTGCTGAGCATCCACCGCGAGTTGCGACGCAAGGGCGTGACCTTGCAGCTGCTGTGGGAGGAATATCTCGCCGCGCATGCGGGCCAGCCGACCTACCGCTACACCCAGTTCGTCGAGCACTACCGGCGCTACGCCCAGACGCTCAAACGTTCGATGCGTCAGCTGCACCGTGCGGGCGAGAAGCTATTCATCGACTATGCCGGGCCGACGCTGCCGGTGGTCGACCCGGCCACCGGCGAAGTGCGCCGGGCGCACATCTTCGTCGCCGCCCTGGGCGCCTCGAATTACACCTATGCCTGCGCGACGCCAGGCGAAACCCAGGTGGACTGGCTGACCTCGCTGGGCCAGGCTCTGACCTACTTTGGCGGCGTGCCGGAAATGGTTGTGCCGGACAATCCGCGCGCCCTGGTCGCCCAGCCGGATCGCTACGAGCCGGGCCTGAACCGGGCCACGCTGGAGTGCGCGCGTCATTACCAGACGGTGATCCTGCCGGCACGGCCACGCAAGCCTCAGGACAAGGCCAAGGCCGAGGTGGCGGTGCAGGTGGTCGAGCGCTGGATCATGGCGCGGCTGCGCCATCGGCAGTTCTTCAGCCTGCATGCGCTCAATCAGGCCATCGCCGAGCTGCTGGAGGATCTGAATCGGCGCCCGTTCAAGCGGCTCGATGGCTGCCGGCGCGACTGGTTCGAGCGCCTGGATCGCCCGGCCTTGCGAGCGCTGCCGGTGCATCCCTACGAGGTCGCCACCTTCAAGCGCTGCAAGGTCAGCATCGACTACCACATCGAGGTCAATGGCAGCTTCTACAGCGTGCCCTCCGCCCTGGCCCGGCAGAACGTGGACGTGCGACTGACGGCACACACCCTGGAAGTGCTGCATGGCAACCGGCGGGTGGCCAGCCACCTGCTGCTGGGGCGACGCGGCGCTTACAGTACCCAGCGCGAGCACATGCCCGCGGCGCACCAGGCGCATCGCGAATGGACGCCACAACGCCTGCTCGACTGGGGCGCGCGGATCGGCCCCTACACGCGCCAACTGATCGATCACCAACTGACCCACAAGCCGCACCCGGAGATGGGCTACCGCGCCTGCCTCGGCCTGCTCTCGCTGGCCCGGCGCTATGGCAATGCACGCCTGGAAGCCGCTGCCGAACGTGCCGTACACCTGCGCGCCTTCACCGGGCGCAGCGTGCGCAACCTGCTCCAGCAAGGCCTGGATCAACAGCCGCTGCCCCAGCGTGCCGCCGAAACGACCTTACCCGGCGACCACGAGAACGTCCGTGGCGCCGACTACTACCAACCCCCGCAACAGGAGCTGTTCGATGATGCCGCAACACACCCTGAATCAACTGCACCAGCTACGCCTGGACGGCATGGCCCGCGCCCTGGAAGAGCAATGGACGCTGCCGGCCAGCCACAGCCTGAGTTTCGATGAGCGCCTCGGCCTGCTGCTCGACCGTGAACTGGCCTGGCGTGACAACCAGCGCCTGGTACGGCTGCGCAAGAAGGCCAAGCTCAAGTACGCCAACGCCTGCCTGGAAGATCTCGACCGCCGCTCCGGTCGCGCCCTGGACGAGCGTCTGATCGCCACCCTGGCCAGTGGCGACTGGATCCGCCAGCAGCACAACCTGCTGCTGACCGGCCCGACCGGTGCCGGCAAAACCTGGCTGGCCTGCGCCCTGGGCAACCAGGCCTGCCGCCAGGGCTATAGCACCCTGTACCTGCGCACCCCGCGCCTGCTGGAACAACTGCGCATCGCTCATGGCGACGGCAGCTTCGGCCGTACCCTGCAACAGCTGGCAAAGGTCGACGTCCTGGTGCTGGACGACTGGGCGCTAGCCCCGCTGGAGGAAGGAGCCCGGCATGACCTGCTGGAGGTGATCGACGACCGCGCTGGCAGCCGCTCCACCATCCTGACGAGCCAACTGCCCATCGAGCACTGGCACGGCTGGATCAACGACCCGACCCTGGCCGATGCCATCCTCGACCGCCTGGTGCACAACGCCTACCGGCTGACGATGAAAGGCGAGTCGCTGCGCCGAAAAAAAGCCGAGGAACAAGCCGCATCGTGACCGATGCGATTACAATCCAGAACCCGCGCAACCGGGGTGGAAGCACCGGTCACGTATTAGCGAAACGCTCGGTCACGTTCACCGAAATCCGCACCTGTTCTTCATGCCTGGCGTTGACCGCCGCAGCGTGACCTCCTTGTGGACGCCGAATACCCGCGCGGTGCAGATCACCGAAGAGGGGATGAAGGCCGAAGACGTGGTAGGCGGCGATGTCACCGTTGGCAACCTCAATGAAGGGGCCATCTCGGGTATCCGTGAACGCACCATCATCGGCGGATTCGTCGGCAGCCTGGTGGCCAACGATCATGCCGGGGCGATGGTGGTCGCCGAGCTGGCCGATCCGGACCCCGCGACGGGACAGCGCCTGAACTACCTGGAGTTCAGCCAGCGACTCGAAGACGAGCTGCGCACCCGCTACAGCGATGCCGACTTCGATGTGCAGATCATCGGGTTCGCGAAGCAGATGGGCGACATCGGTGCCGGTGCGAAGAGCGTCGTGGCCTTCTTTGCGCTGGCATTCGTCCTGACCCTGCTCGCGGTCTACTGGTACACCCGCTCCTGGGTGCTGACCTTCCTGCCGTTGTTCTGCTCGCTGGTGTCAGTGGTCTGGCAGTTCGGCACCATCACCTTGCTCGGCTTCGGCCTCGATCCGCTGGCGATCCTGGTGCCGTTCCTGGTCTTCGCCATCGGGGTTTCCCACGGGGTGCAGCAGGTCAACTTCATTTCCAAGGAAGTCTGTGCCGGCGCCGACGCCATGACCGCCGCGCGGCGCAGCTTCGTTGGCTTGCTGATACCCGGCAGCCTGGCGCTGATCACTGCCTTCGTCGGCTTCGCCACGCTGGTACTGGTGCCCATTCCGATGATTCGCGAACTGGCCATCACCGCTTCGGTTGGCGTGCTCTACAAGATCGTCACCAACCTGATCATGCTGCCGGTACTGGCGAGCTACTTCCGTTTCGATGCCGCCTACGTCGCCCGCATCGAGCGACTGCGCGAGAAGCGGGACGCGGCCATGCAGCGGCTCGGTCGCATTGCCGAACCGCGCAACGCGGCAATAGGCGGTGTGTTGTGCCTGTGCCTGATGGCGCTCGCCGTGTGGCAGAGCCAGGGGCGTCATATCGGCCACGTACTGCCGGGGGCGCCGGAGTTGCATGCCGACTCCCGCTACAACCAGGACGTGGAAAGCATCGTCAGTCACTTCTCACTCGGGCTGGACTTGTTCACCGTGGCGGTGGAAACGCCCCAGGGTGGCTGCTACCAAAATCAGGTGATGAGGTACGTCGACCGCCTGACCTGGTACCTCGGCAACGTGCCGGGCGTGTTGTCGGCGCAGTCCCTCCCGGCGCTGACCAAGCTGTCGGCATCGGGCGTCAATGAGGGCAATCCCAAGTGGGCGGAGTTGCCGGCTGATGAGTCGTCCCTCGCCGAGGCGGTCCGTCAGGTGCCTGAGGCGCTGCGCCTGTACAACGCCGAGTGCACGTTGTTGCCGATCAACCTGTACCTGGCCGATCACAAGGCCAGCACCTTGAAGCAGGTGGTCGCGGCAATCGAGCAGTATCGGAGCGAGCATCCCCTGGAGGGCGTGACGGTACGCCTGGCAAGCGGCAATGCCGGGGTCCAGGCGGCCACCAATGAAGTGGTGGAAACCTCCGAGCTGCCGATGATGCTCTACGTCTACCTGACCATCGTGCTGCTGGTGTTCCTGGTCTATCGCGATTGGCGGGCGATGGTTGCCTGCTGCCTGCCGCTGACCCTGGCGACCTTCCTCGGTTACTGGTTCATGAAGGAGCTGGACATCGGCCTCACCGTTGCCACCTTGCCGGTGATGGTGCTCGCGGTCGGCATTGGCGTGGACTACGCGTTCTACATCTACAACCGCCTGCAGCTGCACCTGGCGGAGGGCATGGACATCGTCGGCGCCTTCCAGCTGGCCCTGCGGGAGGTTGGCGTCGCCACGGTGTTCACGGCGCTCACCCTGTCGGTCGGGGTCGCTACCTGGTCTTTCTCGGCGCTGAAGTTCCAGGCCGATATGGGCCTGCTGCTCACCTTCATGTTCATGATCAACATGCTGATGGCCATCACCCTGCTGCCGGCCATCGCGGTGTTGCTCGACCTGCGAATTCCGCGACGGAGCCCGGTACGGGCGCCCCTGATCGCCCACTGACAGAGGAAACTCCAGATGCCCAAGAATGAAACGAAGCGTCTGCTGGCGACCCTGTTGCTGGCGATGGCCGCCGGCACCAGTGTCGCCGCCGAATCGCCAGCCATGCGCCTGGACCGGCCGCAGGAAGCACCGCTGGTTGCCGTGGTCGCTGCTGGAAATCGATTGGTCGCCCTGGGCGACCATGGCGTGGTGGCGCTCTCCGACGATGGCCTGAATTGGACCCAGTCCGACAAGGTGCCGGTGGACACACTGCTCACCGCGCTGAGCTTTGCCGATGCACAGAACGGCTGGGCCGTCGGCCATGGCGGTGTACTGCTGAGAACCACGAACGGTGGCCAGACCTGGACACTTCAACAGCGGCTGGAGGATGCGCCGGTGCTGCTCTCGGTGTGGTTCGAGAACGCACAGCACGGGATCGTGGTGGGGGCCTATGGCTATGCCAGCGAAACCCGCGACGGCGGCACTACCTGGAATCGCCTGACGGTCAGCCCGGAAGGTGACGACTACCACCTCAACCAGATATTCCCAGGCGCGAACCACAGTCTGTTCATCGCGGCCGAGGGCGGAAACGCCTACCGCTCCCTTGATAACGGACAGACCTGGCAGGCAATGGACACGGGTGCGAGTGGTTCGCTCTGGTGCGGCACCGCCTTGCGTGATGGTCGAGTGTTGCTGGCGGGCATGAGTGGCCGCGTGCTGCTCAGCGACGACCTGGGCGACAGCTGGCGTGAAATCGACACCGGAAGCACCAACGCGATCACCGACATCCGTGCGCTGGCAGATGGACGAGTGGCGCTGGTGGGCAACGGTGGTCTGGTTGCGATCGCCGATAGCGACCTTGCCGGATTCACCACAGCCATGCGTCCGGATCGACAGAACCTGGCTGCCCTGGCACCGCTGCACAATGGCGAGCTGCTGATGCTGGGAGAGTCCGGCGTGATTCCCGAGTCAGCCACACAGGCGCCGGGGAAGTCAGCCCAGTAGTCCGGTAACCGTCCCCGCTGAAGAGCACCCACTATTTCGCCGCAGGGAGCCGTCACTTGGCCTCCCTGGGGCTACTCGTCAAAAGGAATACCCATGAACAAGCCTGAAATTATGAGTACCGTCGAATGGC
Source organism: Pseudomonas sp. KH_027 (assembly GCF_057838565.1). Lineage (NCBI taxonomy): Bacteria > Pseudomonadati > Pseudomonadota > Gammaproteobacteria > Pseudomonadales > Pseudomonadaceae > Pseudomonas > Pseudomonas sp. KH_027. The sequence continues at coordinate 134,315 of NZ_JBYQOM010000002.1, forward strand.
AGGCTCGCTGCGACTTGGCCGCGCTGTATCGATTGATCGCGCACTTTCGCATGACCGACCTGATCGACACCCACCTGACCCTGCGCGTGCCGGGGCCAGAGCACCACTTTCTGATCAACCGTTATGGGGTGCTGTTCAACAGGATGAAGGCGTCCGATCTGGTCTTGATCGACCAGCACGGCAAGGTGGTCGATAGCAGGGGGACAGACCTTCGGGTCAACGCGGCCGGCTTTGTCATTCACTCGGCCGTGCACATGGCCAGGCCAGACCTGATGTGCGTGATCCATACGCACACAGCGGCCGGGATAGCCGTAGCTGCCCAGGAGCAGGGGCTGTTGCCGATCAGCCAGCATGCGCTGAAGTTCTACGGCAAGGTGGCCTATCACACCTATGAGGGCATCGCCTTTTCGTGTGATGAGCGCGAACGACTGATTGCCGATCTCGGGACGCACAAGGCCATGATCCTGCGCAACCACGGCCTGTTGGTGGGGGGCGGCAGCGTGGCCAAGGCGTTCCACGAAATCCATTTTCTGGAGCGTGCTTGCCAGGCGCAGATCCAGGCACTGGCCGGCAGTAGCAAGCTGGTCTACCCGACGAAGGAAGTGTGCGAACACACGGCGCGGCAGTTCGAAGGGGAGAATATCGACAGCATTATCGACATGGCCTGGGAAGCGGCCTTGACGCTGATTGAAGACCAGCGCGAGTCGTATTGTTCGTAAGGGAAAATCCTGACTACCGATGAATTGGTCAGTTCGATCAAGGCATCAGCAGCAGCCTCTGCAGTGTGAAGGCAATCCTTAATCAAGTTTGAGTCAGGTCTTGCAAAGGATTTGGAGGCAGCCCTTAGGGGAGGGGCTCATACAGAAGTAACGCCTTCGAATCTAACCGCCCTGAACGAAAACGGCCTAATTGAAATGCTATAAGAACGGAGTTTGACAATGATCTTCCAGACGCTTAATCCCGCAACCGGTGAACTCATCAAAACCTTTGATTTTCAGTCTGATTCGCAGGTCTCGGCGGCGCTGAACGTTGCCGATGAAACCTATCAGCAAGACTGGAAACTTCGGTCTGTTGCTGACCGGGCTCAAATCGTAAAGCGCGCAGCTGCCATCCTTCGCAAGAACGCCAAAGAGTACGCGGGCTACCTGACCCTGGAGATGGGGAAGCTGATCGCCGAAGCTGAGTATGAGGTAGAGTTGTCGGCGGCGATCCTCGACTATTACGCGGATAACGCTGAAGAGTTCCTGAAGCCGCAGCAGCTGCCAGGTGCATCCGAATCGCTAGTTGTCACTGAACCGATCGGTGTTCTGGTGGGGATTGAGCCCTGGAATTTCCCCTACTACCAGCTCGCTCGAGTTGCTGGCCCTCAACTGGTTGCAGGCAACGTCTTGCTCATGAAGCATGCTCCCAGCGTCCCTCAATGTGCATTGGCCTTTGCGCGTCTGTTCGAGGAAGCTGGCGCACCGGAAGGAGTGTACACGAACCTTTTCTGCACTGTTGATCAGATTGGTCATGTGATCGACGACTTTCGTGTTCGCGGCGTAATGTTGACTGGCAGTGAGCGTGCGGGGGCAGCAGTTGCGGAGCGTGCAGGGCGAGCACTCAAGAAGGTCATTCTCGAGCTCGGCGGCAGCGATCCAATGATCGTGCTGGAAGACTCTCCGCTCGATTCTGTCATCGCAGCGGCTGCTGGCAGCCGCCTGCTCAACATGGGCCAAGCCTGCGCGGCTACCAAGCGGCTCATCGTTGTAGGTCAGGAGCGTGGTGGGCAGGTTCTCGACGGCCTTGTAAAGGTCTTCAACAGCATGAAGGCAGGCGACCCCGCCGATCCGACTACCACCATCGGTCCGCTTTTCTCAGAAGCAGCCCTAGACAATCTGCTTCGACAAATTGACGGTGCCGTCAAAGCCGGAGCTACTCTCGTTACGGGCGGTAAACGCATTGATCGTCCAGGTTTCTACCTCGAGCCGACGATCATTACCGGTATCAGCAAAACGAACCCGCTCCACAAGGAGGAGGCATTCGGCCCGGTCCTGACTGTATACATCGTCGAGACCGAGGAAGAAGCCATTGCCGTAGCCAACGACACGCCATACGGGTTGGGATCTTCTGTAATGACAGCTGACCTAGAGCGTGCAAAACGCGTAGCAGCACGGATTGAAGCTGGCATGGTGTTCATCAACTCTGGTGTTTATACCGGACCGGAAACTCCATTTGGAGGCGTGAAAAACTCCGGCTTTGGCCGCGAACTGGGTGCGGCAGGTATTGCTGAGTTCGTCAATCGCAAGCTGATCCGAGTCGCCAGCGCAGGATAGTGGAGCGCTGAGTGCAAGTGACCCTCCATCAAGGGTCACTTGCACTTTATCCCCTTCGACTGAAGTCTCTTGAAGGCGGTCTGATAGCTCGTTGGTTCTTTGCCTGGGACTTCTAGAGACAGGTGCCTGTCAACGAGGAGCCTTAGATCAGAAGCGCCACGTCGCGCCGCCACCGATGATGTGCAGCGCAACGTTGTGGTAACTGCCGGAAAGGGTAGTGCCGAACCGGCTCTAGGTCTGTTCGTTGTCCATGTCACCGAGCCAGGCGAGGGTATAGGCCAAGTGCACGTCGAGGCCTTCTTCAAGCTGATAGTTGACCCCCGTGGCCAGGCGCCAGGTTTCGCCCATGGAGTTGTCCACGGTGCGGTCCTTGTCGTCGACCGCCGAGCTGTCATAGCACAGGCCCATGTTCCAGTGCAGCTGTGGATTAATCTGATACTGGGCGCCTACCGAGGCGTGCCAAGTGTCCTTGTATTGGCGGTCGACGGTACGGTGTCTACCAGTAAGGGACAAGCAGGCGCCTGCAAGTTGGCAGTGCCAGCGCTTGCGGTTGCTTTGTCTCGCTCAGCTGCATCACCTCAATCTCATGGTGCAGCTCAACCAGGAGAATAATCCAGTAATCCTGGGGGACAGCTATGTTGCTGGAGGGGACGGGCAACGCGCTGTGGCAAACGATGTATCGGGCGGCTGAAGCCTTTTCGCGGCAGGCCGCCTATCCCGCCCACCCGTTCCCGCACCTGGAGTCGGACGCACACTGTGTGCTTTGCCAGCAACCCTACGCAGCGGACGCGGCCGAGCGCATGCGTCGCTTCGCAGCCTTCGTGGCCGATAGCGCCACTGCGGACGCCCAAGCCGCCAACGTTGCGCGCCTGGAGGCGCTCGAGAAGGTAAAGGCGGTCGATCGCAGCGTTCTGGACGCGCCCACGCTGGCTGAGGTGGCTGAGCGTCTGCCTGATCTGCATGTCGCCATAACGGCAGCGGAGTCCGTCTGGGCCGCCCGGCACGCCAGGGTCACCCAAACCTTGGAAGCCGGGAAATGGCCCCGGAGTCAGCGCCGCTTCCGCCGGAAGCGAACCTGGATGGTGTCTTCGCCGCCAAGACCGCCTCGCTGCGCGCGGACGCCAAGACCCTGCGTGACTCCGCTGATCCCGCCGTACGGTTGGCCCTGACCCGGGAGCTGGCGGAGCTGGAGGCTCGACAACGCCTGTCCGGCCATCGCGCTGCAGTTGAGCGTTTTATCCAGGACAGCCAGGTGCATGACAACCTGAGCTGCTGTCATGGCGCGCTCAACCCACAGGCGGTGTCACGCAAAACTGACGGCCCTGGCCGCGACGCATGTGACCGAGGCCTTGGCCACCACCATGAATGCCGAGTTGAAGGCCCTGGGCTACAAGCGCCGGGTACAACCGGACCTGACCGGGCGTACCGATCTCGGCGTGACCAAGGTGACGCTGCGCCTGAAGGACATCAGCGCAAAAGCCTCCAAGGTGCTGTCGGAAGGTGAACAGCGCGCCTTGGGGTTGGCCATGTTCCTGGCTGAACTCGAATCGCTGCCGCACACGTCAACGGTGGTGTTCGACGATCCTTCCACCTCCTTGGACCATGTGTTTCGCCAGGCCATCGCCCGACGCTTAGTGACCTTGTCCGAAACACGGCAGGTACTAGTGCTCACCCATGACGCCGTGTTCCTGACCGAATTGGCCATGGCGCTTCAGCGTGCGGGAAGCTCGGCTAATTACAAGACCATCGGTTGGGATGACTCGCCAGGGTTGGTGAGCGAGGGGCTGACCTGGACCACGATGGACACTAAGGCCCGCCTGGCTGATCTGCGCGAGCGAGTGAAAGCCCTGAACACCATCGACGGCAGTTATCGGGGTTGGGGGAGCAACGGAACAGAAAGTGCACTTAAGCTCAGTCGCTGCCCCGCAAACCCTTGCAACGTCTGGATAGTTTCGAAAAACGACCGTTTTATGAAACCGTTTCCGCTATCGCGAGGAAAGGTCACCAACACCCGAAAATCAGTGCAATAAACCTTTCTCACGAATCAAAGTTCGTTAATTCGCAGTCGCTGACGAGTAAAACGAACTCTAATTCGGCTTACGTTGGTTTTCAGTTCCATTGCTCCCCAACCCCCGAGTAGTTGAAGAACTGGAATCCAACAACACCCAAAAACAGGACCATAGATGCAGCAGTGCAGCGGATGACAATGCGCTTCATAAAATCGCTCCCTGATTAGTAGGATGCTGCCGGCACAGTCGGGTGCTCGGCATCAAGGCGTTCTTGGCAGGTCCGAGAATTGGTCAGGCGATTCTGCAAATCGGCAAGCTCCGTTTGCAGTCGCGCAATCGCCTCATCAAGGTGTTTCGCTTCCAGATGCGCATAACGTTTAGCCCAGCCAATGACCTCATCGCGATCAGCGCTGTACTTGTTGTCATACATTAAGTCGCCGGCATGCGTCGTGTTAGGCCAGCCCAGGGCTTCGCACGACTTTTCGATAATGTCGGCGCCCTCGTAGGTGAAGACTGGGATAGCTGCACCAAAGGTGTCTTCGGCCTGGAGGTGAGCGAGTATTTCCGCTGGCGATGCGCTTGCTAACGCTGGGTAACTCTTATTGAGGAACCGCCCAAAAGCTTCGTTCTCTCGGACTCGCCCGCTCACTGGATCGATGATCACAAGGTCGTGGACGTAGCGGCTGCCAATGCAGATGCCCTTGGGCGTTACGCACACGATGTGGTCGATGCCATAGGCATCCTTGAGTGATTTCCAGCCCATTCTGACCCCTCGGTTTGAAGATGAAGTTCGTCCCCTGGTTCAGGTGAGCGCCCTGGTGACACCTGCCGGCGTTTGCTGTCGCTGCGAAGGGGCCTCCTGCCACGTCAGCCCATCCCTGTGGCCAGTTCCGCGTGCAGGACTACCGGGTTCCGCTCAGGGCACTCACCTGAACCAGCACAACCAGGAGCATAACGGCGACAACTTGCCAGCCACCACCCAACCCGGAGCACTTGCCGGCGCTGGCCCAGGCACCGCCCTTAACTGTCACCAGACAGCTTGAGCCGCATGTAACACCTGTACGGTCGTTACACCCCTTAAAAGGCCGAAATCCGAGTATCGCTATCCGCGTTGGCTGCACATTGGCTCTGGCACTTGATTCTATTCTTTATCAAATCTCAGGTTTTGCGGCGCAGCAATGGCGCGTTACTCTTTATGTGTTATCGTTATTTGCGTTATCCTCTATGTTACTACACGGCGCAAAATCAAAATTCGGAGAATCCCGCCATGACGCCAATTAAACGCCAGCAGCCCGTCACCCTGGCCGAGGTCGCTGAGGCCATGCGGGAGCTGCAAGAGGAAGGCACCGATACATCCGTGAGGGCAGTCAGGGCCAGGGTTGGCCGGGGTTCGAACACCACCCTCATGCGCTTCATCGATATGGTCCGCTCTGGCAGCGCCAGCCCACAGCAGCACCTGGACGAGTTCCCAAGCCGCCTCGAATCCCTATGTCGGGAAATGGTGCAAACCCTCGGCGACCTTGCCGATGAGCGAGTAGCCAAAGAGCGGGCAGAAGTGGAGGCAGTGAGGCGCAACATCGAGGCGCGCTGGAACACCCTGCTGATGGAGAAAGAGACGGCGGTCAACGCCTTCGAGGCGGAGAAACGGATCACCACGGACCTCACGCAGCGCCTGGAGGCCCTGACAACGAAGCTCGAATCCGTCACTGCTGATCGGGATGAACAGAAAGAACGTGCCGGCGTCGCCGAGGCGCTGAACGAGCAGCTGAATGAGCGACTGCTAGGCCAAAACAGCCAGATCGTCGAAATGAAGGCTATGGCTGAGCACTACGAGCAGCAGGTGGCTATCCAGCGAGAGCAAGATGCTCGTAGGCATGGAAAACAGATCGAGGGCCTGGAGAGCAGCCTCCGCGAATCTCACGTAAATGAGCTTCGACTAACTGAGCAGCTGGGCAACGCGAAGCGGGAGCTGGATCGCCTGACAAAAGATGGCGAACTACTCGCTCGCCGAGCGGGTCATGCAGAAGCACAGCAAACCAGACTGGAAGCTCTGGTCAGCGACCTCTCGGTCGAGCAGCTTGAGTTCAAGCGCCGCGAAAAAGAGCGCGAGGACAAACTGACCGCCGCCGTCAGCACCAGCAGCGAGCTACAGCGCCAGCTTGCCAGCATGCAATCGCAGATCATTGAAGTGCAGGCTCGCAGTGCCAAGCAGCTGGATGATATGGCTGCTGACAATCGCTCGGTGATCGCCAACCTTGTAGAACACTCTCGCCGAGTGTTCGAGCTTGCAAACCATACCAAGGCCAAGGAAAGCCCTGACTTCAAAGAGCTGGCCATTGCACAGCGCGAGATTGAGCGGATTTTCCATAAGGCCTGATCGCTATGACCAAGCAAAGAATTCATCTGACCCCTGCCGAGGCTGCTGAGAAAGGGCTTCGCTGTCGGAGCTACCTGAAAGCTTTACGCTTAATGCCGGCCCCGGACGCCCGGCCTGCCGGGACTGTCTGGCAGGGACAGGGGGCTTACAACGTATACTCCGTAGAGGATTGCGTGCCATGGCGATGGGCACCTGGGCCAGCCCAGCGGCGTCGCCAATCAGTTTCCGCTCAGGCACAAGGCTTGATCGATCAGCAGTGTGTCGTGATGGATACCGAGTCCACAGGCCTTGGCTCCAACGATGAGGTCTGTGAGATTGCCATTGTCGATATAGACGGCAATCCGCTTCTCGACACACTGATTCGCCCCAACAAGCCGATACCGAAAGAGGCCACAGCAATCCACGGCATCACCGACGCCATGGCGGCCAACGCGCCGAGCTGGCCCGATATAGCCGAGCAATTCGCGACTGTGGTCAGGGGCCGCACAGTCGTAACGTACAACGCTGCTTTTGATGAACGGCTCATTCGACAAACCCACCAACTCCATGGTCTGCCAGCGCCAGCCCTCACAACCGCATGCTTGATGCGGATGTTTGCCACCTGGAATGGTGAATGGGACAAAGGCCATGAGCATTGGCGCTGGCTGAAACTGATCGAGGCTGCGACCGAGTGCAGCACGGAAACTGGGGGCGCTCACCGCGCCATGGCCGATGCCCGGATGGCTCTGAGCGTGTTGCGCTACCTGCAACGACACCGGAATGGTAAACGCCCAGATCGAAAGACAATGGGCACGACTCAGCCCAGCTGATAGGGGCCTTGATCAGCGCCGCAGAGAAAGGCCCGCAACCTCAGAGCTGCGCTCGTCATCCAGGGAGTGGTAGTAAATGTTCTGAGTCGTAGCCAAGCTCTTGTGCCGCAGGTCTGCCTGGAGGTTTTTCGGATTCCTGTGCGGGGCGTCGAAGGTGGCCCCAGTATGGCGAAGCCAGTGCAGGCTGGCAGAGCGCAGCTCGCTAACTTCATAGTCCGGGAAGCCTTCCTGTTTCATCCTGGCAACTGTTCGATCCAGCACAGCCTGAACATCGGCGCTGATTTGCCGAGCCTTCAATCCGGGCCGACCGTGTACGGTAGTTAGCAGCGGCACAGCGTCTCCGGGAGCAGGGTAGTCAGAAAGACCACGGAAGCGGCGGAAGCGGATCAGGTAGTCGATGCAGTCCGGTTTCACTGCGATACGAGCCTGGACGTTCCCCTTACCGACAACGTGATACCACCAAGCATCGCGCTCCCGGACAAACGATCCCATTTCTGGAACCCACTCGCCATTACCTGCAAGGTCGCTCACGCGCAGGTAGCAGCCGAACATCATGACGATGCAAAACAGCGTCCGCTCTCCAGGACTGGGTGACTCTTGCGCCATCAGCTCGGCAGTTTCAAGCAGGAACTCCCATTGCAACTTCGAGAGCGACTTCTGCCTGGGCATCTTGAGCGTCTTGGATTTGTTCTTCTTCATGTCTCGCTTGATGAGGACGCATGGGTTGCTGTCCATCACCCGGTCAGCAGCACAGTAGCTGAACAGGGAGTTGAGAACCGCGTAGACCTGCTTGAGCGAGCTATCGGCCATGTTGAATGTTGGAGCAGGCACCTCTCGGTTACTCTCCAGGGCGTTCTTGCTGGCAGACTTCTGCGTCCGCATCAAGAAAGGGCGCCAAGCCGGATTGGGTTCATACAGCCCGTCGATCATGATATACCGAGCATGAATGACAGTACCGATCCAGCTAGGGTCGGGCTTCTTGCAGAAACTGAGGAAGTCCTCCACGTCACTGCGTAGGAACTCGCGAAACGACTTTCCTCGAATGTTCCAGGCCCAAAGGAGAAGCCTCTCCACTTGGGTGCGGTAATTGTTAAACGTGGTCGGCGTGTCGTCGTAAGCATTCAAGAACTTACGAACGGCATCGTAATCCGCACGCGCATCGAACTTAGACTGGAACCCTGCCAAGTATTCAGTAATGTAGGGGCGGTCATCCTCATACTCATCAACGCCGGAGTTTGTGACTTTCGCATGCGTATCGAACAGGGGAATAAATCGAATGCTGGCGGAACCACTCAGGGCAGTCTTCGAATTACGTTCGGGCTTGAGTGCAGGATTGGCTTGCATATTCACGATTACACCAAGTCTCAACCATAGGAGCTAGAGCCAGTATAAAGCTAACCGAGGGGGAGGGGAGAGCAAACAACAACATAGTCTTAGAGCAATGTCTGATAGCAGAAAGGATCAACGTAAATGGCTGAAATGATTTGCTTTTTAATTATTTTTTGGCGACTGCGACGCGCCTCCATCAGAAGCTCGAAACTCACATTTTTCAAGGCAAAAAAAAGCAGGCGCGGGGCCTGCCAAACGCTGTTGATCGATTACTGTGCGTATGCGCTGTAACCCATGCCACTTAATCCAATCTGGGCTACCACAGTGAACACATAAAACCACATCAGCATCTTCACGTTGTGCCGATGGGCAATCCGCACCCATAAGAAACAGAAGGCAATACTCATCAGCGGCAGGGATAAAAGGCCGGCAATCCAAAGACCCTCAATCCAGATATAGCCTGCGAATACCAACCCAAACAGCAGCTCAATGGCTGGATATTTCCAGCTGATACGAGCGCCGCAGTCATTACATTTTCCGCGCAGCAGCAGCCATCCGATAACTGGAATGTTGTGCTGAACCTTCACCGTGGAATCACAACATGGGCAAGCAGATCGGGGAAATGCCAAGGTGAACTTGCCGTGCTTGGCCATCAGCTGCTGGAGTACGACCCCATCCGCGTACTCGCCGAGCCCTTTCATGATCGGCCAGCGATAGCAGAAGACATTCACGAACGAGCCAACGCAAAGGCCCAAGACACCGAACCAGAGCACAACAATCCATCCGTTCGAGAGGTCTGCAACGCTCACTTTACTGGGGATTCCATGCGCACTTGGACACCCAGTCCACGAACACTTGGACAGCGATTCCACGCTGACTTGGACACTCATTCCACGGCCCCTTGGACACTGATTCCACGAGCACTTGGACAGTGATCTCTCACTGATCCGACCCCACGCTCAGGCAGGCAGCAACGCAGGATTATTCACTACCATCGACCTCTTTTCTCGAAGCGAAGAGGTCGTCGTGGAGCGTATATCCATGCGTAAAATCCGAGAGGTACTACGCCTAAAGTTCGACGCCGGCCTGTCCGTGCGCAAAATTGCCACCAGCCTACGCATCAGCAGCGGCAGTGCCGGCAATTACCTGCACCGCTTCAACGCTTGCGGGCTGACTTGGCCCACGCAGTTGTCGGACGCCGAACTGGAGCGATGTCTGTTCCCGCCAGCGCCGACGGTTCCTAGCGATCAACGTCCGATGCCGGACTGGGCTCATGTCCATGCCGAGTTACGTCGCCCCGGCGTCACCTTGGCCCTGCTCTGGCAAGAGTATCGGCTCACCCATCCGCAAGGCTTCCAATACAGCTGGTTCTGCGAGCACTACCGCCTCTGGGCTGCCAAGGTCGACGTGGTCATGCGCCAGGAACACCGTGCTGGCGAAAAGCTGTTCGTCGATTACGCCGGCCAGACCGTGCCGGTCATTGATCGGCGAACCGGCGAGATCCGCCAGACGCAGATCTTCGTCGCCGTCCTCGGCGCGTCCAGCTACACCTTCGCCGAGGCCACCTGGTCGCAGAAGCTGCCTGACTGGCTGGGCTCGCACGTACGCTGCTTCGCCTTTCTCGGCGGTACATCGCAGATCCTGGTACCGGACAATCTGCGCAGCGGCGTCACCAAGGCGCATCGCTACGAGCCGGATATCAACCCCAGTTACCGCGATCTCGCCGAGCATTACGGCGTAGCCGTGCTGCCCGCGCGCTCGCGTAAACCCAAGGACAAAGCCAAGGTTGAAGTCGGCGTACAGGTCGTCGAGCGGTGGATCCTGGCGGTGCTGCGCAACCGCCAGTTCTTCTCCTTGGGCGAACTCAACACAGCCATCGCGCTGCTGCTGGATCGCCTCAATCAGAAGCCCTTCAAGAAGCTGCCCGGCTCACGCCGCTCGGCCTTCGAGACCATCGACCAACCCGCACTGCAACCGCTACCAGAACATCCGTATGTCTACGCCGAATGGAAAAAGGTGCGGGTGCACATCGACTACCACGTCGAGGTCGACGGCCATTACTACTCGGTGCCGTACCAGCTGGTGAAACACCAACTCGAAGTGCGGCTAACCGCGAAGACCGTCGAGTGCTTCCACGCCAACCAGCGTGTGGCCAGCCATCTGCGCTCGCCGCACAAAGGCCGCCACACCACCCAAACCGAGCACATGCCCAAAAGTCACCGCGAACATGCTGAATGGACGCCGCAGCGACTGATCCACTGGGCTGAGCAGACCGGGCCGAACACCGCTGGTGTCATCGCTCATATCCTCGAACGCCGAATCCATCCGCAGCACGGCTTCCGCGCCTGCCTGGGGATCCTGCGCCTGAGCAAACAGCACGGCGAAGAGCGGCTGGAAGCCGCTTGCCAGCGAGCGCTGGCACTGGGCGCGTGCAGCTATAAAAGCCTGGAATCGATCCTGCGCCAAGGGCTGGAACGGCTGCCGCTTGCCCAGCAAAACCTGCCGTTACTGCCCGAAGAACACATCAACCTGCGCGGCCCTGGCTACTACCACTGACCTGAAAAAGGAGCACCAAAATGCTGCCCAACCCGACACTCGACAAGCTACAAACCCTGCGCCTGCACGGCATGATCAAGGCGCTTGGCGAACAACACGCAACGCCTGACATCAACGATCTTAGCTTCGACGAACGCCTCGGTCTGATGGTCGACCGCGAGCTGACCGAGCGCGAAGACGCACGCCTGACTACTCGCCTCAAGGCCGCACGACTGCGCCATAACGCCTGCCTGGAAGACATCGACTACCGCAGCCCGCGCGGCCTGGACAAATCTCTGATCCTGCAACTGGGTAGCGGCCAGTGGCTGCGCGACGGCCTGAACCTGATCATCGGCGGCCCAACTGGCGTAGGCAAAACCTGGCTCGCCTGCGCGCTGGCTCATAAGGCCTGCCGCGACGGTTACAGCGTGCGTTATCTGCGCTTGCCGCGCTTGATGGAAGAACTAGGCCTGGCCCACGGCGACGGCCGCTTCGCGAAACTGATGGCGGGTTATGCCAAGACCGACTTGCTGATCCTGGACGACTGGGGCCTGGCGCCGTTTACCGCTGCGCAACGGCGCGACATGCTTGAACTGCTGGACGACCGCTACGGCAACCGCTCGACGCTAGTGACCAGCCAGATGCCAGTGGACAAATGGCACGCACTGATCGGCGATCCGACCTTGGGCGATGCGATCCTCGACCGGCTGGTGCACAACGCTTATCGGATCGAACTGAAGGGCGAATCGATGCGCAGACGCGCAACGAAATTGACGGCGACAGAGACTTCAGACTAACAATGCAAACCTGCGTCGCTGCGCTCCGACTGCCTGTCCAAGTGGACGTGGATCAGGTGTCCAAGTGAGCATGGAACGAGTGTCCAAATGATCGTGGGCTGAGTGTCCAAGTGTCGTGGAATCCGCACACTTTACTCGCCCCCGACTTCGATCTGAGGGAGAAGATCGCGCAGGATCGGCTCCAGTTTTTCTTTGCTGATCGGCTTCACGATTACTGCGTCCGCACCACGGTTCAGAGCCAGCTCATGCAGGGCGGAGTCTGTGGATGCAGTCACGATGATGATCGGGATGAAGCTGGTGGAGTTGTACTGCTCCTTGATACTGGCCAGCTCACCGATACCGTTATGCAGGTCGCCAATATGAACGTCCATGAGCATCAGATCAGGATGTGGCTCGCGCTTGAGGCCCGCATGGAACTCTGACGGCGTGCCATAAACCTCCACCTCGGTGAAGTAGTTCTTTGCCACCTGAGTGGCAAGGTACGAGTCGGTTCGAGAGTCGTCGAGGATAATTACTTTCATCAAATCACCAAAAAGCAGGCATAAAGCCTGCTCCAGAGGGGTGGTTAGTAGGGCGAGTATTTCGCCTCAATGAGGCGCTGCTCGCGGATGTGCTGCTCGTAACTGAGCTTTTTATCTTCCATCTGCTGGTCGATCACGCTCAGGGCCTTGCGCTTTTCCCGCTCAACGAACTCTTGAGTCGCGTAGTAGTTGCGGTTCTTCGCGCTCTGGGCCGTGTCGTAGGGCATCCAGATCGGCCCGAGGAAGGGGTAGAGGGGCAGGGTAGTTACCGCAAGGACTGGGTGGCCAGTAAAAAAGTACCCAGCCATCGGGAGCACCCCAAGAGCCGCAGCAGTGCCGACGCTCTTTTCTTCGACCTTGAGCCCCTTCTTCTCGTAAGCATCCAGCTCACGCTTTTGCCCGTCGCTCAGATGAGTGGTGCAACCAGTGGCCATGATCAGAGCGCCGACCAGGGCGAAGAAGGGGAGTTTGATGTGCATCATTTGGAGCTGCCTTATTGGTGGTGATGCAATAGGTATAACGAACACAAGCCTCGGCTAAACGCCCGCTACCTGAGCCAACTCAAATCCCCAAAAACCAACACGGGAATCGACGAAGGAGGGCGCAGAACCAGTCATTTCGCCGCTGATTGAGGCCTGCACACGTTATCCAGCTTTGGAGGATGAATCATCCGAACTCGATGCACTTTCATCAGCCGATCCAGGGGAATCGCTAATTCACAATTCAATAAGCGAAATATCCAATGTAATCAACGACTTGATGGCGTAAGCCTGCTGCGCCGGTTTATTGGCTGGGGGAGAGGGCAGGTTCTCACGGCCACGTTTCGACAATGGCCGGATCATCCCCTGGATGCGCCGGAATTCGAAACAGGCCCTGCGGCAACTTCTCACGAATCGTAGCCAGATCGTCAGCCAACAGCACATCAGCAGTTGAGTCTACCGTTGAGCCCACAAGCCATCTACGGACCACAAACTGACTTGGGAAATCGAGCGGCCTTTCGTACACAGTCCACATCGAGAGCCGTCGATCACTAATCACGCACGCCCTCCATCCTTGCGAATTCTCATTCACGCATCCCAGCACGACCGTCAACCATCAGGTGCAGTTGCCAGCTTTGCGGAACCCTGCCGCAACGGCTTCTTGCTCGGTTGCGAACAGGACCCGGTTATTTGTGCCGACCTGGGCATAGCTCGGGCAGCCTTGCGGCAGGTGATAGACACCGCTGCGCTTGTTACCGTACACAGGCCCTGCCTGACGAACTGCTAACTGGCCTTGCTGGGCTGACGCCGAACGCTGCATGCTGGGCTGCTGCCTTGTGCTTGGCGCTACTCCCAGAGCCTGCGGTTTGTATCCCTGAACCCATTTCCGCTCGCCAGTAACGAACGGATTGTGGTGGCCCATCGCGTAAGCGATTCGCCTGTCTCGCTCGCGCTCCAAGGCCGAAACTGGATAGCTCCTATCCCAAGCAATCAGCACCTGTTGCTGTTTCTCACTGAGCCTGATGCTGTATCGGTCAGCCATGTAGAAGGTTATGCGAGCCGCCATGCCCTTGACCTCATTCCGTGGCTCGACGACCCGGTACGATGTGCTCACCTTCGTTGTACATGCCCCCAATGGCAGCGATGCGCCAGATGCCATGCCATAGGAAATATTGGAGCGGAGGGCGTTAAGGCTGCCCACGGAAGGTACAAGGTTGTGCATGTCGGCCTCCATCATGTTGAAAACCGGATCAGTCCGCTGACAGTTATCCCTGCCGCCGCTGCGCCAGCATTGCCGCTGTTGGCCAACGGCAGAAATTGGCAGCACATGCTCCCATTCAAGTCGTGCGGATCGATCTACATGCTTGTTCGTTTGAAGCCCACAACCGGATAGCTCCATCTTCCCACCGGACTTACCAACCCACTGCCATTTACAGCCGCAGTAGAAGTCACCGGCTTCGGAGCGATTTTGATCTTGGTAAACGTGCTGGCGAAGCAGGCGCTTTGCCTCCGAGAAATTGTCGGGCGCGGCGACAACGGGCAATGCCGTGAGAACAATTGCCAGCGTGGCAATGGCTTTCAATCGGCATTGTGCTCGAACAAAGAAAGCGTGAATGGACTCGCTACCTGTCCGCCAAATCCATCCTTGGGTATTGAGCTGCTGCACCTGTTCGTCACCTTTGCCTGCTATCGGATTTAAAAAGGTAACGTCTGGTGCAGGCTGCGTCGCCTCTACTCAGTGCAGATTGTCGCGTCCCTATCAGGACGCGAGCAGTTGCCTCCTGGTGTGGAACAGAATCAGGAACACGCCGAACGTGAGCCACGAAATTGAGAAAAGGGCGATGATCAGGTTGAAAGTCAGTTTGAGGTCGAGCGTCGTATCAGAGAACGCCTTTGGCGTCGTGAATACTCGAATCGCTCCATCCTTGAAGGCATAGACGCGAAGAAACTCCGGCCTGTTGATGTAGAGCACTGGGTTTCTCGAAAGAGCCTTATCGACCCACAGCTTTGACGGTGACTCGTAGGTCTGTGCGAGCGCCTGCTCCAGCAGCACCAGCACTGACGGCGGCAAGTTTGCCTCTTGGATTTCTGACGCTTTAGATGCGGTCCAACAGTCGTCGTCGCATACCTCGCGACCAAGAGCTGATGCCAGAGGTTCGAGAGCGCTGGCCGGAAGTGGTGAAACCACAAGCCGGGGCTCTGCACCTGAGCGGCGCCCAGCAGCAAACAGAGCCGGCTCAACGAAGCCGTCATCATCGAAGTCGTAAGCGTGGAGCCACGCATGTATGAAGGCTTCGGATTCAAGCAAGGTAGCGATGATCGACTTTGAGAACGGCAGTAGCTCAGGGTGATCATCATTCAACGCGAAACATCTAGCGACTCCACTCGAATCGCATCCTGGCCCCCCGTATGCGGATTCCATCAATGGAGAGAGCCAGCTCAGCGGGAGAAGTGATTCTGATACACGAACTCCTTGTCCTTTGACCGTGGCAAGCCCCAACCAATGGTCGATGCCGTCCCCACGTCGCACCCAAGCATGGGTAGCCAGCGCCTCGGCGAAAATTGCCTTGTGTGCAATCGGGAGCTGAGGATCGAGCAGATGGTCGTCTGCCCAGTTCAGCCCACCGAGGCTGATGTACTGACAGTCGAAATCCATTGCCTGACAGGTGTCAGCCGGATCATCGAGCCCGGCAAGACTGTTCAGGTTATCCGCGTAGACTCGCTCAATAGGCTTGTACGTGACATTCACGATGGACAGGTGAAAGCCAAGTGTCGAAACAATGCTACCCCCCAGCATGACCGTAGCGAAAATCCTAGTCGTCGTCCGCAGGTGCTCCCTCGAACAGAAGTAGACACCAGTCGCTAGAACGGCAAGCTGCACAGGCACAACGAAAAGTTGGGCATTCAACTCATGAAGGTTGACTCGAAACGTCCTGGAGTACCATTCCGAGAAGTCATAGACGTTGAGCCCGATCTGTAGCGCCAGCGTCACGGGAGGTATTGCCAGCAACAGCCTGACGTTGGTCTTACGCACGAACATGTGAGCGACCGCGAAGACAACGAAGGCGCGAAGCAAGTAGTCCCTGTACTCGAATGTGAGGGAGCTGAGGGAGGTGCCGGAAATCAGATGCGGCAGTGCGCCGACTAGCAGTAGCCACGCGCTCCATAGCAGAGCTGCTGCGAATAATGCCCAGGTTCTTCTGAGAACCCATTCCTTCGCATTGGCGTCAAAGCGCACCTGAGCGTTGCTTGCAGTACCCATGCGCCTAGGCCCCATCTTCGTCGAAAGAGCCATCAGGCTCGCCATAGAGCGCATCCCAGGCCTCCTGAACAGCCTCGCCGGCTGCATCGTAAATCTCAGCCTCTGTGACGGTATGGAAGCCAGCCGCGACCCACAGGACTCGGGCATCGTGCATCGAAAGACCACGGCAGGCCGTCTCAACAGCGTGATACACACGCGCCTGCCACTGCTCGAAGATTTGGCTATACGGAACTGATGCCTCCAGATGGCGTAGCACTGTGCTCGCCGGCACGTACTTGTCGCCAAACCAGATGGGCACAATGCTTGCGCGAGCTAGAAGACTGGGGGCCTCCTGGTGGAATAGGTCGTGCAGCATGAAGTCGCAGCTGAGGCGAAGTGCTTCCGCCTGCTGAGCAAGCCAAATCCGATCATCGGACGTGAGTTCTGTGCGCAGCATGAATCTCTCCAATAAGGGCTGTGATCGGGGAGGATATGCGCCTGCGGCATGACCGTGCCTTCGAACCAGCAGCACTTTCTATGAGCACCCGCTTGTCAGGTTGCGCTAAAGCTATTGCTGTCCATAATCGGTGGAGCACGCGTAATTCCACGCGTGCATTTCGGAGGTATCACCATGAATTCGGTGATTGATGAAGCCTCCAGCAAGATCGATGATCTGTTGGAGAAAGTATCCGGCCCAACTGGCCGGTTCGGGCATACAGGCGAACGCGCCTTCGCCATGGGGAAGGAAGGCATCTATCCAGCAGTGATCGCGGCGCAGCTGACTGCGACTAGCAAGAAAGGCCATCGCTACAGCGCCGATTTTGCAGAACAACTGCAAAATCTCTACGACGACTGCCTCTCGGGAACACCCATTCCGAAGAAAGTGGCCAAGGCCCTGATCAAGGATCAGCGCCGGGTTGAAGGTCAAGATGGTGATCTGCTGCCGGCGTAAACGATCAGGGCGCGATTGCCGCGCCCTGATTCAATGTCGTTTCGGGCCAGTATGCGGCCTCCGAGTGGGTTCCCAGCCCACAGCCATAAATACTAATTATAAAACTAATTAGATAAATGAGTCGCTGGCTCAGCCCTCTTGGCGCTCATTCCACCAAGCCCTCCCGCAGCAAAATTTGCCCCATGTTCCCTCCCTGCATCCTTCGATAGATCACAGTTCGTTATCAGCGTAGCTGGTCTTTGAAAAATGTAAAAAATACCTTTTAGTTTGTTTTTTTACAGGATATAAAAATCACTTTAGGTTTTTTTATAATAAATTCAATGAGATAGCATAATTACGATATTTAAGAGTCACCTACACCAAAACTGAGAAAAACCAGAGCGCTCCAAGCAATAGCAATAAGCGGAAACCATAAACCACTATCTTTGGCCTGGGCTGATCAATGCCCCACTGATTCACACTATAGCTCAGGCTGCAACGCGTGCATTTGAAGCTTTCTGACGGAAAGTCAGAAGTCGTGTCTCGACCCAGGCTCTCTGGGACATGGCCAAACCATTCACATACCTTGCTATGCATGCTATTTAATTCCGTTGCAAAGCCAACCAACAACAAACTCTGCGACCGCACGGTGTTCGTTACAGCCGAATGAGTGTTTCTCTGCGCTTTCCTTTGAAGTGCCTGATTTAGCCCAGAAATCCAATAAAGTCCCAGTCTTAACTACGAAAGATTCATCATCAGGACAGGCAAATAGGTTGCACTTCCTTGAGCCATCCCAAATGCTCAATTGGAGCCCTATATCATGATAATTTCTGAAATATCTAACATGAATATCGACCAGATCAGGAGAGTCTTCTTCTAAAATTGCTTCAATGATAGCGAGCACAGCCTGAGCCTGCTTTAGCTGTGGGTTTGTTCTTAATTTCGCCATAGAGAACTCCTGGCCATTAGCAAATAACTGCTGGATAAAAAGAGCTAGGCGCGTTCATCGGCTGACGCACCACCACTCCAAGCCACAACGTCAGCATGCAGTGTTTTATGACGTAACCACGCGCCGTATCTAATGTTCATTACAAATTAAGTTTCCGGGTGAAATCTCCAGCGAGAACATTCTACCTGCTCGCATTGCACGCACCCTCGAAAATGAGCAAGCAGCAACAGCGATAGTTAATGATGACTTTCCGACAGCATGCAATGTAACAACAAGGTTACGCCTACTGTCATCACGCTTACTTTCAAGTAATGGGTCAGCCGGAACCGTAATAAGCCTAAGATCATGATGTAATCGCAACTGCATTTAGAGCCCCTATTTCGTTGCCGCAGCGTAGTGCCCAGCTTCGTTTTTCACTGCGAGCCCTACTTTCACCAGTTTCTGGCACAACGGCGAGCCAAAGGAACTGTGGCGCCCTTCCTTACCGAGCTGATTCCCAACCTCGCGACCAACTTCGGTTGGCGACACGAATTCCGGGCATTTGCTTTCCAGGTACTTGAGCGCGAGGTGCTGCGATTGAGTGAGTTGGGTCACTGCTGATTTCTCCCTTGAGTACCGCATAGGATAACGGCCTGCTGGGGTTTCACAATTCAACCCAGTGCGTTAAGTGGAGCGCCCAGCCCCGGCCTTCTTAACCGGAGAGTAACTGCACTGCTCTGGAGTGAAGCCGGCACCGCGAACTCGCAGAATGGGGTTCGAGAGCACTGAAACACCGATGGCTCTACCCTGCCAGCGCATTAGCGCCTGCGGCTATCGAAATCGACCTGTTCAATGGGTGCCGGATGAACCACCACACTGTTGCCCTGGCCATGTGCCGGATCACAGAAGAATTGCTCTGGAGGCCCAGGATGGCATGGGCTGCCAAGCACAACCCCAAGGCGCGGCTGACGATTCGCGTCGGCAGCGGTAAGAAAACCTACCTCTCCCACTCCCGCGACGTGGCAACAAACGCCCACATGACCTTGACCTACGGCATCAAGATGGTCGCGAGCAAATCTGACCCGAACTACATCTGCAAGTGGCTCACCTCGCGGGAGGTACATGAGCGCAAGTATTTCAACGGCCAGATTAACTTGCTGAATGTCCTTGCCCACACCATGGCTCACGAATTCGGGCACTTCGTCCAGGTGATCCTAGGGAGGCGATATGACGGCTCGGTACACAACCAGGAGTTCTATGTGATCCTGGACCGGATTCACGCGAGCGGTGAAGGCGAAAGGATCAGGGATGCGCTGCATCGTAACTGCCTGCTGCACGGCATTGACCTCACCAGGATCAGCGCCAGCCAGGAAGGCCTTAATATGCTGGCAGGCAAGCTCCCAAGCGGCGAGAAGCCGCTGGGCATGCGTGAAATCTATCGGCACCAGAAGCTCTGGTTCCGCGATCCGGCAATGCACTCAGTAGGACCCGTTAGCGTGAAAGAGAAGCGACGAACAAAGATCATTGTTGAGACAGTCGCAGAGCCGAAAAGGAAATGGGAGGCCTACCCTGCCGGCTTCACCACCACGCAGCCCTAGACGGCCACCTTCCGACGCAGCGCCAGCTGATTGACATGCTCTTGGAGCGCAGCAAGGTCTTCCATGATGCCTCCCAACGGGTAGAAATGACCGTTCAGCATCCCCGAGCGCTCCATTGCGTAGTAGTCACTCTCCAGCCGCGCAAAGTTTTCGCCATCGGGGATCAGGTTCAGCTCGCCAGAAACGCACTTGCCATAGTGTGCTGTTCCGCTGTTGTAGAAAACGGACTTGAGCGCTATCACGTCATCGAGCAGTTCGAGGTCATTCTTGGCGGCAGCACCCACTTCATGGTTGAGCAGCCTGGATAAATCATACCAGTGGCGCGAGATTCTATCCTTGCCCTCGGCAATGGGCTTGTTGCACTGCGCATGGATCAGCGTGACCTTCTCCCAGAAAGTCCTGGCCGGCGAGAGCACCACAACCCGCTCGGCGTTTGGGAAGGTGATCCCTTCGAACATGCCGGCAATATCTGGCTGGATGGCGTGGACCGCATTCGGATCGATAATGTTTCTTCCGCCGAACTCCACCAGTACGTGATCACGCAAATAGCCTTTTGAGTCGGCAGCCATCGCTGGGTAGTGGACGTGGATCGACTCGCCGTCATCGCTCACGGACAGCTGGCATTCCGAAGCACAGCCGTAGCTTTGAAGCTGATCGTTCAGATACGGCAATACGGCATCGCGGGTGTAGCGACCCACTTCTGCGACCAGGGCATCACTTACCTTGCGACGCTTCCCACCGGAGAGCTGTAGCAGGTCAGGAATGCTTTGCTTGCAGCCCAGCCCCCTGAAATCCACTGTAATGTCCACGTCCTCGGAGAAGCGCTCTATCACGCCATGAACCTTCGATAGGCTCGTCCCTCCCTTGAAGGCCATGGCCTTGCGACCGGGCATGGCAAACAGTAGCTGGAGCACCAGCGTCAGCCATATGTCCTTCTCGATGACGCTGGGCGAGCGACCAGTCTCGCTGAAAGCCTCGTCTAGGATTTCGCGCTGACCAGCCTGGGGTAGTTCGAAGTACGACTTTGGCACGCATATTCCTTAGCGGAACCGGCCAATGCCGACCGCATCCACTCAGGCAGTTTGCAGGCCATGAGCTTGTTGAATTCCTCAACGCTGAGGGAGCTGGCGATTTTTCCTACCGCCTGCTCAGTCAGCCCCTCTTTCCCTAGGTAAAGCATGGCAATGAGTGCCACGCCAACCTTCGTGCCGGCCTGCTGGAGGCGCTGCCGGGACGCATGTCGCAACCGCACCACCGCATTGCCAATCTTGATTTCACGCGTCGATCCACTGGTGTAGTAAGTCGGCAGAACCTGCATCTGTGTGCTGAGCCCCAGACGGCGGACAGCTTCTGCGCCATGAATCTGGATAGTCTCCCCTCTGGCCTTTGCGACTACTTCCATGATGGCAATCGGGCTGGGACGGACCTTCTTCCCCGTGTACTCGCTCTGCTTGGGGCGCATGTACACACCGCGAGCAACACGCTCCAGGGACCCGCTGAGCACCATCCGAGACAGCGCCTTGTCTACCGACGCACGGGAACCCGCCTGCGCGAAGACCGCGCCGGCAAAGGGCTTCCCCTTGGGCATGTGCTTGATACGGTTCGAGATAGACTCTGCGACTGACATGGCTGACTCCCATTACGTCAGAACGATTACATACAGTTTCTGACACGTAGACTGACTATAAGCCTTGCAGTTCCTGATTTCCAGCCATCTAACTGATACACATTTTTGGGGCCAGCTTTCCAGCGCCATATTACATGATCATGGCGCCCAGACTCACGCAGCTGCGTGCAACCCCTCCTGCTCAGCATCGAGGCCTTGCTCTCCGGCAGCGCCACCCCTCACCCACTTAGCAAACACAACCGAAATCGAAGCGTCCTTGAAGCGGTTCTTCATTGGGGCGGAGTAGACCAGCTCGCCACCTTCGAGAGCAGTGAGCTTGGTACGGGCACCCTCCGGCAGAATGGCGCCGATCACGCCCCCTGCCCGGACAAACTTGCGAGCGTGCTCCAGATGGTCCTGCCATGCTCGGCCAGCGAATGGCGGATTCATCAGTACGGCATCTGCCAAACCGTGAAGGTCATTAGGCATTAGGGTCAGGAAGTCCGCGTGCTTAACCTCAAACCCCATCTTGTCGAGCGCCAGCGCACGCAGCCGGTCTACCTCAACACAGTAGGTTTGTAGGGGCATGTGCTTAGCAATGCCGCCTGTGCCCGCCGAGGTTTCGTAGCAAATCGCCTGCTGATCCACCCCCACCCACTCTACGAATTCCTGGGCCAAGTTTGCCGGTGTACTGAAATACTGGTGCGACAGCTTGTCAGGGACTTCTCCAGTGCTTACAAGCACGCTCACAACTTCCATGGGTGGGTAGTCGAACAGATGAACATTACCCTCGCGCAAGCCACCAATCTGAGCCAGCACCTCATCGACCATGCCCTTCACCGCCCCGCTCAACCGCTCATTCACGCTCGGGGTTCCGTTGGGCCTAAGCATCCACAGGCCATCCTCGCGCTGCTCCTGGATGACGTAATGCAGATAGCTGCGGACTTGCCGAGGAATTGCGCACTTCACCAGCTGGGTAGAGCCAAAACCAGAACTGCGACGGGCCTTTTTAAGGGTAGCCTCGTCAGGGAGGGAATTCGGGCGTATGTATGCCAGCGCGATGTTGAGCCGATTGGCAACCTCGGGATGAATGTCCACATGGAGCGTGCCCTTCTTGAAGGCACGAATTTGCAGTGCGCCGTCTAGCGCCTCCACCCACTCACCGCAATGCTCGTTCCGAGCATCACGCAGCACGCCGTAGCCGCTAAAAAATGGGTCTTCGGCGCCAGTCATAACAACCGAGCACAGGTTAATCAGATCGCAGAAAACACGATCCTTTGAAGTTGGCGTGCCGTGATCCGAGTACATCCAGTCAAGGATCATTCGCTCATAGAAACCGGACCCCACATTCGTCTTATGGGAGGGTGAAAGGCCATCCCATACAGCCTCAACCCGCATGGAAAAGAAATTTGCACGGTGAGCTTCCACCATGGACAGGCAGCGGTACACGGTTGCGCGGTCAAAGCTGGGTATCCCTGCCCCGCCCTTTAGGCGCCAAGCCGTGAATGACTCCTTCCACTGCTCCCAGAGCTTGGTTGGCAGAATGTTCGTGAAGCTACACATGTCGAACAGTTGGAACCAAAAATGCTCCTGGCGGGCGTTAATGGCACGCGGCAGATCGAACATTTCGATAAGGTCCATTGCCCAGAAACGCCCCTTCGCCTTGCTGTCGTGATACACCTCTGCTCCGTAGGCAAAGCTCATCAGTGCCGCACGGTTCTCAGTCCCCATCAGCTCGGCATGCAGGCGACGCATTTCACGCTCACCGCGCTCATACTGATGCAGCAAGTCATCTACCGCTGGGGTAGTTAGGCTTGGCAGGAAGTTGCGGTAGTTGGCTGGGATGGCGGATATGGGCAGGTTGAAATCAAGCATTCTTGGCAGCTCCAATAAGTTCTAGAGCTATGTTCTAACGCCCATCGCCGTGTCATCGCCGAAGCGGGATGGCAACGCAAAAGTCCCCAAACCCCAGCACAAGAATCGAGGGTTGATACCACTGTGCAAAACACCGGGTCGCAGTGAATCAAATCCGCGCATCTTGCGCTCGCCCACGCAGCACCAGCACACGCCCCTAGCTGCTTTTACCCTGCAACATCGAGATTCGACATTGAGTTGAGGGGAGTTTGATCCCTGGTCCCGTTACCCTTGAATGGTCGCCATTTGAGGAAACACCGTGGAACTGTTCGCCTGAACTACATGCTTGGTCTGAAAAGCTGCGTACTGCCTCCCTTGCCTTGAGCATCGCGCAGCAGAGAGTGCGAGCGGATAAGGAAGCACGGAAGCACTCATTCTGGGCTCGTTTCGCCGATCTACTGCTCCAGTCTAAGGCCAAGAAGACTGAGGAACTGGCCGCAGCGGAACTTGCCCATGTGCTGGCTCAAGCGAAGACATTCGCCGGCCAGTGGGTCGTTAGCACGGCAAAAACCGCGCTTGCCGGCTGTGAGGCGGACTATGCGCGATACTTGGCTCAACGGGAGCGCGTGGCAACGGCCACCAAGCGCTACAACCAGACCGACAAATGGCACGGGCTAGCCCAGGACGCCCACAACCATCTACTTAGGGCTGCTGACGATTGCAGCTCTGCGTCCACAACCGAAATGATCGACCTCTTTTCCTCGAACAAGGCCGTATCAGTCATATCGAGCTTTAACACTTCATCTGCTGCGGACTCAGTTCGCAGAGCAACACGGGCGCTACAGGCTCTTTCCGAAGCGCTGCCAAAACGCGCCAGCTCGGAGAGCTTTGCTGAGCCAGACGACTTGTTCGACCTGCTTGTGGACCTTGCCATAGCTCCATCGCTCGATATTTTCTCCTGGATCAACATGGGCAAGCTGGATGACGCAGCCGATCAATGCCGGAAGGCGGCTGAGAAAGTTGAGGCCACACTGAACAAGCTGAACGAGTCCGTATCGAGGGCTGCGGCAAACCGCGAGGCCGAACAACAGCAACTTAGCCAGATAGCAGCGCCGTACATCCAAGCAGCAGCGAAACAGGTCCCGTCGAACTTTGGCGTACAGGGGCCGGCATCGATAGAGTGACGGTCTGCTAATGCGCGGGCCACGCACCGGAAATGAAAAAGCCCCGCTTTTGACAGCGGGGCTCTTTGTTGGGCGTGCTTCCCGACTCAAAGAGTCAATTGCCGCGTTTCCCAGTAGCACGGGGTGGCATTGCGGCGCCGGCATCAACGATGCTCCATTCGCACTTGCCGGTCAAGACTTCCGCTTCCCACTGGGCAGCTTCGAGGTTTGGAAATAGCCTGTAGACCGGCTCCAAGTCTTATGCCCGCAGTACGGACAGTCGATTGACTCCCGCTCAGGCTTGTGAGGTTGACCACCACCGATTTCCTGCACATCGAATGGCTTGTCGCAGTTATCGCATGTCTGAATCCCCATCATGGGTCCTCGCATTGTTGACCTAAGAATCGATCACTCCCCTACCCCTCAAGGCTACCAAGCGACTGCCAGCGGCTGTTGGGCACGCACCATGGCAGCGCCGGCTGATCACGCACCAGCTCGGCACCAATCGCGTCGATGCGATAGGTCTGGATTCGGTCGAAGTATCGCCACTCGCCTTCAAGATCGAACGTCACCAGGATCACCAGTAGCGGCTTTGGTACGCCCGCCCACTCAGCCTTGATCTTCGCCAAATTATCATCGAGGTATTTCGTCTGGCTGTAGCCGATGAAGACGCAAAACTCACAGGCGTATGCAGCACCAGCAAGCTTCGCTAGCTCACCAACACTTTCCTGCCGTGGCTCGTCCCATTCCCACTCAAGCTTCGCCCATACCGACCTGTCCGCGAACTGCAACTCTGCGTCCGTCCGGCCTCCAGACTCGAAGCAAGAAAAGAGCCCGGATATGCTCGCCACCTGCCGAACAGTAGATGCGATGTGGGTCGTCCAGTCCGCCCGTTTGGCGTACTCGATACTGCCCAGCGCGACTGGGAAGTCCCTGTACCAAAGCATGTTGTACAGGGCTGTAAAGTCGTAAATCCTGGTATCCAAGTGGCTTCCCTCGTATCAATTTGCTGCGCTCGCAAAAAGGCCCCTAACTTAGGGGCCTTTGGGGCATTCAGGCTACTTCTGCTGCCGGCGTTTCTTCACTTGCCGGGGGGAGGCTGGCTAACCCCCCGAACAGCTTATCGCGCAGCTTGGTATCCAGCACCTTGGCATCATCCAGGTTCTGCGAGAAATACGCTGCCGCATTCTTCACGCCCTGCCCGATCTTTTCGCCGTTATAGCTGTACCACGCGCCGGCCTTTTCCACGAATCCATGCTCGACACCCAGCTCCACCAGCTCAGTAGCCCAATCGATGCCCTGCGAAAATATATTGACGAACTCAGCCACGCGGAACGGCGGCGCCACCTTGTTCTTCACGACCTTGACCTTCGCTCGCCGGCCAATCGCTACATCACCATCCTTCACAGTCTCAACCCCACGAATATCGAGGCGCACAGACGAGTAGAACTTGAGCGCATTGCCACCAGTGGTTGTCTCGGGGCTCCCGAACATCACACCGATCTTCATACGAATCTGGTTAATGAAGATCACCAGACAATTCGAGTTGCTGATGTTGCCGGTCAGCTTACGCAGGGCCTGACTGAGAAGTCTCGCTTGAAGTCCGACGTGATTCGCACCCATGTCCCCCTCGATTTCGGCTTTTGGCACCAGCGCCGCAACGGAGTCGATGACGATCACGTCAACTGCGTTCGAACGCACCAGCATGTCCGTGATTTCCATCGCCTGTTCCCCGGTATCGGGCTGCGACACCAGCAGGTCATCGACATTCACACCCAGCTTGCCGGCGTAGTCGGGATCAAGTGCATGCTCTGCATCGACGAATGCGCAGGTATGGCCGAGCTGCTGAGCTTGGGCGATAACCTCCAGCGTCAGGGTGGTCTTCCCGCTGGATTCTGGTCCATAAATTTCCACGATCCGGCCTCGCGGTAGCCCGCCAATACCCAGTGCGGCATCGAGCGCCAGGGAGCCTGTCGGCACCACATCAATCTTAACTCGCGGGGCATCGCCCATGCGCTGAACAGCACCCTTGCCGAATTGCTTTTCGATCTGACCCAGCGCTGAGGCCAGCGCCTTCTTCTTCTGCTCGTCCATCATCATGATCCTCACGGGTTGTTGAATTTCTGAGAGCAACGATAACGACGAACCGCGTGTGTCTCCGCCGAGACACCGCAAATCGTCAGAGCGAAGCATGGGAACTGACACGACTTCGGTGGAGCCAGGAAGCTGGCCGTTATATTCATGGCAGATTGAATAGCCAGAGACTGCCATGTCCGAAGATCAGATCGTCACCATCTTGGCCGACGCCAGTGAGACTCAAAGCCCAGTCCTCCTGCGCCTAAAGCAACTCGGCGCCCACGTCCGCCTTGGCGACTTGGAGACGGGGACGCATGTCATAAGCGGCGAAACCGTAGTGCTCCGCATGACAGCAACCGAGTTTGTCGAAAGCATCATGGATGGGTGGTTGCACCATAAGGCGGGCAAGATGAGCCTGAACTTCCCGCGCTCTGTCTTCATGATTGAGGGCGACGCATACTCGACCCGCGCCCCCATATCCCGTGAGGCAATTGACGGCGCCATCGCATTCCTGATCGGCGTACAGGGGGCATCGGTGCTGTACGTCCGAAACCCATCCGCAACGGCGGACTTACTGTTCCGATTAGCCAAGCAAGCGCAGAAGGACAAGACCTATGGCATGGCATTCCAGCGAGCCAAAGTTAGCCCTGGCCGGGAGCAGGCCCTGTTCACCATGGAGAGCGTTTTTGGTATCGGCCCAGCAACCGCTGCTAAGGCGCTGGAGCGGTTCCGGTCGGTCTACGCCTTCATCACAGCGTCAGTTGACCAGCTGACGGAAATCCCTGGCATCGGCCCCAAAAAGGCGGAGAGAATTCACAGCAGCATTCGCTGGGAAAATTCCGCAGCACACGAAGAACACGCCACCTCCCCTAGCGCGGGCCATAGCGAGTAACCGCACCGAGTTGAGTTGATCAGCATTCTCCTACGGCTACGATGGAGTTCCCCTAGACGCATTTGCTGGCCATGCTCGACACTCGAAAACCCCATACCCTCGGCATTGATCCTCACATCGGTAGGTGCGTCACACTGCCGAGAGGCGCCGCTGTTGGCGGGGAACTGCATCTCGCACGGGACGAGTTCGTACTGATCGAGGAAGGCGCCTTTCTCCTGTACGCCACCAACGGAGAGGGCGCTCGGTACTACCTATCGATCATTGGCGCAGGGCATGTATTCACACCTCAACGCATGTCCCAGTTACTCAGCAGGACGGATCGATTCGGTATAGAGGTCAGGCATGACGTGAAGTTGAGGATGCTGACCCGCGACCATTGGGATTCACTGAGCAGAGAGCAGGCCGACCTGTACAACTGGGTGATAGAGCAAGAGTCTCAGCTACTCCAGATCGTCCAGTTCCACCTTGCCCAATATGCCCAAAGATCAAGCCTGGAAAAGACCCGGTTCGCCCTATGCACATTCGCCAAGGGCCTGGGCAAACCGAACCCCTGCGGAAGCCGGACGATAAAAGTAAGCCGGGCTGAGCTGGCTTCCTGGATTGGGGTTTCTAGCGACCGCATCTGTCGCCTAATTCGTGAGCTTCACCACACCGGGGAGGTGGAGCTGATAGGACGAAGCATCAAGGTCAACAGTGGACTGCTCAGCAGCCTGTACCCTGCCAACAACTGAGTTGGCCGCTGCGCATGGGCACACACGCAGCGGCATAGATTCAGCGCCGGTCTATAAAGCTCCCAGCAACCCCTGAAATCCGAGTCGAGGCCTTGAGCCTATGCGCGGAGTCCGGGCCTTCCTTCGACAGTAGCCAGTAGCAGTTTTTCCGGGCTCGGGTGATCGAAATATGGGCCAGCCTATACAGCTCATTTTGCTGGATCACGTCGAACGGCGACTGGTCGTCTGTGTCCACGGTCTTGGCTGCGCGGAACACTTGGTTCTTGGCCCAGGTCGAGCTGGCTGCAACAAAGTCGCCCAGGATGATCACTACGCTCGCCTCTAGCCCCTTGGAACGCTGAGCTGCGCGTACCCTCACCTGTCTGTTGTCCTGGTTGTCAGCCTTGTCTCGATCCACAACCAAGTTGACCACCGATTCGAGCTGGCGGTAATCGTCTGGGTTAGCTGCCAGGATGAGAATGCTCTCGCCGGCAGCGTAGTGCATGTCGAATAGCCTCATGAAGGTGGCCGGAGACAGGTCATAAACCTCCACCGGATTCACTTCTTCGTTCGCGGCACTGGCCGGCGCCAGCGTGCTTACCGCAGGGATGCCGAGGATCAGGGAGTGAGCAGAGAAGATGATCCCCTGCTGCGAGCGAAAGTTGAGCCCCAGCAGGTTCAGGACGTAGCCCTTGGACGGGAAATGCTTGCGGAAGTCGGTGAGGTATCGGGGCGTGGCGCCTTGAGTACCATGAGCCGTCTGGAAGTCATCACCACATGCAAAAACCGACATGACGGCATCATCTGCGCCCTCTACGTCGATTCGATAGCGGTTCTCGGCCATCGCTGCTTTGATGAACTCGCCAGTGAATATCGTAATGTCTTGCAGCTCGTCCGTAAGGATGTTCCGTAGCCCCCTCAAAGCCTCTGTAGGAACCGCCTTGAGGTTGTTGTGACCCTGCTCGCCAAAGGTGAGGAACAGCCTGTTGAACGTCATGACCTTCGGTGTCGCATCGAGAAGGTATGACTCGAAGATCGGCCAGAACATCGCGGCAGCATCGAAGAAGCCAGCATCTGGATCGTTGGGCATGAACTTGAGGTCAGCAATGGCCTTTGCCGGATTCAGACCAAGCGTCTCGATGAGCGCCCCCGTCTGATAGAGGCATTCGGAAATGCTCATAGCTCTATCGAGGCCCTTCACCCGCGCTGCAAATTTAGGCGCGGTATCAGGGAGCGCAAATGCGGATGCCACGATTGAATTCAGCTGCTCTGGTGAATCGCACCAGATGATTCGGTGTGACCCAAAGCGCTGGAGGTAAGCACGCTTGGCAAGGCATTCCTCATACAGCGGTGTGTCTGAGCCAGTGCGGCAAAAGTCGCGTGCCAGCCCTTTCGGGAAACCCAGCACAACGTGCGCGTCCAGGGTGGGGAAGTATCCATTGACGTGGACGGTTCGCCCCATGACTGAGAGCGTCGTCATCTGAGCTTCAATCTCTGGAACAGGCCAGTGGCCGGCGCTGTACCAGCTGCTCGTAACAGCCTTCGTCAGCAACTCGTCAGCGCCGATCTGGGCGCTACCCAATTCGCTGTAGCGGATGAGCTGAGCGCTGTCTGGGGCAGCCCTTGGGAGGGCGACAGTCTCTGCGAAAAGCGCCTGAATGCTGCGGGCGAAGTTACTACTCCGGGCGTAAGCATGTTGGTAAGCCTTTTCGACCATATCCATCTGCTCATTGGTCAGCCTGGGGTCGAACGCCCGGCCATCTTCATCACCAGAATCGATTGTCCCCAGCAGTTCGAAAGGCACCACCTCACGCAGCGGCGGGACTGCGCGAATGAGCTGTAGTAGCGCCCCTCGGGGTGTCTTTACCAAAGACCACGCCTGCTCCTGCGAAAGGTTGACCCCCCACTTCCCGAACAGATGGGAAAGCTCTGCCATCACATCCATTCGGCAGTCCTTGGTCACGGCAAGGATTGTCATATCCTCCAATGGGATTTCGAGATAGACGTGGAGCAGGATCGCACGGAGCATCATCACGAAGGTCTTTCCAGTACCCGCGATACCAATGGTCACTGCGCTGGTAGTGGGTGACAGGATTGCCTTCCACTGCTCATCGGTCGGCTGGTGATCTTCTCCGAGCTTGAGCAGCGCATCAGCCTTGAATCGAGAAATTACACCGGGGGTTATTTTCAGGCGCCCGTCATCCAGCAGCAGCGTGTCGTACTGCACCCGAGCCTCAGAGCTGCCCCTGGCATCCTCCAGTCGGATTGCAATTTCCTTCCGCGCAGCCGGAGGGACTACTTGCGTCGCACGCACAGACTCTTTCCCCCTGGAATAGCCGAGCTTGAAACCCACTCGAAAGGATTCGGGGTGCTTACCGTTAAATGCGCTGAGCAGCGTCGCAAGAAACGTAGCGACCATTCCGTTGTTGGCATCAAGTCCTGATGCGGGCGCGGTTTTGTCACTCACTCAGAATCCCCTCGAAGTTTTGAATTACCTGGGATCATGGCGAAGGGGTTCCATCAATACCACTCAACCGCGTGCAGATTCAGCTGCGACAAAGTGCTTCGAGTTCGGTGGATTTGAACGGGCGGTTTCCATAGCTTGATGCCAATTCACTAAACCTCACTGAACGGGAGAAAAGGTAGTGAGCCAAGCTCAACCTTCAACTGCTTGCAGTGCTCTAGACCGTCTATTCAAGGCTTGCGGTAGAAATCGGAAGCTCAAGAAGAATGCTCAAGTCATCCCCCTTCTGGATAGCCCGAAGACCCTTTGCCTCGTTGTCCAAGGAAGCCTGCGGGTAATTCTGAGCAACCCAGAAAGCGATGGCGTGCTGTGCATCAGCCATCTAAAACCAGGAGATATGTTCGGCGAGCAAGGAGTGTTTGATTCGACCCCTATGCAATACGCCACGGCAAGCATTCAGGCGCGCACGGACGTTGAGTTGGTGTGCCTATCTCACGATGATTTGAAACGAGCTGCGAAGAATTCGCCAAGCATCTACTACGAGCTGTCCACGCATATCAACAAGCGCCTGAGCGAGACGACCGACAAACTTATCCAGATGCTATTCGATGACGTGGATCAGCGGTGCTACAAGTCTCTAATCGAGATAACTCGTCTGCCTGACGCTTTAACCCACCCCAATGGCATGCAGATTTCGCTGACACGGATAGAGCTGGCACAGATGGCCGGCTGCACACGGGAAAGCGCAGGTCGATCTATCAAGAGGCTGCGTGATCAGGGCCTGATTGAGGCTAGAGGAAGCTGTATCGTCGTCAACGGAATACGACATGGCCTGCCATTTGAAGCCACAGCCGGAACCCGAGCAGCATGCGCATGAGCCATACAGTGACCAGCCGCCTTGCGGCGATGCTTCTAGCGCTTTGCATGGCCAACTTGGTCGTTGCCTATGCTCTATTCCTGATGAGCCCTGGTGAAGCAGCGGGCAGCCCAAGTGTGTGGCTACTCGCGATCATCGTGGCCGGGGTCACGTACCTCACAACTCACCAACCCAAGACACTCAGAACCGAGCAGAGGAATTGATGTTTAGTCTCGCCCTTCTTCGATTCTCCCCATTGCACAAAGAAGCGCACCTAGTAGCCGTCATCGTAGGCGCGCTCGGGTACATGGTAGATAGCTTTGCGATGCCGGGGGCCACAGTAATCGACAGCTTCACTACTGCGCTTGTTGCCTCGATCTGCTGGTACGTCTACAAGGTCTTCGACGGCATCACCCATGACGGGGCTGAAACAGCAGTGGGGACCCTGGCCGGGCTTGTCCTGGTGGTTGCCATCTGCGTCGGCTACTTCATGCTTTAAGCCGCTTCCGACCCTGAACGGCGGCTCCACTGCCAACACGCAGCTTTAGCCGCCATGCAACTCAATGCCAGTCGCCAAAGAATCCCGGCGAAGTCAGCAGAGCGCCAAGCAGCAGCCCACCACCACCAAACAGCCCGCCCAAGATCAGCCAGCCCCACCAGTTCACCGCAGCGGGGCCGCACTGATCGTTAAACAGCAAGCTCGTTACCCATTCCACCATCGACCTTCCCTCCCTTCATCGGCGCGAATATTCGCCTCTCGTAGACCTATCTAAAGACTGGCCGCAGGAATGCGCCCTGGCTTTTGCCGTGCTGGGTTTCTGAATCGAGGCGACGATCCCACTCCCCCATGTTCTGTATAAGACGGTCTACTGCCTCATCAAGCTTTACCCGCATTTGTTGACATGGCAGGTGTGACTTAAAGGCATAGAGCCGGGACGCCAAGGTTTCTGCTGTGTATTTCCCGTTGCTCGCGTGCAGTTGCTCATGCGCACGAAGTGCGCCGATGTAGCGATTCCACTCGGCCTTAACCACAGAGCTTTGGCCGGCACCGATGAGCCGAGGGAGCACGATGGTGCTGTCTAGGACCACCCGAGCATTCTTGACCTCGCAACCACCTTGCGAGTTCGTAACCGCCGAGTAGCTTGTTGAGAAACGGCTGTGCGTAACTGCGGCGAAACGACCGCCATTGATCCCGACCGGGGTGTTCTTGAATACGGACTGCGAAATTTCTGCCGTACTCATGCCTGCCACATCGTAATGGCGTATCTGGAAATTTATCAGCGGCTCTGGCTGGGCTTGTGCAATCGACGGCGCCGTTGTCGCCAGCACCAGCACCAGCAACCTCATAGCCCCCTCACGCACAAGAGCGCTCCGCAATATTCTCGTAGCGAACCCGCTTGCCAATCGAAAACTTGATTTCCTTCAACTCACGCTTGAGGCGGCTCGTCTTGCCCAGGCCGAACTTCAACATCTCGTTGCAGAGCCAGTGGGCTACGTTCAGAGCGTCTGGATGCCCCTTGCTCCATGCAAACCTGAGCTTACCGAGGGCGTCTTCGTACTCGCCGGCCTTGATGGCAATTTCGCCCAATCGGAAGGCTGATTCGGCATCGCCAAGATTCATCGCATCGGTAAAAAGGCGAACAGCAGTCTCGCCATCACCACCATCCAACTTCAAGCAGCCCAGGTCTGAGAGAGCGGGAACATATCCTTGCTCCGCTGACGCAGTGAGCAGGCTCACTAAAAGCTGGTGGTCGCCGGCTGCCAGAGCCTTGTGGGCAAGGTAGTAGGCGCTCATTGGGTGCTTTGGCCCAATCTCGGTATAGATTTTGGCAGCCTTGGCCTTTGCGCCCTCGGTAGCGATTGACTCATACCCCCTGGCCAGTGCAATCCCCGCCTCCACCATGCCGGACTCAAACGCCTTAGACAGAAGCTCGATGCTCTCTGCACGCTTTTTGTCCTCCTTGGTCAGCTGATTGCAGGCTAGCAACTTCACCCGCGCAGCCCAAGGCACCAGCTCGAATCTTGCCTTGGGCATCGTCTGCAATGGCAGCTGCCAAAGGTGCCCCACTTCCATGAGGACTTTCGTGTTCGGGCACTCCCTCACTAGCACTCCAGTTTCCGGGTCTACCGCGAGGTTGCCGATCAGCCCCACTGGCTGGCACTTGTTGAAGGCAACACCGGCCACCACCTGCCCAAACGTCCACGACCCCGAGGTAGAACCATCGAGCCTGTACAGCGCCATTGCGGTCTTGATGCACTCCCAATCCACGTCGCTGGATACAAGCGAGGCCGGCTGGACCTTGGTCAGAACCGCGCCCCAGCCGCCCTCGATGCCGACCTCGGCAGTTGAATACCCGAACCTGTTGACCGTTGCACGACTGAAATCCGTACTGGAAAGCGGCCCGTCCAACCAGCTGAACTCCAGGCTGTCATTGAAGACACCATGGCTCTGGATTAGGGCATCCAGCTCGTTGTACATGCAGGCGTATACAGGCACACCGGAAGATGAAAGGGCCTTGATCAACCCCACAAGGTGGTCACTCTCGCCCGCCTCGATTGCAGGGTGAACCCACAGCGCCAAATCCCAAGACTGGCATTTGGCATCATCAACGGACACCGGGCTATAGCCCTTCAAGCCAAGCTGCGTCGCCGCATCATAGAGACTGGAGTGAAGAACCTGAGTACAGGTGCTGTAGCACTCAACGGCGCTCACGCCTGCAAGATCAGCAGCAACTCCGAGCCATATACCCTCGTCCATCACAGCGACGGGATCATCTGAAATCATCAGGACTCTTACGGGGCGGCTCTCTGGCAGGCTTTCTCGCTTGATGAGCTGAGCGATCAGTGCCGCAGGCGCCAGCAAAGATGCCGCTCCGTCGATGCCAGTTTTTACCGTCACCTGTATGCCGGCAGCCTCAAACCTTTTTTCGAGTGCGGCATGCCACTTCGTGGCTACAACCCCAAGGTTTGGGGCAGTGTTGAAGACCTTGCTCAGGCTCACTCTGGACTCCTGTTCGATAGTGGGTGTAATTGTCACGATAAAGACTATGCGTTTCACCCGAACAGGAAGTAGTTGCGCCCCAATGAAGCCCGCGAGCCAAGCAGCCCCAGCCGTTATGATGAGAGCAGAAAGAATCACTCGGCGAGGGACCATGGCGATCTACATCAGTCCGCAACAGGGCATCAAAGAATTGGTCAACAAGCTTGAGCCGCGCCTGGACATGCTCGCCAACCGAATGCGTGCCCGCCCTGACCGCCTCAGACTGGACGCAGCGTTCCATATCCCATTCCGGGATCAGGCGACCGTTGATGACAAGAAGGGCATTGAGGCCACTCAGCTTGCCGGACATGACGCAATTGACCACGCAATTTATGGCCTCACCTCAATCAGGATTGAGCAAGGCAAGCAGAACCCCCGCGAAACCCTCAGAGTCCCAGGCGCCATCGCCCTCCCCGAAGACTGGCTGGCAGAGCTTCAAGAGCTGAACGCCATCAAAAAGGAAATCGAGCAACTGGTGGCGAGCATCGCCGACCAGTACGACCGTATGAAGATTTGGGGCTCAATGAAATACCTTTCGAGCCTACAGACCATGCGACAGACATGGATTGTGAGCGGCCCAGCGAAAGTTCGTTTCTACTGGGACTCTGCGCCCTCCATCCAAAACAAGACCGCCGCCGAGTGGGTTGCAACCTTCACGCAGCACCTCAAGAAACTCTATGGGTATGTACCATTGCTGGACGAGCTTCTTGACGGGGACAGTTCGCGCAAATTCGTCGTCGCAATAAGCATGCTGAGCGGCCACGGCACTGACGTGGACCCTAGAGAAAAGATCGCGGCATTCCGATCCGGGCAACCACACGTCAGAGCGAGAGTCACTTTCATCGACAAGGTGAAACCGATCATCCGGCCTGCACCGACCCCAATCGTCTACCCCATAGACGATCCGGTGCCCTCGATCACCCCACTATCAAACTGGGAGCCATCAAGCCCCAGCCCTAGCAGATCAGTTCGGGCAAGAATCGAAACAGAGCCCTTTGTGGAAGCCCTCTACCTGCATCGCTACTTGACTGAATACCGATTTGGCGACTGAGGCGGAGCCTGGAGGCACATCAACATGGAAGCACCATGCACGACTTACAAGTAGCACGACTGACCGCCAAGTACCCCGGCCAGTTCACCACTGAGAAGGCAGCGAAAGCGGTTGCGCGTGCATATGGCTACCGCAATCTGGACATGAAGACTCTAGAACTGAGCGACCATGTTGACGGCCTTCAATACGTTCGGCCTTACCGGGAAATGCTCAAACAAGACCCGGTCCATCAGCTGATGGACTTCATGCGAATGTCCCTGAACCTGTCGCTCTCGCAAAATGAAGATGTACGCCAGGGTATTCCAGAGCGGAACATCGTTGCCGCCATGAGCGGCTTTTCAAATTTCGACGCCCTGCTGAACTATTCCCGCTCTGATCCTGTTGACCCCAACTCGACTGATCGCAATATGCTGGCCAAGTTCGAGGAACGGTTCGGGTATTACGCACCCATCCAATACGTGCTCGGGCGCTATATCCATGAGCACTGCCTCATCATCCAGCCTGACGCTCCTAAAGCTCAGCGATTCATCGACCAGGAGCTGGTCCTGAATCCGCTGGAGAACACCAAGGTGGTGATTCTTCGCGACGCCCCAAGCGGCGCAGACTGGCTCAGTGTTATGTCAAAAGCAGTCAAGTCAACGCGAGGGGATGTGGACGCCTCTTACGTGCAGCGAACTACCGAAGCACTCGGCGACAGTAATGCGCTGGTTTCACTGGTCAAGCCTGCAACCTATTCGCTGCCAAGTCTTGTCGCCCTCCACACCGACCTCCTGACACAAGACTCAGATGACGGTCGCTCGCTCATCATTGATGTGCAGGACCTCAACCTGAACCCCACGGAACTCGATGCTGGCTTTTCTGCTGCGACAGAGAAAGGCATACACGTAGTCGTTATAGTCAGGGAGCCGAATGCTGAACTGTGGAAGCGAACTGGCATCCACCTCATCTTCGGTTTCGACCCGGATATTCAGGAGTCGTACTTGGACATGGACAAGTACATTGGGTATGCGTCCCCCTACGTTGGATTCAAGCGTGGAAAGATGCAGTACCTGTATCACTCGGAGCAGGCCGGTGGCCGCTTCGGCGCGATGGACCTGATCCCCGATGACGAGAAAACAAAGACCTTGCTGGAACGCATGAAGGACGCAATACGTGCTTAAACGCTGCACCATCTTCGCGCTGTGCGCGGCCTCGATCCAAGCTGCTAACACAAGCGGGGCGGCTCAGCCTGCGCCGCTCCCAGAGCAGGCCGTATCACTGCATGCAGTGATCAGCGTCGGGACAACAAGTTCATGCGGGATGCGCGAAGCGCCTCACCTGATCGAGCACCTGCTACTCAGTGAAACTCGCTTCGGCAAATCGCCCGTAGATGCGATCCTCACCTTGCGCTCGAAGGGGGTCAAGCTTTCAGCCATGACCCATAGCGACTTCACTGAGTTCACCCTGGAGGGGCCGGCAAGCGAAGCCGACCTAATGAGTGAGGCGCTTGTGACTTTCCTTTCGCGCCCCTCACTTCCCAATACGGGCTTCGAGAGCGAGAAGCGAGTCATAGTCAGCGAGGTAATGGGCGGCGAGGCATACACCAGCTCACCTACGCTGTACGAGCGTTTCATCGCCACCCATGCCAACGGTGTTAAGCCATGCGCTGCCGACACAGTGCCGTTTCTGGACTACCGCTACGAGGACGTTCAGGCAATCTATCGACAGATGTACACGCCGCCGAGCGTCAAGGTTCTGGCCCAAGCTTCACCCGGAACATTTGACCTTGAGGCTATCGGGAGCGCCATTGGTGCGCAGAAAGCCGCCCCCATCCTCACTTCCCAGGATGGGCCGCGAGAGTCAGCCCAGACACTGCAAATCAATGGCCACGCAAACGTGGTCGAGTTTATCTTCCCCATTGCCGGGCGCACGTCTCTTTCTGGCGAGGCTGCGTCCGCGCTCGCTGACCAAGCTCGACTTGAAGTACAGGCCCACATCCGCAGCAAATACCAGCTCTATGCTGCACGGTCATTTGTGGATCAAAGTCTTGTAGGCGGTTGGATACGGATTGAAGTTCCTGGGGTTGGAAGCGACAAGACACAGGAGTTGCTTGGCGTGGCTAAGACCGCAATGGCCGCTGTGGACGTTTCGGCCTACGGAAACGACCTGATATGGATTGCGAATGGCACGGTGATCGCCGATGAACCGATTGGAAGCCCCGTTGTCTCAGAGTCGTCAGATCAAAAAGACGACTGGATGCCAAGCTTGCTACTCAAAATCAGGGCTTTCTTCGCCAGCCTGCTCTCCTAAATTCCCGCGCATGCGCGGAAATACGAGCCGGAAGGGTTGGCATAGAACCAGTTGGCGTTCGGCTTTGGCACTGATATTGCCTTAAAAGGCATGTGTACGGCATTTTTGACACTCGTCATGCTTTCGAAACGAAACTACTGTCACTATGTTCGCTCGATAGACGAACAGACTCACGCCGGTTAGTCTCCAATCTGCGTGCAAACAGTGCAAATCCCGAACAGCTGCGGTAACATCCGCTCACTGGTTTTGGCCGGACGCTTTAAGGGAATCGCCGTAGGAATACCTCCTATCTCACGCTCCCCCCTTCTGCTGCATTCTGTGGTGTTGGCGGTTCCCGACTTACCCAAAGCCCCGTTGGTTATTCTGACCACCTGGGCTTTTTGTTTTAGTGGCTTGGACGGAAACGTGCCTCCAGCCCCTCCAGGAAACGTTCTTCAACTGAGCCGCGAGCAGGATGCCCAAGCTTAATGCCAAGCTTGTTCAAGCCTGCACTGTGATCTTTGCCGAGATTCACGACCTCACCCTGAAAGACCATCCTCTGCCCTTCCTTTGCCGTCAGCTCAACCTCGATATTGTCTCCAAGCGAGAAGTCCTGCTTCGTAAGCACAAGCGCTCCGGCTGCGGACATGTCCTTTACTCGGCAATCCTTCCAGCCTTTGATAAGCCAAGACAGCCCAGCACCTTTGGCACGCTGACTTGTGAACGCATCAGGAGCCAGGACATACCGTTGAAAGCGACGATCAGACTCAGACATATGCCACTCACTCAACTGCATTAGATTCGGTGGAAGCTGCAAGGCCATATCGCGAGACTGGGCGCAAACCCTGTTGAGCGAGCACCATGCAGCAAATCCACAATTTAATTACGAGAATGAATTGCCTCCTGAACACTGTCACTTGGCAAATGCAAAGTCTGCTGCTTTGCACCGTATTTTGGATTGTGACAGTTGCAAGCTCTATCCCATTTAGCGAGGGCGGCATCGGCGCTCTTACCCTGAATCAATGCCTGGAGGACTTTGGGGTCTTCCTTTTGTTCTTCGCCGTATGGTGCGGCCTGTTTGCTCACTTCCAGAAAAGCATCACCCTCCCCTGGCTTATGCTGTTGTTGGCCGTTGCCCTATGGCAGGAGGAAGTGAACCTGCTGAATAAGACTTACCAGACCATCAACCTCTGGTTTGACCGGGAGATTGACTCGTCAGAGCGCCAGCGCGGCGACGTGACAGTCCTGATGCTTGTCTCGCTATCGCTACTGGCGCGGTTCTTCCGGCCTGGGTTCAAGAGCTTCTTTCGGATTCACATTTCAGCCTTCCTGCTTCTCTACACCCTTTTCCAGCTCTGGCTGCATTACACATTCCCCTACCAAATCCAGTCAGCGATCCTCGAACCGCAGCTCAACTACCAGAAAGAGTTCACATCCACATACGAGGGCAGATTTCAATATCAATGCGATCAGGGGCAGTGGACCTGCTACAGCTGGGAGGGTGACAACATCCCCTCGAAGCTGCTCCAGGATGAAGGGCTTGTCCAAGTCATCAAAAGCCATGCTGGGGTTGTCATGAACACCACGGGTTACATCGGCACCCTCTCAGTACCAAACGACTCCGTGTTCCGGGGCGTCGATGCTGCCCAGAAGTATCTGATCACCTACTTCAAGAACCATGACCTGAATCGAGTGGTCATCGACCATGAATCCCCGCGAGAGGCTGCTTTGGTCGTAACCCGGCCACTGGTGATCTTCTCTACAGCATTCGGCATGGTCTGGTTCTTCGGGGGGATGATGATCGTATTCATGCACCAGTCGAGGCGTTCGCGGGCGAGCAAATAGCTGGGTATCACCCGGCAATTTGGGGGCTACGGGTTTGCATTATCAGATATTGCCCAACTCGACAGCCCACATGCTCACAGAAGCCAAAAGCGCCACCCCATGGGATTTGGCGGACAAGAAGACACAGAAGGTGCGTTTCTCAGCGGCGAGCTTCTACATCGTCGTAGACGGAATTCGTAGCGAGTCTGTGAGGGCGGCCTCGCACGCGCTCAAATCCTATGTTGGCAAATGGGATGGCGTGCGTTGCCGTGGCCCCAAAGCGCTCAAGACTGAACGGCGCCGCTGGATGCGGATGCGTGAAATGCGTCAGCCAGACACCTCGAAGGGGGTATACCTCTCGCAGCCGTTGCGATACAGGAACGTACTGCTCGTCATCGCCCCCACAAACGACCTCATGACTGGCCTGATAGGTGTAGAGCTGCCATCAGATGTGAATATCAGGATTGAGCCCTACGAGAACCAGTACGAACTCAGGGAGGATAGGTGATGGCAAGCATTAGCTTTGCTGGGTCCAATGGATTGATGGATGTGCCCGCGCCAGCCTGGATCAAGAAAGACGCAAGTCTTTTTGCTCAGTGGGGCCAGCTTCTGCTCGCGATGATCAAGCACGGGGCAATCGATGTTCTTCGCAAGGGCGAACAGCTCCAATTGAAGCCCAACGAAATAGGTTTGCTTGTAGACGGCGGGCTCTATGCAACCGACAGCCCCCCAGGCACTGATACCCGAGCACTGCTCATCGACTTCTTGCGCCGTGGTGATCTTTTCACACCAACAATCAGCAGTAACTTGCATATCACCCTGACCCCCCACTGCCGGACAACGTGCTTGATCGTCCATGAAGACGCCCTAAGTTCGCTTCGGAGGGATTTCGACGCATGGGATAAGTGCTTCCCCATCCTGTGCGCAGAATTGGCGCAGTCCTTCACCAAAGCCGTCAGTGAATCGCAGGGCAAAGACCAGGACAAGATTCGTCGAGTCCTATCGATCCTTGCAGGCCACCCAACTGCCATCGACTCCAAACTCGGGCGCGAGATTGAGGCCGGCAAACAACTGATCCGTGACCTCGCGGGCGTACAGAAGCGCTCCGCGACACGGGCATTCCGGGCGCTAGAGGATGCTGGAGAAGTCAGCTTCTACGGATACAAGCGCCTGTTCTTCAAGGTGTAGCACCGCTATCAGCCGCTACCGATTCTTCAATTCCAGTTCCATGACTTGAGGCTTAGTCAGGTGAAATCCAAAAGAGCAACTATCAGTATCAGCAAGCTGGCCCGATATGCGAGCAGCCCGGAGAGCATATTCGAGAAGGCTGATGCAGGCGCCACACGCTATGGAAACCGAGCCCATGCAGCCATAGGCAGGGGGCCTAGCGTGGCCTTGTTTATCTGTATCGCAATACTGCTGCTGGTTGCCGCAAGAATGGTAGGCGTAATCTGATGATGTACTTAGCTTGCGCCCTTCTACTGCTGGCGATCATCTTCTTCTTTCAGAAGAACTCGGCATCTGGCGCGATCTACTCCCGGTTCGGAGTCCGGGAATCGAGCCATCGGCTGATCAGCACAGACCTGGGCAAATCCGAGGGGCGGTTGAAGCTTGCACGGTTCGGCATCAACGGTATCCCCGACGCTGTTTTTGAGGCCGTCTCGGGTAAGGAAATTCTGGTAGGCGAGTTCAAGAGTCGCAAGTACCGCAATCAAGTGCGACTGGTTGAGCTTTACCAAGTC
This sequence comes from Pseudomonas sp. KH_027, assembly GCF_057838565.1. Taxonomy (NCBI): domain Bacteria; kingdom Pseudomonadati; phylum Pseudomonadota; class Gammaproteobacteria; order Pseudomonadales; family Pseudomonadaceae; genus Pseudomonas; species Pseudomonas sp. KH_027. The sequence goes on from NZ_JBYQOM010000002.1 coordinate 175,730, forward strand.
CAACTTTACCTTGGCCATATCCAGGCCATGTACCCCCGCCACAAGGTTGTTGGCTGTTTAGCGTATGCCGATGGCCGTGTTCTAGTGAACTTCGACCCAGCAGTATATGAAGCCCTCCTGGGCCTGCGTGATGAATACTGGATTACTGTCAGGTACAAGCGTGTAGCGGATAGCCGGCCCCTCCACAAACGCATGAATGTCGCCTCTCAGAACAGAAGCCTACGGTTGTCTGCAAGCCTGTAGCCATAAAGTCGCCCACAAAAAAGCCCGGCATAAGCTGGGCTTTTTATGCGTGTCGCCTGTTACTGGTTGATGCTCAGAAATGTATCCCTTGCACTCTGTGCAGGTGCTCATTGCCAACGCGGCTTGTCACAGCACAACGAACCGATCAACAGCAGGCAGATACAGACCCAGCTTGACCGGCAATGTCACGCCAGCCTCGATGACCACATCCCGGTATTCCTCCATTTTCTTGCGGTAACGAGCTGCGATTGCTGCGATGAAAGACTCAACCTCTACGCCATCAGGACACTCACCAGTTTTCCAGTCGGTGATCCAGTAAGCACCAGCATCAACGAACGGACGGTCGAGGTAGCGATGCACCCAGCGCCCGTTGCGGAAGCCGCTAACCTGAACTTCCTGACCACCCTCGTCATGCTTTGACAGAATCCAGCGACCCTTCTCGCTGGTCAAGGTCGTAACCAAAAGAGCCATGATCCGGTCGCGCCCTGCCGGAATGTCACGAATGGGGTAGCCCTCTCGGCGCATCAGAGCCGCTACGGCTTGGGCCTTGCCGTGCAGCTTTTCGAGGCTCCACTTCTCCAGGCCGTCTTTGGCGATCATTTCAACAACACGGTGATACACGATGCCTTCGACCTTCGCCTTGTGGTCGTCACCCTCGCCCTCACGTAGCTCATCGTGCAACTCGCTTTCGGTCGGCAGTGCTTCATTGGTGGCTGCGGGGATGAAGCAGTCAGTAGGCAAATCAACGCTGTGACCGGCATCCAGGCGCGCTTTCGACGGCACGCCGCCCAACACCTCCAACTCAACTGCATCCACATCCGCCTCAACGAATTGGTCGGCCAATACTCGCTTGAGGCTGCCAAGAAGGGAGTTAGAGCCACCAGCCTCATCATCCGCAACATCTTTGCACGCGGTCAGGTGCAGGCGAGACTTGGCGCGGGTTGTGCCCACATATGCGACCCGCTCCAGCTCTTGGCGGTGATCCGCTTTCACGCGGCCACCTAGGAACTTAAACAGTCGGCTCTCCGGGGACATTGCATCCTCCCCCCCCATATTGGGAGCCAGGAAGAAGCGCCCGTTGATCGTGCGCCAGTAGAACAGCGGCGTGTCATCACTGCCGCCGCTCTTATGCAGCGCCGGGATGATCACAGTCGAGTATTCCAAGCCCTTGGACTTGTGAATTGTCATGATCTGAACCACGCCAGCTTTCGGCGACGCATACAGATTCGCCAGCGCATTGAAGAATGCCTGCGGATTGTCCAGGTCGCCTGTAGCGGTATGGGTGCCAAGCAGCTTGAAGACAGTCTTAATGTCGGAAAGCTCTGTTTGGTCAACGGTGGACATACCCCCAAGGGCCAGCCACAGAGCGCGGGCCTTCCATGCAAGCTCATCGCTGCGTGACGACTTATCAACGCCCTCCAGGGCATCGACAAGGCGCTTAACGCGAACCAGACCTTCTGGGGTCAGTTTCGCCTGAACCTCACTCTTGCGCAGCGCAACCGGGATCACCTCATGCCCCATGCTTACAGTAAGGCAGTCCTCCCAGCTCAAACCCACGAATGCAGCCCGCAGCAAGGCCAACCATGAGGTGCGATCTGCTTGGTGCCAAAGGGCACGGATCATCGAAACTACTTCCGCAACCGGAGCGGAGTCGGCGATGGGATCAATGTCAGTACCGCTAGCCCCAATACCGGCTTGCTTTAGCGCTGGCAGGATGTACTTGAGGTGCGAGCGACCGCGAACGAGGATGGCTACGGACTGGGCGGGGTCTTCACGGAAGGCATCCTGGACAAGCTGAACAACACGCTGCGCCTCCGCCTCAGAGCTTGGCAAAGCTTCGACTGTCACCATGCCTGGATTCGAGCGAAAGGGAATCGAGGGTACAAAGCTGTTGCCTGCCCCCTGGAAAAGCTCGCCATATACCTTGTTGTTCCACTCAACGATGGCAGGCGAAGAACGGAAATTTACCTGCAAGTGATAAACGTCGAGACGCTTGGGGCCGAAGCAGGCCTGATCGACAGTATCAGTGAACAGGCTGACGGTTGCGCCACGGAACTGGTAGATCGACTGGTATTTGTCGCCACACAGGAAAACACTGCGCTCGTCATCTTCTTCCCACGCCTGCACAAGGCAGCGCAGCAGCTGGTACTGAGCCGGCGAGGTATCCTGGTTCTCGTCTACCAGCAGATGGCAAACACGGTCTTCGTCAAGCAGGGCATCGCCCACTTCAACACCAGCACCGAGGGATAGGATTGCCCGCTGGGCAACCTCGGGGAAGTCAACCGACGCGGAGCCATCAAAGGCCAGCATCAGGTTGGCCATCAGGTAGCGCAGGATTACCGTAAGGTGCTCCATCATGCGGGCGGACTCAGCCGGATACTCAGGGTCAGGCAGGTCGCGGAGAACGGTCAGAGCCTCATCAACTTCTGGATCGCCATTCAGGGAACCGAGGAAACCATTCATGCGCGAGGTAAGCGCCTCCTTGGCCGGGAAGCCTTCACGGGCTGTTACTTTGCTGCGGATCATGCCATCCACCTTTAGCAACGCCTTGGCCGCACGGCGGGCGAAGTCGCGGCCTTCATCGGTCATGTCGATGCAGCCATAGGAGGCCCATGCGTGATGCTCATGCACGCCGCTGGCATCAGCGTAGATGCGCCAGCAGGCGTCGAAGTCGTACTTGTTCAGCACTGCAACTGCGCTGGCCATTTCGGATTCGACGATTTCACGCAGCGCCTCAGAGATTTCCTCGCTGCTCAGGTTTAGTAGCTCGCCTACCCACTGGTCACGCTTGGTCAGTAGAGTGGTAAACATCGGCACCAGCAGTTCGAACTGGTTACGCGCAAAGCCCAGCACCGCTTCAAGCGCTTCGCGCAACACTTGAGGGATGGACTCGTCGTTGACGCTGCCTAGCGTATTGAGGATGGCAGTCCGATAAATCAGAGACGGATCATCAGTGGTACGACCGCCTCCCAGCCCGGACATGATTGGCATCTTGGCGGCGATCTGAGCGCAGAAAGCGTCAAAGGTCATAATGCGCAGGCGGGATGGGTTCAGAGCGAGGTTCCAGCCCAGCAAGGCATCACGCTCCAGTACCAGACGGGCAAGCATGTACAGCGGCTTTTCATGGGGCTCTACGGGCTCTACTCCCGACGCGGCCAATGCCAGGGCGCCAGTCACGCGCTCGACGATTTCACCAGCAGCCTTGTTAGTGAACGTGATTGCCAGGATTTCTTCCGGGCGCTGCACCACTGTCAGGCACGCCAAGAATCGATACAGCAGCTGGGTTGTCTTGCCAGAGCCTGCCGGCGCGAGAAGCGCAACCGAGCGCGTAGGGTCAATCGAGAGAGCACGAACATAAGCATCGTGCGGATTGGTGGCAGCGATTGCTGCCATGATTGGAGTCAAGTGGAACAGCTTGGATTCGATGCGGGCTTGAGCAGTCATGGGGCTCTCCTTTCAGATAGCTCCAAGATAACGGCCTAGGCACGGTGTCACCGATGACCGAAGAAAGTCGTGGAAACCTAGCCGAGGATGTGAGGAATCGCGCCGCAGGCGTATGCGATGATCAGAATGCAAGCAACCAGTAGAGCGCAGCTGAGGCCCACCAGCGCCAGCGCCAGGAAGCCTTGCCTCTTGAACGCCACGCCGCACATTGCGGCCAGCTCGGCGCCCGCGACCCCGCACAATAGGGCCGAAGCGCACCAGCCTGAAATACCGGCGAATTCCATCATCAGGTAAACCAGTAGCCCGACAATCAACAGCCGGCTTGCCGCTGTAAAGGCACCCATGAACGTAGGCCTATGCAGCCCAAGCGATTGAAAAGACATATGTCGGCAAACTCCAAAATGCTGGCTGGCCCGGCAGGGCCAGCCTCAAGAGAGCGAAAGGTTACAGCAGGGGCTCCAGGTGCTCATAACCCATGGGCAGCGCCTTGTCGAAGGCCGAAAGGAGCCCATTGCCAGAGAGGAAGCCGTCAGCCATTTCCTCAAGAGCGCTATTCCAAGCTTCGACCTGCGCAGCCCACTCCGAGGGTTGGCACACATCGTTCTTACCCGCAGCGCCACCATCCAGCTTCGCGGTGAAAGAGCTTCGCGTATGCATATGCAGCTTCTTGGGGTTGATCTGCGCCAGCGTAATGCCATCGATAGAGGGCACCCCCAGGTCGGCAGGCTTCACTTTGGTCGCATAGATCGGCAGCTGAGGTTCCAGCAGCTTCTCGGCATTAAGACGCTTGAATGTGAAGTTGGCACCAGACTTGTAATCGAACAGCACCGCGTAAGTCTTCTCATCAGGCGGGAACACCTTATCGATCCGGTCTAGGCTGACTGTCAGCTCTACGCCGAAGACGTTGACCTCAGTCCGCCGTTCAAAGCCAATTACCTCGAACGGGTACTCCCGAGCCTTCTCAACCTCCATCCAGGCCATCAGGAGCGTGTGCAAACGGCCCTGCTCCAGACCAATCAGGCGACGCCCATAACGCCACTGGAGCTTGTAAAGCAGGCCGATGCTGGCCAACTCAATAGCTTGAGCCACCTCCGCCGAAAGCTGATCCTGGCTGAAAGATTTCAGCTTTTCCTGAGTGCGAACAGCCTTCCAGAACACCTCAAGGCACAGGTGCAGCATGGTGCCCTGAATGCGAGGGTCAAGGCCGAACACTGGAACCGGGAATTCCTTGGCGCCCAGGCGATTGCAGGCAAAGGCAAAGAATGGCTCTACCGCGTAGTTCTGGAAGACACTCACGCCGCCCTTAATGCGCTGACGTTCCTCGTCGCCTACGGCGGGGATCGTTTCCTCGTCATAGTCGTCTCGGTTCAGGGTGCCCACCTGATTTCCGGCAAAGCCCTTCCACTCTACTGCGCTGCGCAGAGGCGCCGGCCAATCCCCGAACAGAACAGACGGGCCAACGCTACTGCCGCGATCATCATGCTCAAAGCAGGACACAGTAATGTCGTTGCTGGTAGCCATTAGAGCCTGCACCACACGCTGAGCCTTCTCAAGCTGCCCCTCGCTCGTAGCCTCTGGCACGCCAGCAACAGTCAAAAGCTCCAGGGGGAGAAACGGATTTGGGTCAGCAGGCAGCGGCAGCACTTTGCTGGTGGCACCAAGCATCCACACATGATCAAAGTTCAGGCCCACGGCATCGGCATAGGTCATGATTGCGACAGGCGCTACATGACTGATACGCGGCTGGAATTGTTGGCAATCAACTATTTCACGAAGCCACATGTAGGCTCGCGGGTAGGAGCAATGGCCCAGTTGGTAGTCCAGGGAGCGGAATACCTTGAGCGCTTCCTCCCAAGCCTCCAGGGTCTGGTAGTTGGCACTGGAAAGCGACTCAGACTCCGGCCAGCCCATCTTGGCGAGACTTGCCGTGAAAAAGTCGGCCCACTCAGACGGATAGCGATCAGAGGATTCATCCTCCTGAGAGGCCAGTACATGCCGCAGATTCTCAGTAAAAATTGGGCAACTGGCCTTGCACGCAGCCAGTGCGCGGAGGTAGTCCTTGCCACCCATGTTGAGCCCGTTGTTCTCACGCAGCCAAATATCAACAAGCGCCCGCTGAGCACCCTCTACCGCATGCCCTCCCACCCAGCTGGATCGGAGCACGCGGCTAAATACATCGGCATCAGCTTCTCGATTGGTAATCGACAGGATGCCCATCGCTGCGCGGATCATTGGCCGAGCGCCCAACGTTGCCCCACTGGAAATATCCCAAGGCTCTCGCACCTCTACCCCATCCTTCATAGGAAGCAGTGACGCCGGGCTTACCGACATGGTTAGCGCTTCGATCAGGGGGGCTTGATGCGTATCCATGGACGGTACTAGCAGCGCAATCGAAGGCGCTGCATGCGGGGTGTCGATATATGGTTTGAGCGTGGAATTCACCCACTCTGCAACTTGCTCGAATTCGTCAGACTGAGTGACTGCACGACGCAGCTTGGGCGTGCATGCCTCACCCTCGAAATCCAGCTCGACCACTTCAACACCCTTGGCCTGGAGTGCATCGAGAATCGCCCGCTCCGAAGGGTTCATATAAAGCACACCGACCATAACCACCTTGCGTGGCAGCACCAGCCCATCAGACTCGATGGCGGACAGAACAAGGGCCGGCAGCTCCGCCCGGAACACGCAGCCGTTCTTGCGGCAGTCAGTTTCGATAAGCGAACGCCACTGCCAGAAAACCTCGTACTCGCGCTTGAAGCGAAAACGATCCGGGTCATTCGGAAGCTTGAACTTGATGAACGTCGAGTACGCCTGAGCGATTCGGCGTGCGGTGCTGGTCGATGAAATCAAGTTTTCAGGCAGCAGGCCAGAACGGTCAGCCACGCTTTTCACGACAGCCAACTCCTGCACGGGATACAGCAACTGCTCACTCGGCAACTGCTCCAGCCAAACTTCCTCGATCCACTGAGTAATGGTTCTGACCTTGCCCTTGGCAAACCAAGAGCGCTTGCCCGCAATGGACTGCAACAGAGCTGCCTGCATCTTGATGTGGCGAGATACACGCTCGGTTGCAGCGAGTACCAGAGTGTCGTCGTCGAGTGTTTGAAGATGATCGAACAGGGACATGGGCATTTCTCCTTTGATGCCCAAAAGATAACGCCGACAACGGGGTGTCATCCGCCCACCTAAGCAACTCGTCAGTCCCCATCCCAGGATTTCAGGCTGCCCGTATCAACAAAGGTCGCGGCATTGCACGAAACCAAAACCTCTGGACTCAGCGGCGTGCCTGCTTGCACAAAAAACAACTCATGTTGGGCGCATCACCCCCCGATTTGGGGGATGCGAGGGGGGCATTAGTAATTATGAGCCAAAAGACCAGAGCCCCTTGTAGGTACTGAATGGACAATAAATCAGTGGTGGACACTGCCGCCCCCCCTATCCACATGGTCTATCAGCCTGTGGCCCGGATTATCCAGGATGAGCTGGAGGTCGTTGCGTATGAGTCACTTTTGAGGGTGGGGGCGAACCACGATAACCACACAACCTTGTCCGTGATCACCAACGCCGAGCGAACCGGGACGATCCCGTCACTTGACGAACGTATAGCGCAAATAGCCTGCACAGACGCGGCGCAACTTGAAGGCATGAATCTTTGGATGAACATGTCACAAGTGACGCTTAGCACCCCACGCATAGCAAAGCGCATCGCGAACGTAATTGTCGATCACGGCCTCTCGGGCAGGGTTACAGTCGAGATAACTGAGACGGCTGACGGTAGGGTGCCGATGCTTCTGGAGAGCATTCTATTGCTCAACAACCAGAACATCGCAGTTGTCATTGACGATATTGAGGACGGATTCGCCAAGTCACATCTGCTGAGGTCTGACCTGATCGCAGGTTGCAAGCTATCCCACAACTCAACCATGCGAATGCTCAAAGACCCCTTCTATCTTGATACAGTAGAAAGGCTGATCCGTTGGTGCAAAAGCAATGGCAAGACGGTTGTCATCGAGGGCATAGAGGGCGCCCGCGAACTGAATGTGGTGAAGGTGCTAGAGGCAGACTACTACCAGGGCTTCCATTTGTGGGCTCCCAGCCCATTCTCTGAGCTGCCAACGCCAGGAACTCGCAAGAGGATCATGCTCCCGATTGCTGATACCTCCAGCGTCCCCCTCTCCCTCCCTGCTTAACCCTACCACCACGCACTGAACGACAGCCCAGACGCACCGAGGCCAGGAATAATCCTGGCCTCGGTGGTAAAGAATGCCCGGAGTATTTCCGGCGAATCAGTCGATGGAAATACGGTTGCGGCGCTGGATGAACTCAGACAGCTCATCGCGTGTGGCATTACGGCGGGCGACCTGGGCCATTGCCACCTCTGCCATGCTCTTGCGACCCTGGTTATCCATCACGCTGGCAAGCATTGGCAAAGCGGTAAGCCCCTTCTCGAAAATATTCCGCGCTTCCGTATCGACCAGCAGGGACTCATAGATTGGAATCGGCTTACGGTCCTGAGTCCCGAAGCGGACAACATGCTGCCACCACAGGCCACGAAGGTTTCTCGCAAGGACGCGCTCATAGCGCTGATCGACCAGCGCAAGCATTCGGGTATAAATATCGAAGGCACTATCAGCGTGGATGGTCGCGAAGACGCTGTGCCCGGTAGATGCTGCGAGCAAGGCTGCGTTTGCCGTTTCCGAGTCTCGGATTTCAGACACAACGATTGTGCTTCGGCTCTGGCGAACACAATCTCGAATCGCCTCGGGGAATGACTCAACGTGGGTTCCAATCTCGCGCTGGATGATCGAGTGACTGGGGTAGATCACCTCGATGGGGTCTTCAACAGTCGCGATCTGGGCTGAACGAGGATCAAGCTGGCCAATAGTTGCGGCCATCGTCGTGGACTTGCCGGAACCCATCCGCCCAGCAAACAAGGTCAGGCCCGCACCCTCGGTCAGCGGCCTAATCAGATTCCAGTCCAGCCCCAGGTCATCGCGCAGTGCCGGAATCTTCAAAGGCAGGTGACGAATGGATATGCCCCAGCCCTTTTGCGAGTTGGCAAGGCAGCAGCGGTAGCGGTAGCCCATGAACTCGGTAGTGTAGTGAGAGCTGCGGGTGTTGAAACCTTTGCCCTTTTGAGCAAGGTTCTGCTGGAAGAAATCTCGCCAGACTGGCGGCGTGCGGCCAAAGGTCGTGATCCCGTGGAAGTCCGTCGATTCCACATAGTTATCGGAGAGAAGAATATTCCTTCCGACCTTCAAGGCATGCTCGACCTTATCCTCGTCAGCTATTTCCACTTGCGATGCGTAACTCACGTAACCCCCTTCTCAGTAAAGCGTGACCGGCCCGTCCAGCAATGGATCAAGCGAGTTCCTATGAATTGCATGTTGGACGAAACGCTTCGCTCCGAAGCACTCGTCGTTTGACTTGTTAGGCTTGGCAAACTCAAGCAAGCAGGCGTTCTTGTAGGCGCACCCCTGGCACTCAGGATTGCTGTTCCGCGTCACTTGTCGGCGCATGTACAGGCGCCGCTCGCGTGAAACCAGAATGTCGTGGAAGCTTGTTGCCCCATCCAGGATGTTGCCGAATCGGTGCATGTACTCCTTGTAGCCGTCCTTATAGTTCGGCAGCACGAAATCACCGTTTGGCAGGAGGAACAGCGTTTGGCCGCACATGTTGCTCATGGGTGAGCGCTTCGACCGATCCACTGCAAAGTGCGCCTCCCCAATTGACGGTGGATTCAGGCCCCTGTACTTGAGCGAATACCAGTGATCGAGCATTGCGATCATGTAGTCATTGAAAGCCGTCATCGTCGGTGCGTATCGGTCGTACTTACCGGGCACCGAGTTCTGGTCGTTCAACATGAAGGGCAGCCAGCCCGTCTCGCACACGCCCAGGTCAGAGAGGATATTTAGAGTTTCTGCGGCACCCTGTGACAGAAGGTCTGAGTTCACCACGCTGATGGTAGCCACTCGCAGTCCACGCGAGACGGCTTCACGCACCTTGGCCTCCCACTTCCGAACATAGGAATTCGAGCGCATTGACCCGTCATAGGAGGTCTGGATGTAGCCATCGGTATGTCGGTGCCATAGGGGCGCCCAAATATCCAGGTCAACCCCGAGAAGCGAGGTGAGCATGACGTGCTTGACCTCATAGCCCTTCGACGCTGGGAATTCCTCGGCCATCATCTGGACGTAACTCTCGAAATACTCAGGCCCTGTGCTTGTGGGCTCCCCGCCGTAGTTGTAAACGAGGACAACGCGACTTGGCGGCTGCACTTGATCCCAATAGGCATCCACCTTTCGACACACGTCTCGCATCTGGTCGATTGTCATGGTCGTGGTGTCACGGCGCTGATCGACGGACAGATAGCAGTGCTTGCAGTTGTAAGGGCAATGCAGCGTGGGCATGATCGTGAAGACGAAATAGCCGTTTTCGATGGTGTCCGGCACATCGTGGCCAAACTGACTAGCCATTACGGTCATCGCCGCCCTCCTTCCGCACGTAAAGGACTGGGCTGCTCAGATCACTGGGTTTGGCTGCTATCTCTGTGCGAAGACCCAACTCAACCGGGTCAACGTGGTAATGGTGCTTGTTGCGCTCTAGCGATTGCTCAAGCAGTTCGTCTTCAATCGAGCGCTCGCCACTTCCCCCCCTCTGTGACTTCTCCATGGCCACGATGGTATTGACGCTAAATAGCCGGCGCCCGTAACGCCACAGCAACCTTCCAAGGATCGGGAATATGGCGAAGAAGCCGACCTGCCTCGGTGCCGGCTCCAAGCCCTGCTTGTCTATATCGACCATCACTCAACCAACCGCAATCAGGTGATCGGGGAGTGCCGCGTTTCGCATCAATAGCGCCTGGGGGAGTACCCCCTCGCTTACACGCTTACGCGCATACTTGATGAACGACTTGAAGCCAGGGCACTCACCCTCTCCGTTCCATTGCGAATGCAGAACGCCACAGTTGGCCTTGCAGATCAGGCGCTCGTCACATGTCCGGCATGCTTCCGGCAGACGTGTTGCCTTCATCACCTCTCGCAGGTAGCTGCGGGAAGTGAGCACATCGTGGATCGTGGTTGTGAACTGCACCTCGCTGACCCCATCGGGTTTGATCACCTCCTTTGTCTCAAAGAGGTTCCCGTGCGAGTGATAGTCGTTGGTGCCGCCCTTTTCGATGCAGCTGATCGTGCGGCCATCGGAGTCAATATCGAGGGCACCGTGGACGATGGGGCAAACCACGTCATCCATCGGTTGATCCTGGTGAACAGCCATCAGCCACGACTCGCATGGGTTCACCCATAAGTCGGGTATGCGGTCCCGGTTCTCGATGTACCAATCCAAGGCATCACAGTAGAACTGGGCCGTTTCACTGTGCTTGGGCTGCACCAGCTTCGAATTCAAATCACCATCCCCGCTGGGGATGAAGAAACCGAAGTGCATCTTGGTAAATCCGAGTTCAACCAGTTCTTCAATCATGGACGCGGCGCCAGCCTGAACGACTGGCTTCACCAGCGCAGTTGTCACAGAGAAGTCCTTGGGACCGGGCAGGGCCGGGTCTTTGGATTCAGCCATCAGAGTCCTGACGTTGTGGCGCCAGATTTCTTCCTGCTTGCGCTTGTTGAAACGGGTGGTGCGCTCGTAGGAAGTGGCCACCTTGTCGAACAGCCGAGCAACCTCAAGCGCCTCGGCTGTGACTAGGTTCGTCACAATGCTGAATGCCACTTCCTGGGGGATTTGCTTGAGCATTTCCTTCGCCTTGGGAAGCGCCGACTTGAAAAACTCGACACCCAGCATGGACGGCTCACCGCCGATGACGTGAATGTCAACGAAGGTATAGCGGCGAGAAAATTCGTAGTCGAGCTTCATGTGATCGACGATGCCCTGCACTACATGCAAGAACTCGGCTTCGCTCATGTCAGGCGATTTGTCCTTCTTGTCAGACAAGATGTAGCAATGACTACAGCGGAGCTGGCAGCGCCGGGTGACGTTGATCTGAAACAAGAACGAAGTGCGGCCCATGCCGACATTGGATAGTCCTGGCTGCATTAGTGCTCACTCAGATTTAGTGCAAAAGACGACAAAACGTTGTCGGCGCGGGTGTAGTAATTTCGGTCCACATTGGTTTCGCGAGCGAGGCCAACCCTGGTTGCGCTCTTGGGATCGATAAATCTTGAAGTCGGCGTAGTGGCAAGGAGTCGTCGAGCCTGAATAAACTCGATTTCAACGTGCCGAAATACCAGGCACTCGACACGCTCTCGCACCATCCTCCACAGGGGGTTCATGAGAGGTACATGCTCATACTCCCCACGCAGCGGAAAAAAAATCAGCTCATCACAGCCTTTGATGACGCCTTCACTCGACTGCAAGCAATCACCCTGCAAGATCATCACCTGACCAGTTTTCGAGCACTCGCCGATCAGCAGGGACAAGGCCTTCATGTAGCCGTCTTGATCGTTGAAGTCTTTCAGGTTCTCGGCCAGCACGGCAGCAACGGACTCGTCGAAAAAGTTCACCGACTGAGCTAACTGGTAGCCCCAGTCCTTTGTGGGCCAGTCCTGGGTGCCAAGGGAGTCGGGAGCCAGCAGTACCGTCTTGCCGGCTCGCTGTAGGGTGGCAGCAAGGCATAGCGATACGAGGGGATCGTCACCTACAACAACGGCGTCGAATACCGCCTTGCCATACAGGCTGTCGGCAAAGGTTCCTGCAATGCGAGCGAACAACCTCAGCAGCCCCATATCCTTTGGCGCGGTTCTGATCGCATCCTGTACCTGGAACTTCTTGAGTGTGATCGTCTTCATCAGCGCCAATTCAGACCGTACTTTTGCGCGACTCGCGTGCGCATAACGTTTTCGCGATACCCGAACTGACCCACCATGGTGTAGCGCGTCTTGTCGCTGACTATCTCGGTCACACGATGGACCCAGCGCGGGTTCGTGTTGATCGCCCAAACCAACGTTCCATGGTTTGGGGGAACAGATGCCTTGATAGACACAGACTCTGGATCGAGCAGGAAACCATGCTCGTCTATATCGCCCTCCCCCAACTGCAACATGCCGCCGTCTTCGGGCGTCCACACGTCATCGCTGAGGTATACCAAGCAGATCAGGTGCATCGGGTCATAGCTGTCGTGATGCCATACCATCGAGTCCCCCTTCCTACCGCGTTGCAGCATGCAGTTGGTTCGCGACCAATCCCCCATGTGCGCTCTTAGGTGTTGCGTTGCATCACTGAGCCCCAGTTGCTCCATGAAGGCCAAGTACACGGGGGGTATCTGGTTGTTGAGCGACGGGTTGTCCGCCTCCCATACCGCAATATCCGGGCTCCCTGGCTTATCAGCGCAGAACGTATCGGCCTTGGCCTCCGCCAGCAGCTTGTCAGCAACATCCAGCTCGATTGAGGATACGAAAAAGCCATCCTTGAACAACTGATTCAGCTGCACTTACTCACCCCCTCAAGCTGGTGGTCTAAACCCTTGGCCACACCTTCCTCTCTCGCATTTTCATGCCGGGTAGCGAGACGATGGAGCCATTCGTGGACGTGCTCGGCGCCGTGGGCAGTAATCGCATCATCTATGCGGCTGAAAAGGGCCTTCCAGGCAGAGCAGTGGTATGACTTCCCTTGTACGCCCTGGCCTTGTGATATGGCCTCGTACATACACCCACCGTGGCACGACTTTACGAACGGACACTCACGGCATGACTGCGGCAGACTGTCGGCGCGGCTTGCGTAGACGCCCAGTGCGTCAGCAAACCATTCTCCACGGATGCCATTCCCTATTGGCGCAAGCCCGGCATCTGCCATTTCGAGGCACACGTACAGATCACCGTTCGGTTCTATGTTCACACTCTTGCGTGTGCAGTCCTGCTGAAAAGCACAGGCAGTGGATTGGACATGGCCGAACCCGCTCACCTCCGAGACTCGGGCCTGACACAGCTGAAAGAATGGCTCGGCAATGACAGGCAAGCGCAGAAACCATTCATCGAACAGATCAAGCATGCTGTCCCTGAATTGCTCTGCCGAGTTGAGCTGCACAGCCTCAATCCCGCCTTTAAATATTGGCCGGAACGTAATAACGCGCCGCGACCTTGCTGCCTCACGCAGATGCTTGATTGCATCAGCGGATGACTCCGGCTCCACTACATAGATTGCACCTGGGGTGCTGCGATTTTTCCGAAGGTACTGGTCAGCCGACTTCCAGATCAGGCGGTACTTCTCCGGGTCGCCCTTGATTGTCCTGGTGCCGTTGGTCAGATCGATGCTGGTCCCTAGTCGCCCCTCAAACTGGTCGTAAAGTCGGGCAGCCTTCGCCTCGGACACGATAAGGTTGCTCTGTGCTCCGACCACGCAACCCAATCCCCGCTCTGCGCATATGGCCTTGATAAGCCGGATGTGCTCGTCCAATTCTCCACGCGGAACCATCGCGATTTCGCCGCCTAGGAATTGAGCCGTGACGTGAGTGAAGGCGACGCCAAGCGCCTCGGGGGCAGTATCGAGAATGAAGGTGACTGACTGCTCAAGCGCAGCCGGCGTCAGCCGGGAATCAGGGGACTCCTGCCAGCTACTGCAATACGAGCAATCTGCATTGCAGTGCTTGGTAAGCCGGATGTGCAGGGTGAGTGGATTAGCCTGCAAGGCTCACCTCCTGACGCTGCTCGGCGGCGAGGATTCGATATGCGAACTCAATAAGCTCGTCGTGCCGCCCTCCGTCCGCACTGAGCATTGAGCCCTTACCTTCCTGCATGCTATTGAGCACGCGCTGAAAAACCCGACAGAGCGGCCAGTGAGGCCTGCTCAGCACCTCATCAGCCACTGCCCTCTCCGGGAAGGCGAGGTGGTGGTAGTTGCGATAAACGATGTGCCGGAAAAGTTCTTCGCCGCCTTCGTCCGCAGCCCTTGCGAACCAACCGGCATCAAGCATTACGTGAGAGCCGATAGCGTCGTAGAAAAACAGGCGCTCGGTCCAGGTCTTCCCATGCAATTGGCCAGAAGTCATAACGACAAGTCGTGGGCGCGAGAGTTGTTCGAAGTAGCCCTCGTAGTCGCCGGCAAAGGCGTCCTCTACCAATGGAACATCAAGACCTCGGTCTATGAATGATTCCAGGCGGCGGGCTTCCGCTGCACCTCGGCGCTGGCGACGCTCAACCATGGACAGGTACTGGCTGCGGTCGCTCTCTGAAACCCCCGCCCTGGTTTTCGCGAACTGCCAAACACGCTTCAATCCTGCGCAGTCTCCGTGACTGATCAGGCCAGCCATTTCGGGGCTTAGCTGTTTGTGCCATGCCCAGCCACCGGAGCAAACAACAGCGAACTCGCAAGCCCCGCAGGCGGGGTAAGGCATGCTGTGGCGAAGGCGCAACTCAGGCGTGTTATTGAACACCGCTTTGGCAGCAAAGGCATCATCGCCAACCGAGAGCGTCTGGGTTGCAAATATGCTCTCGTCACCCGTGTAGCTCGAATTGAATGTCACTTCGCCATTCGGCTCCACCTCAATGTCGTAGGTGTCATTCCCTGGATAGTGGTAATGGGTCAGCGTTCGACATGCGGACTCCATTTCGATCAGTGGGCTCAGCTCGACGTGGCTCGGCAAAAGCCCACGCAGCTCAATGATGAAATCCGAGACTTGGCCGTAGGTGCAATTACGCTGGAAGTACGCCTTCCCCGACCCGGCTGGGTAAAGCATGTCGCAGGTAACGTCCGTGATCCCTTTGCTGATGAAGGTATCCACGATGAACTGTGGTCCCTGTTCGACTACAGCCCGACTCATGGTGATACACAGCGTCTTGCGCTTGATCTTCGTGATGACCTCAAGGGTTGCGAGGTAGCGCGGCAGCAGCTTGAAGTCCTTCTTGAAGCGATTGGTGTCAGGTTCCCAAGGCACGAACAGATCAAGCCCGTGACCAAAGCGCTCACCCATACGGTTGAGCAGATCGACGTAGCCGGCATCCTTGAAAATCAGGTTGGTACACCAGATCAGCGCCGCCTCTGCGTCGTAAAGCGAGTCCCATGAGGCCATCCGCTCAAGTGTCCAGGGCAGGTTTCTCTCCCAGAACTCCAGGGGCATCATCGTCAGCTCGCCACCAAGCAGCTCGATATTGATCTTGCTGACCTTACGATCCGCCTTGAACAGCTGCTCGATACGGTCAAACGTCTGGCGGTATACCGCCTCGGCCATCATCGCCTTATCGCTCAGCAGCTCAGGAGTGATGTAGCAGTGATCGCACCTAAGATTGCAGAGGCGAGTTGGCGCAATACAGACGTTGAGCATGTCCAGGGCGTTATGCACGGACTATCTCCCCGTCTGGCTTGATCGATACCCGATCACCGGGAGCAAGATCATCGGGGATTTCACCGCCGATGATCACGGGCATCCCCATGACAGTTGCCTGCTGCATGAGGTGCGAAGTTATAGAGCCCTGCCGTGCAATCACCGCCTTAGACAGAGCCATAGGCTGTAGGTAGCTCATGCTGCATCGGTCAACCAGTAGGATGCCGCCAGCCACGCCACAGCTTGGCGTTGTGATATGGCCTTCAATACCCGCAGCTGGAATTCGCCACACCAGCTCGGGAGCCGGCTCGCCCAGCAGCACAACAGAGAACCGGACTGCGGACTGGTACTCAGGATTCCTGATAGTCATAGGGGACAATGCGCACCAATCCCCAACCTGGGACTCCAGAGCCTCCATGAGTTGCTGGGACTTACCCTCTGCTACAAGCGACTCAATTGCGGGTCGCATGGCAGATAGCCTGACTGCCAGCAATGTACTGGCAGCATCCTTCACCCACGCAATGGGCGAGTCAGCAATCATCACGCTAATCGGCAGCTCGTCTGCGGAAAAGTCATTGCGTTGCGCTGTCACAGCAAAGCCCGCCAATGGCGAAGCAGGCAGCCCAAGCCATGACGCCCCGCCGCCTTCATGCACCGCACTACCAACTTGCGACGAGGCGAGAATTCTTGGCTCACCCGCCCACTTTGTTTGATGGCTCAACGCGAGCATTGCGGTAGCCACGCGATTCATCCGACCAATCGCAGTCGCAGTCTCTTTGATGGCAGCAACCACATCCTGCACGCTGGGCTGGCACCACTCAGGGCAACTCGGAGCCCTTGAGGCACGATCAATCCAGGCAACAAGGTGCTTGGGCTCCACCTTGCGAGGGCTAAACCCCAACTCACGCAAGTCAGACTCCAGAACCCTACGCAGGTGCCAAGTAGGCAGAACGACACTGAATCGCCGATTCCCATAAGCGAATACGTGCCCCGGCGAAAGCGCAGCCACGATAGCAGCCGAAAGTGGATCAGGATGGGCGGAACCAACTTCAACTACCGATTTGCCGGAAACCTCGATCAGTCTTTTTTCCGCGCATGCGCGGTTTTTTGACTGATTTACCTGCAACAAAATGAGTCGCCCCTTGCGCAGTGCAAACTCAATCGAATGAGCACCAGCCGCACTCAGTTCAAGCAGAGCCAGAGCAGCGCTACGGATCAACTTCGGAGCCTTTGAGACTTCCCAGACGGGGAACTGGAAAAGCTGAACGCTACCCGAGCCCGAAGTCACCAACTCAGCAGGACCTAATTCGCAGACAACGTATGGCGACCGCTCGCTGTCTTGGAACTGCACGACGCCGTACCAATCAGCCTCAACGTAACGCTGCACCAGGACATGGCCATCTACATGGGCGCTAGTGAATCCTGCGAAGACCTTGGCTGTCATCGCCGGCACATCATCTGCCCTGTCGCACGGATATGATTCGAACAACCCGGCAGTAGCGCCATGATCCCCAGCCTCAAGCATCATCGCGGATCGGACAATGTAGCGGCCAGACCCAAGCTTGGCGCCTCGCAACTGCTCAATGTCCTGCGGGGCAACAACAATTCCTTTCGCAACCGTAAAACCATGCTTTGCCGCAAGATTCAGGAGGTCCGCTTTAGGTGGCAACACCGGGGTGTAGGCGGATAGCGCAACAATCGGCGGCCTCGCCCCGAGCCAGTGGGTGATTGCGGCAAGCATCAGGCCCGCCCCGTTGGCCAAACAGAAACCCGTGAACGCACCTTGTAGCGAAGGGTAATCCCATCGCGCCTGTAGCAAGCAGGCCAGCGTGGCGAGAACTGCCATGTACGAAGTGGCGCGAAGGTAGGGGTTTGCACTGCGAACCATCAGCGCAGGCGCTGCGAGAACAAATCCTGCAAGGCCGGCGACCACCCACCCAGACCCAAGCAGGAAAAATCCAAACCGAGCAAGCGCGTCCCGAACGAAGTAGGCGGCATGCTCGATTGGGGAGTTAAGTTCCTCCACAGCGAAATAAGCATCTGTGAAGCTGCCGGCTTGAGTGAAACGCCCCAGCCAATTACCGCCGCGCTTACTCAGCAGGTCGCCGGCCAGCAGTGCGTGGTATGCCGTTCGCCGGTCGAATGCCAGACCGATGTAGGTCATGGCCGGATCGAGGCCCTGGATAAAGTCTCCAAGCCTGCCTTTGGCAACGTCGCTCATGGGGAGGTGACGATAGCGCCCCCTCAAAAACTCACCGCCTTCGCCCCATGGCCGCTCGCCAAAGTCCAGAAACACAACATCCTGCCGGTAGCGGATGTAGCGCTTCATGTCTTCCACGCTGACCAACCGGGAGTCATTAAAATAATTGTCGTAGTAAGCCTGCTTGATGAGAATTTCATCTGGATTGGGCATGACGTAGGACACGTCGATACCCGCCTCGGAAAGCATGCTGACTATGACGGGAGTGGCGCCGGAGTCATTCGTCTCGAAGCCGACCACAAATACCCGCCTATCAGCCAGGGAGGTGATCAGGCTGCTGTAATTGGCCATGAAATCAGCCAACGTGAGCGTCATGTCACCAAAGAGCCAGCCGTCACTTACGAACTCACGATCTGTCGTAACGCCCATGACGAAAGAGTCAGGGTTCGACTCAATCCAGTCCCTGTACCCTTCAACGGGCACTTGGCGACCTCCCAACGGAAGGCCTTTGTCCACCATCTTCCACCCCTGCTGGGATAGCGCAGCTGATCCGCCCTGGAGGAAGCCAAGATTCAGGCCAAAGTTTCGAGAGGCAGCTTCGGCGACTGAGCCAGCAATGCCCCCAAACTCATCTACCAGCACAACGCGTCCGTCCAACTGATTGACCGCATCAGCAAGAACATCCTTGTTGCGCCAGAAGTCATCTACGGAGACTTGTCCCGACGAAGTGAAAAGGCTCGGGTAGGTGCTGATTTTGAGCGCCTTGAAGTGGCCTGCTTTAAGCCCCCTCATAAACTCCGCAGGAGTGACAGCCTGAGACGACTGAGCCTGTGCGCCAGCATCCAAGAACGGAAACGGGATTGGCTGCGAGAGCGAAGTAGTGTCTGCGCCAGTAAACAGCACCGCTGTTGAGGGCTGCTCGCTGCCATAGTCACGCAACAGCAGTATGCAAAGAGTGCCCAGCATGAGCATGGCCGCAAGATGGATCAGTTTTGCGCCGAACCTTTTCGCAACTAAAAGCGCGCCGGCCAGTAGAGCAAATGGCAGCGCAAACGCCCCCATTAGCCCAATACCAACGACTCCCACTGCGACTGGGAAAGCAAATGCAATGCTTGGCGCCAGAAGTAGAAACAAGCCAGGGACGATGTGCTTTGTCATTTGGAACCGCTCTGGAGGATACGCGCAACCTTGTAGGCGCTAGCCTTGATCCGTCGCATATAGTCATAGGAATCCGGTGTGAGCATCACATCGGTAGTGGGGACGATAACGGCGGAGCCGGCCACTCTCTCCGCGAATCGCATCATCCAGATAAGGAGGTCTTCGTACTTGAACGAAACTTCCAGCCCAGACTCCCCGTGCCTTGCAAACCCCGATCTAATTTCAATAGGCGCCTGCTCCCACTGCTGAACAACGCCCAGTGCATCGCGCAAGTATCCAGTGAGGGCCTGCTGAGGGTGCAGGGCAGCGAAGCGCATCACCTCGTCCAGCTCCACTTCTAGGGTGTGGTAATTGCCTGCTATGGAGTGCGCAATGATCGACGACGCCTCGGCGAATCCAGCCATTCCCCCAGCAAATACAACAGGCATGCCTATACGGTCGTAGAACCAAAGGCGCTGGCGGGGGCTGAGGCCAAAAAGGGGACCATCAAATACCTCGACCTTCGGCCCGGCCTTAACAGCTTCGAAAAACCCCTCATAGTCGTTGGCGTAGTCGGACTCACGCATGAAGGCATGATTCTGTTCTGCACGCAGAGCACGTTTCGCCTTGCGCACCCGTCTTTCATCGCCGTATCGAGTGACGCCCACAGGATCGAAGTTAGCTTCGGCCTCTCGCTCCCATAGCTCGAAGAATCCTGGGCAGGAGAAGCCCGGCGTCGAGCCTTCCATGTACTTGCGAACCTGTTGAGGCTCCATTCCTTTGTGCGGATACCAGCCCGAATTGCAAGCCTGTAGGTATTTGCAGTCCCGGCAGAAGTCGTGCTCGAAACTGAGTTTGTTATCCAGCTCTGTGTTGTTGCCCCAGATGATCTTGAGGGCGGCGTTGGCATCCCAAGCGTGCAGGCCCACAACGGGCCTCACCGCCTCAGTGCCGGTCTGGTTCGGGTTGAGCGAAAGACTGCCTCGCTGATCCCAGTGATACTCATAGGCGTCATTGAGGGTGTTCTGCGAGCGGGACAGCGTGCGGAGCGACTTCTGCATATCGTCCAGGTGATCGACTGTCAGGCCGTATGGCTTACCGAGGTCCGTAAGGTCGGCAATGAACCTCGCTACATCCGAATACTGGGGCTGGTACTTATCGAAGTACGACTTGCCAGACCCCCACGGGAAGATCATGTCGCAGGTCACGTCAGTTATCCCGCGCTTAACGAAGGTGTCGATGATGTACTGCGGCCCCAAGTCGATAATGCCCTGCCCCATGATCAACACCAGATTGAGCATGTTGCAGTCACCTAGAGCTTCGATTCTCTGCAAGAACTTGGGGAAGATGGCCATGTTTCGGCCAAAACGACCGCTCTCAGGGCCTTCGAAGCTAATGGCAATATCCATGGCCGGATGGTGGCGATGGGCTCGCAGCAGATCGAGGTAGCGCTCATCGCGCCACATCAGATTGCTACAGAACGTGAACTCGGTCTGGATACCCGCATCGTTTAGCTCGCTGATCCTATCGAGTGTCCACGGCAAGTTGCGCTCCCAGAACTCGAACGGCATAAGGGTCGCCTCGCCACCGAGCACGTCCAGGTGGAGGTAGGAAACCGACTCGTCCAGGTGGAATGACTCAATGATCACTTCCACGCAGCGTCTGTACGTCGCTTCGTCAATGTACTCCTTCACCCGAAGCAGCTCGGGCTGGATGTAGCAATGCTTGCACGACATATTGCAGTTGAGGTTCGTTGAGATAGTGGTGCTCATCATCTCAATCGAACGATTTCGGGGAAGGCTGTAAGGCTTGATCTTCATACCTTCATAGTGCGTTGGAAAAGGCACCATTTCCGGCATTGAGGCAAGCAGCCATCAATATCAGAGGGGCGAGGGGATTCTCTGGCGCAGGCGTTATGCTTAGCTCCAAAGCGATAGCGTTGAACGAACACCCTACCCCGCTCACAGGTGAATTGGCTAAGGCCGCAAGTGGTATCGACATGACAGAAATTGAACAACTGGTTTCGCGGCTTCGCCTTGACCCTAGCGACAATGGAGGGCCGAGCAGGATGGACATGACCCGTGAACGGAAGGAAGCAGCAGACCTCATCGAAAATCTATCGCGGGCATTACGGAACGCTCAGGCCACATGTGACAAAGCGATGGCTTGCATTACCCGCTGGGAATCAGGCAAGCAGTTCGACGCAGCAGGCCCCGAGGCCAGCATGAAGGGCGAGCTGTATGACGTTATCCGCCCAGGAGCACGGGCAGGTATCCGTAAGCTGAACGACTTGATCAACCAGCATAAGCAAAGCTGAATGCGAGGCACTTGAATGAATACCGTGCAAGGTGACACTTTCATCCAAGAAGTGACCGGGGACGGGCCGGTCTATCCGGGCCACCCTATGGTGCTAGCCGCAGCGATCATGGCTGTTTTCCATGACTACTCGTCCGCCTCTAAAGCCACTGAGCATGGCTGGTGTGCTGCGCTAGGCGACCAGCGTATTCCAGGGGCCGGCGATCATGTGGGGGCAGCTATGCGCTGTCTAAAAATCGGCAATGACGGCGGCACAGCAGACCAGATGGTGGAGTATGCCAACCGCTACTGGGTAAGCGGGAATGCAGGCGGGCACCATAAAAACGTCCAAGCCGGAATCGAGCAGGCGTCAGTTATGGAAAGCACATTCCGCGAACTGGCACGATCCTGGTTCTCCTGCCCCGCCACAACACCTATGTAGTTCGAATGGCAGCTGCCCCTGCTCTCAAGCAGGGGCGCGGGCCATTCTGCTGCGGGAAATCCTATCCTCGGTTCTCAGGCGAAGAACGCTAGACCTCACCTCCGGTGCGGCAGACTCAAGATCGTCATAGCTGTCGCAATGGCGCCGATTACGCACAACCCAGCGCAGCAACTCTGCATTGTGGTCTGCGGCAATCAAGCTCTCTCCGAGACTACCTGACTCAACGTTGCCTGCACCTGTAACCAGCAACTGGGCCAGCGGATCGGCTGGGTTTCCGTCGCACCACGCCCACACAACGTCCTTACTAATGGTCAGGCTGAAAAAGTCGTCATAGACCAAATGCTCCACGACCACTCGCTGCTCATTGGCGCTGAGCGTCAAGAACTCGGACTCGGGCAGAAGGCTTAGGGTGCCAACTGCTTGATATGCCCAGATTCGCTGAACCATAGGTTTCTGCACTCCAGCAGAGCTGGAGAGCTGAATGACCCCGCCCGCAGTCTTCTTGAGCCACTGGGCAAAGTTAAGGTTCTCACCGGCTGACTCCAGTACCGGCACTGAATCTGCTGCCAGTCGGCCTGGATTTTCTCTCAAGCGAGATAACGCATCACGGTGAACATGGATCGATCGGTTGAATGACCCGTAGCGGGACTTGATCTGGCGCCATAGCTTTTTGTAGCCAGGGCAATCTCCGCTATCCCATGCGCGCACGTCCTCTGGTGCCGCTGTACGGTAGTGATACCAGCCCCCGGCACAGTGCGAGTGAAACTCACACTGGAAACAATAGTCATGGTACGCGGAGAGCTTGTTGTCCAGCTCCTGAGTGTTGTCCGCAAGGACCTTCCAGCTCCAGTCTGGATCGTTGAGGTAGATCAGCCCTGCTCCCAGAGAGGCCTCATTCGTAGTTTGGTTTGCGTTGAACGTAGTGAGGCCATCGGGCTCAATGGCGAGGTCATACCGGAAATTTCCGATGCACTGGTAGCTGGTCCCGCGAAATACCGCGCTGCTCATTTCGTCAGCCGGCGTAAAGGTGATCCCCTGCGGGATAATTTCGAACAATCGAGTGAGGTAGTCGCTCATCCGCTCGAACTCAACCATGTTCGGCTGCCAGAAGGTGCGCCCAGAGCCAAACGGGCTGATCATCTTGATGGAAAAGTCTTTGATGCCAAGCGGCAAGAACGTCTCCAGCAGGTATTCGGGTCCTAACTCTACGACTGTGCGCGTGAGGATCACGTCGAGGATTTTCTGCCTGACGTTTGCTTCCTTGACCGTTTCTTTCCAGCGGTCGAACAGCGCCATGTTCTTGCCAAACCGATTCGTCTCAGGCTCCCAGGAAGTGTAGAGGCACATTTCGTCGCGCTCGCCATACTTGGCGAAAAGGTCCAGGTAGTCACGGCGCTTTCGCTCATCAGAGAAGATGAGGTTAGACAGGACGTTTATTGAGCCCGGCGTCTTGAGCACCTTGTTGAAGTCGGCGCACTGATCCAGCGCGTATGGCAGATTTTCCTGCCAATACTCCACGGGCAGGCTAGTAATCTCGCCTCCAATTAACTCCCACTCGATTTCCTCAAGCCCTTGATCGAGCGCCAGCAGCTCGCGCATGCGCGGGAAAATGGCCTTGAAGGTGTCGTGGCTCATGAACGACCGATTGGCCAGTTCCTTGGGATCGATGTAACAGTGAGTGCAGCGCCGGTTGCACCAACGGGTTGCCGTGATGCTGACGTTTGCCTGATTGAGTGTCCGGGCCTTATGCACAGCTTCTCTCCAATATCTGATCCCACATGCCGCGCCCGCCAGCGCACTCACCAGAGCCGTCCGAGACAGGGACGTGCGATGGCCCACCTTTGCAGTAAGAGGCATGCTGGCAGCTTCTGCATGGTGCTATACGCGTGCGGTCGGCCATGATCCGTGACTTCCTCAAATGGGATCGCAGGATAGGCTCCAGCCCAGCCTCGTTGACGTTCCCAAGGAACGTGCCCTGGAGGTCAGAGTAGAGAGGGTTCGTGGTGACGGTGCCATCCGGGTTAAGAGTCAAAAACCGGCTCTCACAGGCGACGTTGAACTGGTTGTTCAACTGGCCGATCTTTTGTTGAAACGCACCGATAGATATGCCGGCTTCACTGAATGCTCTCCCCCAACCGGCATCCAAGGCCCGGAGGAAATCCCACAGCTCCCTGTAGGTGGCCGTGAGTGGAAGTAACGGAACGCTGTCAGCGGTATAGGCCGGCGCAGATAGAAACGACCGGAAATCCACCGAAACGTCGAACTCCCAAACCCTACACTTGGAAGCGAGAATGACCGCGGCTAATGCCGCTGGGCCAGCCTTGATCGTCTCTATGTTCAATTCGACGTTCACGGGGCACACAACCCCTGCATTCCAGAGCTTATCAAGGCCCTCAAAGAACTTACGCTGGTAGTGAGCCCCATCGCCGGACAGCGAATACTTGTGAGCGAATGCGTAGGTGGTTTCGAGACCCCCGCCGAACTCATCCAGCGCCAAATCGATTAGCCAGTGGGGTACGTTGAAGCAGTTCGTGACCATCGTCTGTTCTGCATGTGGCAGTACGCGACGAGCAGCGACGCAGTAGGACTTCATCGCCTCCTGGCCGACAACGGTAGGCTCACCACCCTCCCAGATGAGTGTTACTGGCCTGCCATGCCAGAACAACGAGTCGAGGAAGTTTTCTAGGGTGCGAAGTGGCAACCGCTCTTTAGCTGCCCTGTGCGTCTCGGTCAGGTAGCAACGTTTGCAATCGACGTTGCACTGGCGCGTAACGTTGATAAAGCCGACAGCCTCTTTCGTATCCATTCCACCCCATAGCGCCCAGTCGCCTGGGCGCTAGCCTTTCAGCCGATTGCGATGATGTTGCTCGAAGGGGTAACAGCTGTTGGCTCGGCAACCGGCTTAGGCCGCTCAAGGCCTATTTCGGCTATGGCTCCACCAGCCTTCAAGATGGCACCAATGAGGCCGACGAATTCAGCTGCGGCCATAGCTGCGACCTTGCCCTCAACGCCGATAGCGACCGCAGCGTGCTGCGCAGAAGCCGATGGCTCTGCAACGCCACGGTCGAGGTCAACGATCTGCTTGAGCTGCGACTTAGAACTCAGCTGATCCCAAGCCCCAACGAGGCCTTCCTCACCGCCAAAACCAGCTCTCAATGCGTCAGCGAGGTTTTGAGCGAAAGCAATCTGCGCATTGCTCGGTGTGAATGCCTCAAGGTCTTCGTCTGGGCCTTTGGGAAGGTACTTGTCGAGAACTGTGTGGACACTGTTCTTCAACTCGTAGATGAAGCCAGCGGCATCTGAAATAGAAAGGCCGGTCATCTTGCTGGTGGCTCGAATGAGGTTGGGAACCGGCGTGCGTGAATCCAGTTCTTCCTCAAGCATTCTCTTTCGGGCGTCACGCAGCTCCGCCTCCTTGAGCCGTAGTGCCCCACCAAGCTTTTGAGCCTCCGCCACAAAGAATTCATCGCCACCAAGCTCGCGCTCAATCACCACGTCGAGTCGAGCCTTGATGTAATCCATGACCTCCATGGGCACCTCGTCGGTGAACAGGAGCTTCATTTCGCGATTAGTGGTGATTTCCTGTGGGGTGTGGCCAAGGGCGACGGAGAATTTGTATTCCAGGTAGCCATCAAGAGGCGTGAGACTGAAATTGCCGCTACCCATGCTCAGCCAAAGCGCGGAATAGCGCTCAAGGCGTTCGACGTAACCAGAAACCGCTTCGATGCTGCTAGGGGATTGCGGCAGCATCAGGCGAACGTTGAGTCCTTGAGCCTCGGCCTCAGCCAAGACGAGTGCAGGATCGACGGTGCAGTCAGGGCCAACGTCAATGGTGCAGCGACTGAGCGTTCCAGTTGCGAGCAGCAAACTGAAAATGAAATTTTCATCGAGCACGCCTGGATCATCTTCACTCACACGAACGCTCAGGCCCAGCGAAAGCGCATCCAAGGGAATGCGCTGCAACTCGGTGTCGCAATCAACAAGGGCGTAGTGAACAGTTCGCTCAAACTTCAATGCTGGGTCAGCCTTGATTGCCTCGGACTGACTCTGAAAAACAGCATCCAGTTCAGAGGCAGTTTTGCCGACGACGAAAGCCTGTTTAGGCTGTGGCTGCCCCTGGATACCTTCTTGCTGATCGCCGCCTGCGATTTCCATCGGGGCGCCACCGATACTCGCTGTCATGGCTGATTACCTCCAGCCACGGGAGCCATGGCACGCGCCATGACACGCACCATGACAGGCCGTGTGGCAATATCCCCATGCGCCAACATCGGTTGAGTCGCGATCTTTCGCGGTCGCAGTAGCAGCCAGTAGCAGGTTGTCGATGCCAACATACTCGTTACTGACCACCAAGCCTTTGAGCGCGTCCTGGTACTGATCAACCACCGGCTTGATCGGGTTCAATTCGAGCATTGCACGGTAGCGCTTAATTTCTGAATCAGACGCAAGTTCTGCAACGGTCTTGTCGAGAGTAATCCTCGTCGATGCTTGAGAGTGCTGAGCGAACACAGCCGCACTCACTGCCAAACCGACGAGAACTCGGTTTACGGTTTTGCCCTTCATACCCCTTCTCCTGTTTCAATGTGACCCCGAGGTCATCAATTCAGCCTGCGACAGCAATAAGGCTAGGGTTCTGTGCAGCAGCCAAGCAGGCATTAAGTAACTTGAAAGCCTGATAACCGCCAGCACACTCCCCCGACTCGTCTGTCTTCGGTGTAGCCATGCACCCACTTGAACAGATCGGTTTGAACTGGCAGTCAAAACAGGACTTTTGCCTATCCTGACGGGCCTCGGTCAAACCATGCGCTTCGACAACCGCAACACCTACCGCATTCCGATTACTAACCTCGGAAGTGAGCGCGGTACACGCTGAGTAATACCCGGTCTGGTCAAATGTATGGAATCGCGTGTCGCACTTCCCAGACAGACAACCATACCCCCCCGCCTTGCCACCGCGCAGCCTCTGAACACTGTCGATTAGCCCATCCAGGGGTGAGATATTTAGAGGCTGCAAGCCAGCCCGCACCTCTCGAACAAAGCGCATGTAGGCTACAGCAAAGCGGCCTATCCAGGTGCTGTACTCGCGATTCGAAACACCAAGCCAATCCCAATTCTTGATGGCATAACCCGTCTTGGTTAAGCGTTCGAAATGCACCAGTCGAATGCCCTTATCAAGTAGGAAATCGATCAAATCGCGTGGGTTCTTGAATCTCTCAAGCAGGGGCTTTGTCGTTGTAATGACCATGTAAGGGGAAATGCCGAGCTGTTGCAACTCAACTACGTGCTTCCAGAACACCAGCTCGAAGTCTGCATTGGATTCTGGTCGGCCTTTTCGCATCAGCCGAATACCGGGGTCCCAAGAAATGCCGACCTGATTGCCGAAAAATTCCCGGTACAACTCCGCCCATATGAGGTCGAAAGTGATGAGGTTGGTCTGGATGCTGAAACGTACCGAGAACTCCGACAGTTCACTGGTCAGGTACACGCAGACACGGCGCAGAAACTCAACCCCGACCAGTGTCGGCTCACCACCATGGAACTGGAAAAGCAAAACCTGTCCTGGTGTTGCAAACTGCCGAACGCGCTGCGGAATCGCCTCAATGTCCGACCACTGCATGCGCTTTGGGTTGTTCGGAATGAAGCAATGCTCACAGTGAAGGTTGCACGCCTCGATAAGGCGCACGTAGACCATCTGGTCGAATTCTTTGCCACCCTCGATCAACGGATGCGCTCCATTCCATAGGTGTAAGGATCAAAGGCGATATGGCCGGCGCCCGCTAGGTAGGCCGAAGCATGCTGCCGCCCAAGTGGAGTGCTCACATAGGACTGGACGTGGCTCAGGTGAGAACGATAGCCCGCGCACTCACCGCTTCCGGTATGGACCTGATGTTCAGTTATCGGGCAGCCTGACTTGCAGAAGCTTCTGAATGAGCACGTTCGGCAGTGGTTTGCCACATGGTCAATCATCTGCACCTTTATCCAGTTCTTGCGCACTGGACTGGACTGGAAGGCATCGATGCCATCCTGGACTTTTGGCCACTCGGACTGTTCATACTCAATACGATCTGGGCAAGTGTTGAGGGAGCCGTCAGGGTTGACCACCAAGAAGTCGCGCTGACACTTGCCTCCCCATCTTTCGCCGGGCTGACCATGAAGCACGCCCCCTATGGAGGCAGCTACGGCATTGTTGGCCACAAAAGGCCGGCCCGCTGCTATATCGCCCATTGCCAAGTCAAAGAGCGCCTTTAGAAAGTCGCTGTGCTGACGGTTATCAGGGCGGTCGGCGGCGGCACCATATGCGTTGTAGCGCTCGATGTTGAAGTAATCGAAACCGTGAGCCTTGAACCAGTCGTAAACCTTCGCTGGATTTGAAGTCTCATTGATTGTCGGAACCATGATTGGCCCGACAGCAATTCCATGCTTCCTGGCTAAATCCACCTTCCGCAACCAAAGGTCAACGTAACGCTCATTCGAGCCGTTGATGGTCCTTCCAGTGAAGTCCAGCGACGAGCCAACGAAAGAGCCACAGCGCTCCGTGATAAACGGAATGTGGCTTTCTCGGAGAGGGATAAGGCTTGTCTGAACCGTCTCTTGAATCTCGAACCTAGAGAGCCCTTCACGCACTCTGTCTGAGTACCAGATGAGCGATTCGGCACTCATGCTAAGCGGTTCGCCACCGTGGTATAGAACCGCAATGCGATCATGTCCTTCGCGCAAGGCGAGGTCATGAATAAGCTCCAATGTCGCATCCATCGTATCTGGCGACATTTTTGACTTGTTAGCTCGCACGTCCTCCGGCAGGTAGCAGAAGTCGCAGCCGACATTGCAATAATTCGTAGGCTTGAGGTAGACGGTCAGCATCAGGCGGCACCAAGCCCAGCTTCGAGCCTGTATCGAGCCGCAACAGGGTCTATTCCAAGCCGATAAAGAACCCTGTCAGCCTCGCCGGTCTGAACGGATTCCTTGAGCCTGTCGAAAACCATCTTCCATGACTGGCAATAAGCAAATTTCCCTCCCATGCCGCGCTCGAATAAAACAGCATCACGGGCGCAGCCGCCCTGGCATTCCTGGAAGTGACGACAGGTTTTGCAGTCAGGGGGAACGTTGCGACTGCGCAGAATTATCTCGCGAGAAGCCGGCGACGCAGCCAGAGCGGGGACCACATCAGCGCCAGAGTAATACTGAACCTGAACGGGCTGGGCAGCGACCTGAACCGCCCCGGTGAGGATGTTCCCGAATCGGTGAGCAGGGTCGCCGAGGTCACTGAACTCTGAGCAGTTAAACACTGTACCGTCAGGGTCAATTGTCAGGAACTTTCCACCACAGGATTTCGTCCACGGGCAAAGCAAGGCCCGAAAGCCAGCTACCTTGCTGAGCATCTGATCCAGCGGCGTGATATTGAAACTCGGGACTTCGCTGATCCAGCGGTTGTACAGATCAATGAGCATGTGCCCATAAGTGTCGGGCTGGATCAACATCCCGGCATCACGAACCCTGCCTGCGGGGTAGGCATAGTTGAACCGAATATCAAAGCCGAAGTTTCCGTAGGCCTTGGCTCGATCAAACATCAGCAGCGCTCTGTCAGCCGCGCCCTCATCGTAAACACCAATTACTAGGGGGCGGAAACCATCGGCAATCACATCATCCATAGCTCGCCAGAACATTCGGTCGTATGTTCCGGCTTGGCCCTTGACCGTCCTGTATTTCTTGTAGGGGTCAAAGCTGGTCGAAATACGCCCCTCGAATACTTCTTCGAAGACAGACTTCCAGCGACCAGAGTTGTAACCCAACAGGTTGGTCTGGATGGCGAAGTTCAGATTCACGCCTTGGGACTCTGCGTAATCCGCGCATGCGCGGAAAAATTCCGGCCCCATCAGCATCGGCTCACCGCCGTGCCAAATCCAATCGACCTTTGGCGTCAGGTTCCCCTGGAGGCGATCAAGGATGGTTTTGAAGCTATCCAGGGACCATCGAGCCGCACCGTCCGGTGGCGCAGAGCAGTAAGTGCAGTCAGCATTGCACTCCTTGGTTGGCTTAGCTATGACCACCGAATAGGGCATTACGAAATCTCAGGTTGGGTAGTAGCAGAAAACGTCTACAAGTGAGTCAAGGTTCGCATAGTCAGCGGCATACCCTTCGGCTACAGCCGTCACGCTCCAGTAACCACCGGCTGGCGTCAGTCGATAATTGAAACCATAACGACCAACGAAGGCTGGATCATATGAACCGGAGTAACCGCCACGCATTGCCCCAGGGCGAAGTGCTCCTTTGGGTACGCCCCCTGCTGCGCAAGTCGGCATTTGAACAAGCCAGCCATCCCGAACAATGTAAGTTCCGATGTGAACGAAGTTGGGCAGACTAGCGGACAACAAGCGATTACCCCTGGAACGGACCACCACGTCATCAACTGTCAGGGTCTGACCAGCTGGGATAACGATCTGCCCGTTCTGAGCGCTTAACGTCAAGCTCCCTGACTGCGCAGTAAGCCTAGGGTTTGCCTGAGAAAAGTTAATGTCGCCCGCCTCGTTTACGTCCTGCCCGCCCATGTAAAGCGTGGTGCGCATGCGGTTGTCTTCGAGGTTGCCTGTGGCAACGCGAGAAAGCTTGCTGCTCAGTGCGGGCTCGCTACCTGGTATGCCAACGGTCGATGTGATCTGGAACGTTGCCGGGGCTGTGATTTCAGTCCCTGCGATGCTGTTGACCAAATAGCCATCCCAGTCTTCAACAGCTGACTGAGAAACGGAAAAGGTCCTTGAGTTGCAACTGGTAGTAATCGGATTGTTGTAGCGATTGTCGGTGCTCATTGCACCCAGATAGCCACCCGTTTTAAGAACGTTGATAGCGGTGGCACATGCAGCACCGCCCGGCCACGTAGCTGTGGCCACACGATAGCTTCTGGCTGCATCCAGAATCGCAGAGGTGTCTTCCGCCGTCAGGTTTGCACGGCGAAGGTTCAATTCCTCCATCATGTTGGGCGTCATGAGGGCGGCAATCAGTGCCATTACCGCCATAACGACCACCAGCTCGATCAGCGTAAAGCCCGACTGCTTCCCTGCCTTTGAATTCTTCATGTGAACCTCACCGTACCTTTATCGAATGGACTCGCCAGTCAAAAGTCTTTTCTGATGCTGCACCCAGGCCGGACCTGCGGTGCTTCTTGCTGGCGTTGCAACGATGATCCTTGATCGAGCACCTACAGACTCCAGGTCGTAGCCCTCCCAACCATCAACCTCCCAGTCCAGCTCAACAGCCACGGTGCAGGACCTGTCGGTCATCTTGAAGTAGTAGGGATTCCCGAAAGGGTTTTCGTCTGGAATGACGTAGTTGGATGAAAGCATTCCCTTGAGCACTGAAACGTTGGTCCAGCTCGTATAGGTCGGCCCGTATGTGCTCGAAACAACTAAGGTAGTGCTGTTTCGAGTGGTAGAGGTCGGCGACACGCGAGCAACGTTGCAGGCCGTGACGATTTCCTTCGCTTGGGAAACAGCCCCCTTAATTTTTGCGTGATCAATTGGCTCAGCTATGACTGGCAGCATGAAAGCCAAAATGATGGCGATGATCGCCAAGACCACCACCATTTCGATTGCAGTAAAGCCGGCCTGCTTCGCTCTCATCACATGCTCATCCGCATGGTCATCATCGGGACATAGAACCCCAGAGCGAAAAGGAGGATGGAGCTGATCAATACAGCCATCGCACCTCGGGACATTGCGCCTGCAATCTTCTCGGAATACTGAATGAACATTTCAGTCAGAGCTTCTGAAAGGTTGGAGAGAATTCGGGACCGGCCATCAACTTGCTGCTGCTCGAATCCTTTGAGGTTCTGTTGAATGATTTGCGGCCACTCATCACTCTCAAAGACCAAGCCAAGCTCGCGCCCTTCCTTGTTCCGCTCCAAGGCATCCTCATACAAGGCTCGTTGACGGCCCTTAGACCGCTCAAGCATGAACCGAAGAACCTGGGGCGTGGTAAACCCGGATGCGGTTAGCAGCTGATATGTCTGCACGAACTCTAGGCCGCGCTTGCATCGAAGCCGGTCATCAAAAAGCCTGAAAACAGGCCATCTGCGGCACGAATCCCAAACCTTGGTTCTGAAAATGAATGCAGCAACCAGGATGGCAACCATGACGGGCCAATAGGTCATGTAAAAATTTTCGAGCCACATGAGCAGGTGACTCAGAGAAGTCGGAGTGATCGGAAACTTCTGCTTGTAGATGAACTCACGCAGCATGCTCCCGCCAAAAATAGGAAAGCCAATGCCGGCGCTGATACCGACCACAAAGTTCAGCGCAGCCGTCTTCATTGGCTTTGCAAATTCCTTTTGGGTCTTCATGCGATCCCGCAGCACTGTAGCCGCTCGTTTCAGCGAGTCGGATAGGTTGCCGGACTTTTCGCCCGCGTCAGCCAGGAGTATGGCCGTGTCGTCGAAGCGCATCGCCTTGAGGTAGTCAGATGGCCGTTCACAAGCGCTCAGGTCAGATTGGGTCAGACCTAGCTTCTTTAGGTCTACCGCCTCACTGATTGCACGCCCTGGCGTTTTGCCAGACTCCAGCTTCGACGCGATTGTTACTAGCGACAGAACCTGTTCCGTTAGAGGCAGGCGCTTTTCGGTAAGCGCCGCCTTGATAGCGCCAAGGTGGTCTACCTCAACGCTCTGAATATTCCGGCTTTGCAAGCCGGACCTGGAAATGGCTTCCTCCCTTGTCAGTGCTTCAATGGGCTTGGCCTGGAAACTTCCATCCGGGCCAATGTGCTTGATAACGAAGTACGCCATTTCCAGTCACCCGACTTAGTTGCAGCGGTAAGCGACAACCACCTGAGCAGTGGTGCCAGTGACCGACTTAACGTTCGGGGCGGTTGCCAGGGAATCCTTGAGGCTGGTTGCCAGACCAGTGTCTTGAAGGTCAAGCGGGTAGGTCACAGTTGCCGTGTTGCCGCCAGCAGTGCTCACAGTCCAAGCACCGCCAAAAACGGTTTCTTCCGGTGCGCCACGTTCCACCATCTTGTCGAAGGTAATGGTGGTGTTGTTGCACTTGTTCGACATGGTGACGAGACGAGTGATTGCGCTCGGGAAGTCTTTCAGCAACTGCGTTTTCGCAGCCTGAACCTTGGCATCTTCCTTGGACTGGAACAGGCCAGAGGACATAACGCCGATGATCAGCGCCAGAATTGCGAGTACAACTACCAGTTCAACCAGGGTGAAGCCGCCCTGAGCCTTCTTGGCTTTGATCTTGGGGTTTGCGTTAGCCATCTGTACTGCCTGTTCGACTGCTTCTTGTTGCATTGGTATTTCTCCTGGGTGGTCAATCTTTAAAGCGAGGAAAGGTTCGGTTGAGCGGACGTGCCTTGACGATGATCAGATGCTCGAACTGGAACAGGAGTAGATTGCCCTGAACCCAAAGGTGCATTCACCTCAACTCGATCCACTTCGTATGGCTTGAGCTGAGCTTCAAGCTGTTCGAAGCCGATAACCCCCTCTGCAATAAGCCGAAGTCCGTCATCCCAAAGGTCTTGGAATGTGCCCTCGGCGATTTGCTTGCGACGCAGGATTGCCGGGTTTGCCCCATTCAACAGAGCCACCTGAACATCAGCAGTCAGCTCAAGAATTTCTATGATGCTGTGGCGCCCCTTCTCTCCAGAGAAGCCGCACTGCTCGCAGCCGCCGACCTTTGCCTTGAAGACCTTTGCCTCGCCTTTAAGCGCGGAAAATGCCGGATTCTGGCCGTACTGCTTCAAGCGCGCATGATCCTCTTGAAGCCGGTACTCGACCTTGCACGCAGGGCATAGGCATCGCACCAGACGCTGCGCGAGGAACGCCGTGGTATTGGTCACGATGAGGTCAATGCCGATCCCCATACGCTCCAGGCGCCCGATGGATTCGTGCGCGTTATTCGTGTGGAGAGTGGTAAGAACGAGGTGGCCGGTCATCGCTGCTTTGTAGCCAAGCTCAGCGGTTTCCTCGTCACGCATTTCACCTACAAGAATCACGTCAGGGTCTTGGCGCAAAAGGGCACGCAGAGCTTTGGCGAACGTAAGAATGTCAGTGACCTCGGTATGGCTCATACCGGGCTGCTGCATTTCTACCGGGTCCTCAACCGTATGGAAGTTTCGGTTGGGATTGGTGTTCTGCATGTTGATCAGCTGCGCGTAAAGCGCAGTAGTTTTACCGCTACCTGTAGGGCCGGTCATGACCAGCATACCGTTCGGGTAGTTTCCAAAACGCACCAGCTTTTCGAAGTTAGCCTTGGACATACCAAGCCGACCAAGATTGGCGAGCGTTGTGTTGTTGCCCAGCAAGCGCATTACCATTTTCGGAGAGGTTTCCGAACGGCGGCTTACTGGCAAAGTAGAGACACGAAGGTTGATCGACTTGTTGCTATCGAGTTGCAGCTCGAACTTTCCATCCTGCTGATCCAGGGTGTGCAAAGGGACTTGGCAACGCTGTTCGAGGACGGCACGCACCATCGTTTCGTACAGAGGCAGCTCGACTTTGCGCTGTGCCCGCAAGATGCCGTCGATGCGAAACAGCAGATCAACCTTGTCTGACTGGTTTGGCACAAAATGAACGTCACTCGCGTCCATGCGGGCAGCCAAACGAATCAGGTCCTCGACTTGCTGGAGGGCTAGCTTGTCATCTACTGCTTCGATCCGGGCTGTGTCGTCTTGACCGTAAACAGCCCTGACCTGAGAGAGGTAGCTGTTGGAAACCACGCCAATGCTGTTGACCGGAATATCTTCCCGGCGAGCCCACGCAGTTGCACTGCTGACCATCTGGGAATCAAACGGGTTCGTGACGCAGAGATAGTCGCTATAGGCGAGCCAACTATCCTGCGGTCCGGCGCAGTGAATCGGCAGACCTTCTTCTGTTACCGAAAGGTAGAACATGCTCAACGCAACTGCGGCAGCCTCAGCAACTGCGTTGTCATCCTTGGCCACTCGAACAGCGTCAGTGATGATCGCCGCCATGGATTCGGAAACAGGCTGACTCTCAGCGATCTGAGGTGTGACCTTGCCACCCCTTACAAGGTGCTCGTAGACCTTGCTCTGGGCATGGCGGATTTTATCCGTGTGATAGCTCATGATCAGTCGTCCGCATAACGGACGGATTTCGTCCAGTCGATACGAACTACGCGAGAACCGTCTTTGCCTTTGAGGGTCGCGCTGTCCACGCCCAGCTTGGTGAGTTTCTGGTCGTAAATGCTCTGGCCGACCTGCACCTCCTGGAAGCCCTCATTGGTGAAGAACACAGCGGTGCTCCCACGAAGCTCGACAAGACGAAGAATCTTTTTGCCTTCGGCCTTCTCGCGCTCGGAAGGCTTTTCAACCACCTCAACCTTCTCCTGCTCGGGCTCAGCAGGCTTTGCGGCTTCGGGGCGAACAGGCTCAGGCAACGGAGCCGTGAAGGCAGACTCACCGAACAAACCCTGGCCAGCTGGAACAGGGATTACTGGGTCGGCACCGTTGAAGGGGTCAGATGGGTTGTAGCCTTGAGCGCTCGGGGCACCACCTCGGCGGCGAACCTCAAGGGCCAAGCGCTCCATGTCACCGATACCCTTCGGGACGCCCTGCGGGTCCACGATGAAACCGGCGTCACTCATGTCTTTAAAAGACTTGGCCATTTCAGCCTGAATTTTCAGCCGGTCCCGGTTGTACTCCATTTCTTGCAGGGTACGGTTGCGGGATAGCAAGCTATCCTCCGCCCCCTCAGCAAAGGCGCCGCTCGAAATGGTTGCTGCCACAGCGAGTGCGAATACGCTTACTTTTTTCATGCTCAGATACCCACGACTGCCAAGTACATTTTGAACTCACCGTCACCCATGCTGTAGTCGAGTAGGTAAACGGGCTCGGTTTCCTGAATTTTTTTGACAACAGCCAAGATGGTTCTTGCATCCCCATCGACCATGCCACCCCAGTACCGCAACGGCCCCACGTAAGAGCTGACAGAGCCGTTCGCCATGCTTCCGTCATCCGGCTTCAATTCGAGGCCGCTTAACTCCAGCGCTGCCGATACCTCACGCCAGGATTCCTCCAGAGGCGGAAGAACAGGCGCAGCCACGTAGTCGGAAATATGGGCCTGTGCCTCCTGAATGTCCTTATCCAGACGTGCGAAATCGCTCGGCAATTCCCGAGTGGCTTCCAGTTTGAGAGTGACAAAAACGCAGAGGACCAGAGTGCCCAGGATGGCCGCGATCATGCCGCTGCTCATGCCGTTGAGTACCGATACAGACGACTTCTTCATTCGGACGTAACCCCCAGTGAATCAATGCCTTCATCCCCTTCCGGCTCACTGATAGTGACCCGATAGGAG
The DNA here is from genome assembly GCF_057838565.1 of Pseudomonas sp. KH_027. NCBI lineage: Bacteria > Pseudomonadati > Pseudomonadota > Gammaproteobacteria > Pseudomonadales > Pseudomonadaceae > Pseudomonas > Pseudomonas sp. KH_027. The sequence continues at coordinate 212,067 of NZ_JBYQOM010000002.1, forward strand.
AGGTCTGGTTGAAGTTCGGACACGACACCTGGGATCACAGACGCGGGATCGACGGGGGCATTTCTGGGCGTAACCAGAACATGCGAACCTGCGAAGCCAATCTTCATGTCGTCAGTGAGCGGCGGTGTAATCGACATGGGGTAAAGCTCAAAAAACTTGAACAGCTGCGACAGCATCGCTGAGTCATCTGGGCGAGTGATCAGGCGCTCAGAAGCCAGCGACTTGACACGACCCTCCAGCTCATCAATGAGAGTTCGCTTTGTGTTGTAGTCGGCCATGTGGCTCTTGTAGATGGTCTGCAAGCCATAGTTGGCAGCAGCAGCTACCACCAGAATGAGCCCGCAAAGACTGCCCACTACGAACCAGCGCCGCTTGTTCTCCGCCTTCAACTTGCCGCTTTGCTCCAGGCGGGTATAAGCCGGCTGAGGTGGAAGCTTGAGGTCCTGGAGGTCAACGTTGATGACGTTCGCGGTGCTAACGTCTACATCAAAGTTGTCGGGGATGTAGCCATTCAGGTATTCGCCGGACGACAGGATGCTTTCCGGCGAATCCATGTCAGTCGTTGCGTCAATCAGCAGGTACAGGCCACCTGAATCGGTGAGCTGGAACGTTACCAGCGGAGCACCGAGGCGAACCGCATCGTTGTAGAACAAAATCTGCCAAAGGCCGTAGACCTTTACCCCCGGATAGTCATCACGGAGGCGAGAAAGATCATTCTCGGAAACGTAGATTGCAGGGCGCCCGTCTACACCTCGGGGCTCCACAATCGCAAACGTTTCCGTGGCCTTGTCAGCTTGCAGAGAGCCTAGAACGTCGCGGACAACAACGACTTCCTCGCCACCGATTGTTATCGGCTTACCGAGGCTGAACTTGGCCATCAGCGAGTGCCCTCAACAACTGTCGGAGTAACAACCAGCACCAGCTCGCGACGCTCAAGCTGGTTGTTGAGGTTCTGGAACAGCGGATTAACGAGCGCCTTGGTGACTTTGTTCTGCCACGGCAGCTGCTCCAGCGCCTTATCCAGCTTCTCGGTGATCAGACCGCCAAGGTGAACCGACTCACCAGAATTACAGATCAGTTGAGTGGAGAACTCTTTCAGCGCAATGCGCGGAGTCTCGAAGCTGAAATCGCCAATTTGGATGGTGTCGAAGGAATTGAGGTTTGCAATTACCGGCGTCACATCCACAAGAAGACGCTCGTCTTCAAGTACGCGAACCGTGACCGCGAGGGTTACACCAACCTTCAAGCGCGCCAGCTTCGGCGTTACTGTGATGTTGCCGCTTTCGTCCTGGCTCTGTTCAACGTCCGAGATATAGGTCAGTTCCTCGCCCGCATAAATCTGTGCCGGAACACCGTTGCGCACGGTTAGGTTAGGCTGATCTTGGAGTTCTACCCGCCCGAACGTTTCGAGGAAGCTGAGGAATGCTCTCGCGTTTCCACGGTCCCCGGTGAAAGTGCCGGTGAGGTTCCAGAAACCGCCGCCAGACAAGATTTGAGACTGGTTGGCGAGGCCTACGTTAAACAGGTTGCCCGAGATACTGCCAAGGCTGATTGCGTCCCAGTTGATACCCTTTTGCTTTCCATCTTTCAGGACAACATCGTATGCCTTTACCTGCACGTTCACGATCTTGGTGGCGTCAGAAACTGCCTTCTTGAGATAGCGATCCAGAATTCGCATCTGAGAGGGCTTACCGCCTGCCGTAACAACACCGACCGAACGAATACCCTCAATGAAAGCCTGCCGGCCATCGTTGAGCGGCTGAGCGATCTGCTCAACCGAAGGGCCGAAGTTCAGGCCGACCATCGTGCTGCCATCAGGCATCTGGGTGGCACCGGAAGGCATTCCGCTAGCACCAACCGCTGTGCTGTCTGCGCCGCCAGTAGGGGCGCTAGGGCCAGCTTGATCCGGCTGCGGGGCACCGATGATCCGGCGTGCGCCATCCATGATGGTTTGCCACTCGTCTTCGGACAGGTTTATGCCGATAGTCGATCCAGTAATGTCGTTTTCAGCCTGGGAGCTGTCGTCGCCCGCCTGGGCGCCGCGAGACTGCTTCGAAGTAACGATGCTGTCGATGTTACGCGTCGTAGCAAATGCCGAAAGGTTCCACTGCTTCGTTTCGAAGTCGGAGACATAGACGCGCTTGCCCTCCAGCTCGATATTCAGGTCACGCGTGCCTTCGATGTACTCGATAAAGTCATTGAGGTTCATGCCCTGAGAGGCAACATCGATGGGGTCGTTAAGGCTTACCGAGCCACGCGGAATGATCGAGTATCCCGGCAGGGTTTCCTGGAGTACCGAGCGCAGGGACATGCTCTGCGAGGTGAGGAAGATTGGGCGCTGCATCGCCATGTCTTCGGTGCGAATCTCACGCACGAAAGTCGTACCGCGAGCAGCTTGCATTGCCACTTCACGATCCGGCGTCAAATCCCCATATTGGGTTTCAGCATCCATATCAAATTGGCTGGCGCACCCGGCCAGCGCTGCCGCAAATGACAAGGCCAGGGCCAGTCTCGATTTAACTTGCATCATTGTGAGTGTCCCTTACTTGTCGCGGTCGGTGATCAGGAGCATTGGTGCAGGGTTGCCGTTGGCATCGGTCAGGTCCCAGAAGTAGGCAAAGCGAATACGGGAGTCGCGCACCGATGTGGTCAGCTTGCGCAGCGCGAGGTCGCGAGGGTCAGTTGAAATGAACTGATAGCGGCGATCAGCCAGCTCCGGGCGATTACTGAACTCCACCTGCACACGCCAGCCTGCCGGCATGAGGCCGCGTGCAATTTCTTCCATCGTTGCGGACTGATACTCGGCCTTGACCGGCTCATTGAGGACCACAGTCGGATCGATGCGCTCTAGCTGGACTCGCTTCTTTGCCGCCGACTCGATAGCGACTGCGCTGCTCTCAGCCATCATCAGAATCTGCTGGCTCTCTTGCTTAATCATCGCAACGTGATTGGCGCCCTCGGCCTTGAGCTGGGAAGCCTCCGCCATAGCAGATTCGTTCAGCTCCAGCGCCTGATTGATGCGGCGCTCTTGCTCTTTGATCTGATCCAGCTGCCCCTGAATGGAGGCTCGCTGTTGTTCGAGAATGCCAACGCGCTCGTTTGCCTTGGCAATCACCTCGGCCTGGGCGTTTTCCACAACCCGCTCTGCATCGACCCTTGCCGCTTCGAGCTTGGCCTTATTCAGCTCAAGATCAGAAAGAACCTCGCGATAGCGACGCTCGGTTTCGGTTTCCTCGACGGAAATCACTGGGGCATCGAGTGACAGATCGATCACGGCAGCTGGGGCCGGCTGTGTCTTGTGGTACTCAACACTGCCGGTGACGCTTTGCGCCTTACCTGCTTCGTACACGCGGTCAAAAACAGAAAGCCCTTCGGCGCTGGCCATCGCTGCATCGCTGTATGCGTGTGCGTTGGCTACAGAGAGGGCAACGGCTAGGCCGACTAGAGTTTTCTTCACGACTACCTCGAACGGTTTTCAGGGGTGTATTTCTCCTAGTGCATTCAAGGAGCCCCCAAAACGGCAGGTAGTTGAGTGGAATCAAGAAAAATTTTTCACCACCATGGGCTTCTGAATTTTCGGGAGGCCCCAATGGCGAGCAAACCAACGGTCAAGAAAAACACTGGGATTTTTGCCACTGCCGTATGTGCCCTGGTGGCCCTGATGGTGTACGCGTACTACCTGATCCAGACGAATCAGCACCTCGACGTGCAGGCGGCGGCTCTCGCAGGCAACTGGTATCAGTTCAAGCCCGCCTGGGCCAAGCAGATTGTTTCAGCGGGAGGATTCACGGGCACCGTCGCAGCCCTGCTGCTGATCATGCTCCAGGGTGGGCTGTACTTCGGAGTTGCGTTCCTCGGAACCTACTTTGGGTTTCAGCACTTCGCTCGAAAACCAGAGCAGAGCAATGAGCCTGTCGCCACCAAGGCCAAACAGGTTCACGGCGTCAACAGCGCTGAAATCAAAGGTTCAGATTTGATGGTGATCCTTCCCAAATACCCAGGCAAATCCAAAGGCGAATGGGCTGGCGGCAAGATCGACAAGTCACCCTACGAGCAGAATTTCTACCGTATCGACAAAGCCACGGTTGGCACTCGCGAAGGTGTCGAGCTGACCCCACACAAGCGCCTCTACATTTGCATTTATGCCATGTTAAAGGCGCACCCTGATGTGCCCGCAAGCATCGGCGGCCACCACGCAGACACCGACCTGTTCGAGCACTCGCTGTCCGTGGCAAAAAAGGTACAGGCGTACTTTGCAGAGCGCGGAAAGGTTGAGCCCTTAGCTCAAATCGCAGGCCTTGCTCACGACTTGGACAAGCTTCTGGCTTACAAGAAGAACGGCGACACTTGGGGCAAGAACGTAAACGCGACCCACCACAACAAGTACGCGGCCTATATCGTCTCAACACAGCCAGAATTCCGAGAGCTTCCAGAGGAAGACCGAAATATCTTGGTGCTTGCCCTCCGCTATTACCACGACCCTGAAAACCTACCAATCGGCGCCAGCAACAGAACCGAAACGCTGATCCAGGCACTGAGGATGTGTGACGGATACGCAATTAAAGAAGAAAAGGCAGCAGCAGTTGAAAGCCTCACCGATGAGCAGATGGAATCCATAGAAAAAGCACTGCTCGACACCATCTGCGAGCTGAACATTAACGGATACCTGAACAAAGCCGGCCATGCTGGTGGGTGGACTACTCCGGCATTGGAGTATGTGATCACGCCTATGTCCACAGTGCTTGAGCTTCTTGGCAAGCATCTGCCTGTCGAGTTGAATCGAAAACTTCAACTCGACCACGAAACACGCACGTTTACTCACCCGGCCTCGCGCCTGATCAGCCAAAGGCTGAACCAGTTAGGCCTGCTAATGACCAGCTACAAGAGCTTCGAGTCAGAGTACGGGCTTTATGATTGCCGCATCGGAAGCACGCGATTTAGGGCTGTGCTCATGATCCAGAAGCAGGAGTTAGAGAAGCTACGGCCTGGGCTGCAAGAGAAGTGGGGCGCCGCCGCATACCGCGTGCGGATTACGAGCGCAACGACTGACAACACAGTGCAGGGCGACAATGACGTAGACGAAGAAGAACCGGATAAAGAAAAGGAGGCATAGCCTCCTTTATCAATCCTTGAGAACCCGCAGGGCGCTCTCAGTGCGTGTTACGCGCCGCGCCCGATCAACATCGCCTAAATCGTTCCAGCAGTTGTAGGCCTGCTCATATACGCCATCACGCTCTGCCAGACGACAAAGCATGGAATCACGCTCATACCCTCGAAGATAACGCTTCGAAAAAACCTCAAGCGTGCCATCCCTTCCCGTATCCCAGAGCAAGAGGGCAACGGTATCTACGGCCTTCTTCTCCACATCCGAACTCACCCCCAGCGACTTGAATAGCAGCTCACCATCTGGGGTGCGGTACATGTAACTGCCAAGCAAGCGCTCCGCGTGCTCGAAGTTCCCGGCTTTTACAGCCTGGGCCGCAAGCTCAATCTGCGCCTCGCGCTGGGACTTGCTCTGCTTCGGCATTTCCCCCCCCGTGTGCGCAGAGCACCCGGCTACGGCAATTGCGAACAGAACAGCCATGGAGACTTGACGCATAAATCAGTCCTCTTTGAATTGTCGGACGCAGACGTACTTTTGCCCCGCGCTATAAAGGCAGTTCTCGCGAAACTCTAACTGTTTCAGCTGATTCGGCTTGAGGCTGAACATCCGCTGCATTTCCTTAGAGCTGGACTCAGGCGTTTTAAGCAGAAAGTAAAACGCGAAGTTCCGCAGCTGATCTTGGGTCACTTGGTCAGGCTGCTGCACACCCATCCAGACCCCAAGTCCGAAACCGCGACCCTCGGTTGCAATCCGGTTTACCGGGCTTAGCGGCTGTTTGGAGATAGCCTTTGCGTGCTTGCCTTCGTCACAAACCAGGATGTGGCCAGCGCTCTTTGGGTCAACGTTGCCAGTTAGCTTGGTCTTTAGAACAGCCATCGCAAAAATACGCCTCGCGATAATGTCCATCATGATCTGCTGATGCGCCGAAGAAATGTTTGTCATGTTGTAGACGTTAATCATCCCCTCGCGAACCTTGGAGGCCTCACCAGTGAACAACCGGCTATCAACCATCTGGCCAATCGTATCTCTCAATGAATAAACAGAGGTCTTATTCCAGTGCTGCCATTCCTCACCAACTCCGTTACGACTTAGCTCATCATAGGTGAGCTGGGATTTGATGATTCCTGCAATCACATTGCAAGCAACGTCAGCTTCTTCTTGGCACAAGAGTGAAATCGAATCGGCGTCCTGTTCCTCGTCCTCCGCCTTGCGAATTGAGGAAAGCATCTTGCGCTTTGCACGGCCAATTTCATTCATGATGGTGCCGACAGAGCCAGAATCGAGGCCGCTGACAATGCACTGATAAACAAGGGTCAGCTTGTCATAAACATCGACGAATGTAGGAGCCTTCTTCCCCCAGGAGGTTTCATCTTCGTGATCTATGCCGAAGTCCGTGTATACGGATTTCAGGACTTCTCCCAAATAGCCTAGCTGAGTAGAGCCAAGCTTCGGGTTGAATTTTATGGCAAGCTCTTTAACCGCCTCGATTGTCATCGTTACTCCGCCACCATCTTGGCTGCGGGGAACTTGAAGTGGGTTTAAAGACGAACCGCCATCGAAGTAAGAAAAGTTAATGACGTTGAAATCGCTTTCCGACACTAAATGCCCAAGCCCTTGAGAGATAAAGTTCTGAGCTTGGAAGTCGCCCTTAACATCGACAATATGAAAAGTAGTTCCACGCCGATAAACGCGAGCAATCATATTCCGCAGTGTCCAGGTCTTACCTGATCCGCTTGTACCTAGATAAACCCCGTTAAAATTGTTTAATAGCGGGAAGCTCCAATCGATTGCCTCACCCTGAGAGCAGTAGCCAATTAGAATCTTTTCATCAAACGGCAAAAAAGAAGACATTCAAATTACCTTGATAGCGGCGCGTTATGGGTCTTTAACTCCATGACGGCTTCATAAAAACTAAGCGCAGATACGATCACGGCTGGCCATTGCTGTTTCTGGACACGCCGGTATGCAGAGTGACACTCTGAACAGCACAAGTCCTCAGCCTTTAGCTTCATTGCGGTAGCCGGTGTATTAGGGACAACCACAAATGCTGCATGATCGTCACAGTCGCACTCACAAGCAATTCCACCCTTCTGCAACTTGACTGGCCTCTCGTCGAAGCTGCCTTTAACCTTTGCGGCAGGCTCTGCGTCGGGGTTTATATCCAAGACAAGCTCAACCCATTCATCGCCGTGCGCCTTGTCGAGATTGACCCCGCGCTCAGCGCAGCGAACCTCCATCAGCACATGCGCCAGCTCATGAGGAACCACCTCATGAAAGAACGTCGAGAAGTCCTGCCACACGAATAGCCCCTGGAATCGTATTTCAGCAATTCCATGAACCTCGCCATTGATCTGCATGAGCGTGACCTTGGACGAAGAATGCTCGGCCATGCCGTAGTCGAATCGCACATCGACCCAGACCCGCTCGCTTGGAAATAGTCGCAGGCGAAGAATTCTGTCCACCTCGCGGACTATCTCCACCTCGCGAGGAAGCTGAGCGTTATGTTGCTGAACTGTCGGTGCAGGAATATCGATAATGTCCATATCTATCTAGTGCCCCTGAAAAGGGCAGCGAATCAGACGCAGGGACGGCAAAACTATTCCAGGTATGAATCCCAGCCCCGGAAGTCACCAGCATTTCCCTGATCGATTAGCTCTTGCAGACGGCTGGCGTCTTTGATGGACTGGATTGCCTTGAGCGCATCGCGGGTCATGCGCGGCCATTTCTGGTTGCCGATAGCCCAAACCACTTTTCCAAGTCGCGCCAACTCAGGGGAAGGCGCCGCGTGCCCGGACAGTGCTTCCCGTGCAGGCATAGTCGGCGCTCGCTCTTGGTCTGGCACCTCTGCAATCGGCCCATCGCCTGTGGATTTTTCCGCGCATGCGCGGACATTTCGAGGGGGGGCCATTAGCGACTGGACGGCAGCATCGCTGAGCGATGGGTAAAGAAGCCTCCCATATGCGAGGCAGTGTGCGGCTATTGCGATTTGTGCAGCTCTGTCTAGTTCAATCTCGATTCGAGTCCCCTGCCCGTCCTGCGTGGCGTCAGCGCACAAGCTCACAATACGCTTGCCGGCCCTAACGACAGCAACACCTCTGACACCCTTTGGCGCTCTGCCTGAGCGGACGGCCCGATAGCTGAAATCATCGGCCTCCCCAGTTACAAAGTTGGATAGCTCGCTGGCCGCACCAAGGTCGAGGTTGAATGTAATCCTCGCTCGATCATTGTTGAGTAGGTAAGTCCCATCAACCTTACGGGAGAAGTTCAGGTACAGGCAGTGACTTACTCCTACGCACTGTCTTGCATCGTTGACCGAGTTGTACACACACAGGGCGACCTGCAACCCTGCATTGCTGAATATCTGGTGCGAGCTTGGATAAATACCCTTTCGGGGATCGCGATCATTGGTTGGCTTGTACAGCCACACATTGTTGGCTAATGCGCCAACAAGGTATTCACGGTGAAGGCCTTCAAAGTCAACCAGCATGGGCAGCCCTAATTGCAAAACGTCTACGATGGAATGCAATCAATAATAACGCCCCGCCAATCCAAACCCCGTGCGCAGTCGTATCTAAGAGGTAGAACAGATCGCGGATCATTCCGTGAATTCTGACCCCCGTTTTGGGATCAGCGATCACACGAACATCCGGGCCATTCCGGTGGTAAAGGACTACAGCAACACCGTCCTGCCCTAGGTCATTGAACACGCCGAACCCGTGCCCCACCTCCCCGTCCGGCGTGTTGACTTCGTAAAAGGTGTGTACCCCTTCAACCTGCTGTTTGAATGCCCCTGGCAGCTCGCCAGAAACGATTTCATCTAATCCCCAGCATGAGAGGCCGGCAGACTTGCACTCCGCCTTGATGGCTGCACTGGGAGTCGAGAGCATAAAGCTATTCCCCCACGCAGCATCCTTTGCCCAACTAGGAAGCACCTGCTGTACGAGCACGAAATGGAACAGCACCGATGTGGCCAGAACACTCAAGCTGGCGAAGGCCATGATGATGCGGTCGAAGCTACGCAACCAACGAACTACCGCGAAAAGGAGCATCAGGATAGGCGTGAGAATCATCAGTCCCACTGTTGCGATTTGAGGGTTTCGCCCCTCCGGCAATATCACTTCACCAAGCCAGAAGTGCCCATCGGCAAGGATGAAAACGCAGGCGAACGAAAACGCCCCGAGTGCCTTCCAGGCGCTCAGAGTTCGTGTGATCGATAGGGTGAAGCAGAGGAATATCGAGAAGAAGATGAGTACGTGGTCGATTTCGGCGAATGGGATCAAGGGAGCCTCCTGTGTCTGATAACAGGTTGAAGGTGCCCATGCTTCTGCCGCAACCGAACTGTGTGCAGAAACGCCAGGGGGTCCGGTGCTTACCCAACCGTACCCCCCTCGACGTGCCCAGGCGCACGCGCAGTTAATCTGATCGGGTCCCCCTCTCAGATCGCAACACTGCCGTTTCGATAGTCTTCGTAGAACTCATTGTCAGCGAACAGTACGTATACGTTGCTGTCGAATAAGTCGTGCTCTCCGGGTGGGCAGCTACCGTAGTAACCACACCCTCGGTATGTCGCCCTCAAGTTGCAGTTCAGTTTGTCGATGATGACCTTGAGTTGCGGCTCACCAAATGACGCAGGGTAGAACAGCTTGGGGAGGTCATAGCGTGCAATGACACCTACCGCCCCGCCTTGAAAGTTCGGGAGAAACGTCACTCCGATTGAGCGGAAGTGATCTACGTCTATTACGTTCGGTGTCATCGGAGCCTCGCTTACTGTGGGTGTCACCCCGAAACTCACTTCGCAATGGGCTTCGGGGTGACACCCACAGGCCAAGGCCTATGGAGTCACCAAACGTTAGAAGAAGGTTTCGATAACTTGGCTTACCCCGCCAACAGCAGAGGAAACCAGCGTGATCAAAACACCACCCAGGAGCATGTACCAGCCAAGCGCACGGCTTTGACGGCTGGAGACAGAGCGGTCCTGGTACATGAGGTAAAACTCGCGGTCGGCGGTATTCGCCTTCATGACCTTGTGGTGGTCTAATTTCCCTGGACACCTCGATAGGTGGAAAATCCACCGACAGAGGAGTCATGTATGAGCCGTAAACGCAGAGGGTTCGACGCCAGCTTCAAGCTGCAAGTCGTTCAGATGGTTAAGGAACAAGGCCTGAGCATTCCTCAGATCTGCCAGGATATGGATCTTGGTGAGACGGCAGTTCGTCGTTGGGTTCAACAGTACGAAGCAGAGCTATCCGGGCAACCTGGGATAGGTAAACCGCTGACACCCGAGCAGCAGCGGATCCGCCAGCTCGAAGCCGAGAATCGTCAGCTGAAACAGGATAACGATCTGTTAAAAAAAGCATCGGCCTTCTTTGCCCGGGAAATGAAGTGATCCATCGCGTGATCGCTCAGGAGCAACAGAAGGCCATGACCACAAGGCTCTGCCGGCTGCTCGGGGTCAGCCGTTCGGGGTATTACGCCGCACGGAGCCGCCAGCTGCGGCCGATCAAGGCGTGTCCGGTGGTCGTATCCCTAAAAGCCCTGTTCATGGCGAATGGTAGGGCTTACGGCAGCCGTCGCTTGCAGGCAGCGCTCAAGGCCCAGGGCGTCTACGTGGGGCGCTATCGGGTCAGGCGAATGATGGCTCAACACCAACTCCGTCCAACCTGGAAGCGCAAGTTTGTCCATACAACAGACAGCAAGCATGACCTGCCGATAGCGGGCAATATTCTGAATCGGCAGTTCAATCCTGAAGCGGTCAATCTGGCCTGGGTCGCCGATATCACCTATATCCGCACACGCAGCGGCTGGCTGTATCTGGCCGCGGTAATGGACTTGTACTCGCGCAAGATCGTCGGTTGGGCGATGGCGCCGAACATGCCAGCAGAACTGGTCTGCTCGGCGTTACAGATGGCGATTGCGCAACGCCAGCCCGCTGCGGGACTGGTCGTTCATTCGGATCGGGGCAGCCAGTACGCCAGCGCAGCCCATCGGGCCGTGCTTGAGCGGCATGGCTTGGTGATGAGCATGAGCCGCAAGGGTAACTGTTGGGACAATGCGGTGATGGAGCGCTTCTTTCTGAACCTGAAAATGGAGCGGATCTGGCAGCGTGACTACGCCAATCACGCCGAGGCGATGACAGATATCGCCGACTACATCGTCGGCTTTTACAACAACGTGCGTCTGCACTCGAGTCTTGGCTACCAGCCGCCAACGGCTTACGAGCAGGAACAGGCAAAACAACCTATCGCAGTGTCCGAAATTATTTGACCACTACATCTGGAGTTCAACGACTTCATCATAGAGGACACCCAACTCCAACTTCGCGTCGTAGTCGAGGCCCAGCTCGTTGTAACGGATTCGCAGCTCGCCGGCCCCTTGGGCGTAGCGATAAACGAACTTTCCGTTAGCAGGGTTGTACACCTTCAACAAATCACCGCGCTTTGCGAGAAAGCCTTCGCCTTCCTTCATGCGGTTGTTGTTGATGCGGCAGATGTGGTCTGTAGCGTCAGCCGGACTCAGCGAGTGAAGCTTGCTGATCGGCTGACCGATTACGTTGACCCTCGCTGCAAAGTAACGCTGGATCGGGTGAGGATCGAACATTCGAAGCATGCGCCAGACAAGGCCGCAGATCGCAACGAATGCTTTTTCAGCGAAGCTCATTTGAGCGGTTTGAGTTTTCATTTCTTTCTCCAAAGGCGCTCGGTCGCCTCGATAATGCACACACGTAGGTGGCATCAACCCCTGCCGCCGAGAGAGGCAGGGGATTGCCTTTTCAGGCAGATTTCAGTTCCAGTTCATCGTCCAGTTCTTCATGAGGCGTGTCGGCATTTCGGCCAGCAGCACGCTTCTTCTGCATGTGTAGACGCTTCGTGATCCGACGCAACGACTCACCCTTTCGGGATGCGTCGAGGAAGTCGTGTTGCGTCATAACAGCAGTGAAGGCCTTGAGCAGTTCATACGGGTCTTCTCTCTCGTCTGCCTTGCGGAGTCGATAACAGAACAACCAGTAGGCCCACTTGGGCAGCCATGAACCTGTGTCGTCATAGGTTTCTTCCAGAACCCGCTGGGCGCTGGATTGGACCATGTACAACGTGCAGTCATGCAGGAGCGAACCTCTCTTACCGAACTCACGCTGCCCAATAACAGGCTTGGTAATCCGGTAGGAGTAGAACAGTCCATCTTCGACCCACTCCCCATTCCTGATAACCGGAGCCATAAACAGCGCTTGCTCCAACCTCTCGATTGTCGCGTTCTCTGTAAACGACTCGGTTCCAGTCATGGACAAATTGTCATCATCCTCCAGGGTGGCGAGGTATCCGCCGTGCCCCCAGATTTTGCGACGATCCATCTTTGCCGGAGCGCTAGGCTTCGACGCCGTAGGAGCTTTGGGTTTGGATGCTTCTTTGGTTTCGACAACATTGCCGAACAGATCGATTGCTTGCATTGCGGTGTCCTCTAGAGGCGCACCACTACCCCGTAGGGCGTGGTGTGCCCATACGGGGTGGAAGGGTTTACAGATCAATCGAACAGCGAGGAGCCCATGAAGCCGAGGCCCATGAAGCCATTTTTCACAGCAGGTTCAGCCTCCACTTCGACCTCTTGCGAGGACTCCATTTCAGCTTCTTCTGCCACCGAAGCGGTTACAACCGGCGCAATCACAGCAGCGGACTGCTGAACTGCACCATTGTTGTTGCCCGCTGTAGCAACAGCTTGCTGCGCGATGCCGTTCGAGACTGCATGCGAGTTAGCCACCATTACTGGCGGCATTTGGTTGCTCACATCAACAAGCGGCTGCTTGTCACGCAGACGAGCCAGCAGTTCATGCTGGTCGCCCATCGCTTCAAGGCAAGCAATCAGGTTGAGGAACTGCGACGGCTGCAAGCCCAGGTCCGCCTCCACGCTTTTCGGCATGAAGCCCAGAGCTGCGTCAATGACCGAAGCCAACGGCGCAACTTGCTGGTGAACGAAGGCAAGGCCGTGAAGCTTTTCAGTAATTTGCCCGATACGAGCTACCGTCCGGTAGTTGATGGTGTAGACGCCGTGGTGCGGCTTCTTACCATTCAACACTTTCAGGATTTCGTTGCTCTCACGGGTCAGGTACTGAACCAGAGCACCAAACACACCCTCACGCAATGCCACCAGACCTTCGCGCTGAGCCTTGAACAAAACCGGGTCAAAATCGGCCTTGGTTTCGTCCAGTTCCAGCTTGATTGGTACAGGTGAGTAAGCGAAGTTCATGCGGCTCACGAAGTGCTCCCAGGTGGGTTGGCGCTTACGGAGTGCATCAACAAGCGTGTTTACAACATCGGCAGGAACACCCTCGCTGTACGCCTCAGCGGCGATCAGCGAGATACGGTCGTTACAGATGCTGGCGTAGCGATGGCTGTCTTTCTCGATCTGCGAGGCCCAGTCAGCCTTGATGGCTTCCAGGTCTTCGATCTTGGCAACAGCTTCGGAACGACTGCTTACAACGCCCATTTCGACCCGAACGGCAGCGCCACGGTCCAGAACGGTGTTGGCGCGGTCGCGGAGACGTGTGTAGTTGTTCAGAAACTCTTTCGGGAAAATTTTCTCCTGTACGAGTTTACGGGATGCGCTTGGCAGCTCATCCACGTTGATGCCCAGCTTTGTGAGGTCGAACTGACGTTCGGCACTCATGCAGCTAATCATCAGGTTGAACACTACAACTTGGTCGTCGTTTACAGCGGTACGTACTTTAGAAACATAGGTCTGAGTCATGGCCTTTCTCTCACCTGCCGCCACAGGGAAATTTTTTGAACGTCCGGTGGCGGATGCCGGACGTGTTGAGCTGCAATGAACTCAAGAAACATCCGGCGTGAGCCGAATGTTTTTTCAGCCCACTAGGGTCAAGCAGCCCCCATTGCTGGGGGCTTGATCAGTTACCACATCTCACTTTAGGAACTCAGCCACCTTGGAAACCAAGGCGGGAATAAGTCCTTCTGCGTTTTCTGCATTTGCGAACTTGATGTTTGCCGATTGCAGCCAAGAGCAAGTCTTGGCCGAACCAATCACCAGATAGATGACCTCTACGCCGCCCTGGAGGACGGTATTGGTCATTTCACGGGCGTGCTGAACATCATCTGGCAATCCATCAGTGATCACGAAAAGCAGCTTGCGCTGAGCTTCATGACCCATCAGGCGAGCGCCTGCTTGCAGGACAGCTGCACCGATTGGGGTGCTGTTGCCACCAACAAGCCGGTGCATACCAGCGATGCGATCCAGCGCTACACGGTGGTTATCCCCGAAGGTTTTCACCATGCAGTTGAGCTGACCACTGCTCGGGGCAAAGCCCAAGATTTCGCGAGGTGTACCCACCTCATGCAGCACTTTTTCAATCAGGGTCAAAGCAATGCGAATCTGCTCTGCAACTGACGAACCATCACGCATCATCGCGGTCGAGCCGGAGAGGTCAGCGGTGATAGATACGGCAGCGGTTTCCTCGACGCGTTCTTCTGCTTTCGCAAAAACGCGGGAGTCGTCCAACGCAAACCGATGCAGATTCCGCTCGCACAGCCGGCCATTACGGGCAGCGTACTCGTCAGTTTCTTCACGATTTGCAAGCAGTGCGCGAAGGCGGTTGGCCATCACATTAGCTTTGCGGCAAGTCACATCAGCAATGACGTTGGCCATCGAACGATCCACTTCCACAACAGGCATGCCATCGGCAAAGCCATCAGCCTTACCTGTCCCGGTAGCGAAGTCGAAAACCAGCCCTTCAATGACGGGCTGACCCTTGTAGGCCTCGTTGGCACCATTGCTGATGCCTTTGGCCAGTTCTTTGATTGCCGAGCCCTTGTCGAACACCTCCTGGTTGCCCAGTTGTTCATTCAACATTTCCTCGACCAGCTGTTGCAGCGACTTGCCGTTGTTGGCATCAGCACCCGAACCACTCTGACTTTCGCCTTTGTCGTTTTGGGAGCCTTTACCTTCGCCAGCATTACCACTGTTACTGTCAGAGCCAGCATTCTCAGCTTTGCCTTCGCCCTTCCCTTCACCTTTCGGCTTGGAGTCGGAATCGTCGGCACCATCTTCGCCTTTGCCTGAACCTTCACCGCCTTGCTCAGACTTGGAATCGTCAGTATTGCCGTCGCCCTTTCCTTCACCTCGCGGATCAGAATTGGAGTCGTCAGTTTTACCGTCGCCCTTGCCCTCGCCTTGAGGTTGAGATTCATCCGGCTTAGCTTCACCCTTGCCTTCGCCTTGCGGATCGGACTTGGTGTCGTTGCTTTCGTCGGAATTGCTTTGATTGGATGAGCTGGAGCCTTCGGCAGCATCCTGGCCTTCGTCACCATCGTCAGATGGGCTCGACTGGGATTGCTCTTGCTCTGCAAGATTTTTCAGCAGGTCAATGATTTTAAGAGCCAGCGCCGCACCATCCTCAGTGGACTTTACGGCGGGAAACTCGGCGTCCAGAAGGTTGCGGAGCGCAGGAATCACTTTGTCCGCATGCTCAGCCAAATGCTTGCGCAAATTGACTTCGATACGGCTTTCAGCAATGCCCACGGTAGGCCAACGCTTGGCAGTCAGGTAGGCGAGGCAGTAGCAAGCCACTGCTTCACCCAAACTTGCCGAGCCATCCCGAAACTGACCGCGATTGATTAGAACCATGGTCGAGTCAAGCAGGTAACGGGATGCCATCTTTTTCCAAGCAGCCATCGAGCCTTCCATGAACACGTCATCCAACGCATTCAAAAGGAATTGAGCGAAAGAGCCATGCTCCTTGCTGAACGCCTGGAAGAACTTGATGTTGCTCTTACGGATGTGTCCGACTTCGTGGAACGCATTGCCTTTGAACAGCACCAGATCATCGGGTGTCAGTTTTTCAGGCAGCGCAGGAACCCACAGAGTCTTGCCATCAGTTGCCGCGCCAACGTTATGACCAACAACTACTTTCAGCTTGTTGTCACAGGCCAGCGAGCGGAGGAACTGAATCCAACCTTCGGGTGCAGTTTTTACAGTACGCATATCAAACTCCTTACCCATTGCTGGGTGTTTTGAGCCCAGCATGGGCAGTTCCCAATCCGTAGTGCAGGATCAGGCCCAAGGGCCTATTCCTGCCCTTGAGTGGAAGTTGATTTAGATGGTGCCCAGCTTCTGCATGGCAAGTTCGCAGGCGAGCCGGCTGGCTCTGCACTGCATACCGACCATTTCGCGCTTACGGGCATCACGAACGGGGTGCAGCTTTTTCAAGCGAGCTTCCGCGACCGTGTAGGCCACAACAGCGCGAACAATTTCCAAGCGGCACGAAGCAGTTCGGAATGCGTTGCTGATCACTTTCTTTGCGTTGCTGATGATTTCTTTCATGGTTTTTGCTCTCACACGCCGCGTCGTGGATTAGGTTTTGCTTCCAGGTGCGGAGACTGGAAGGTTTGAGCCGTGGGCTCGGATAAACCTTCCAGCGTGAGCTGGGAGGTTTATCCCAACTCACAGGAGAGCCCCCCCTTTCGGGGGGCCTGTGTTTTATGCAGCTTCATCCCAATTGAGCTTGCCGCCATCGAGCAGTTCAAGAAACTTGCTCGCTGACGACTTGTACTCATTGGGTAGTTCAAGTTCAGTGCCGAACGCCAACTCGTAGAAGTTGGCAGCGACTTCCTGATCCGATTCCTCCATGCCGGTGTAGATCGCATCAACAAACGCTTTCGCGCAGTCGGGGATCATCTTCGGCTTACCATCAACAAGTTGAGTGGCGTCGAACTTCGCGTACACCAGGGACTTGCGTGCCCAGCGTTGAAGTTCGCGGAATGAAACGGTGTCAGTCATTTCGCCAAGCTCAAACGATGCACGAATGCGAATCGCCAGCTCGACCATGAACTTCGCAACCTCTACCGGCAGGATGCCCATCGTGGAACCGATCAGAGCTTTCAGCTCAAGGGACGGCTTCATGAAAGTCATTTTGAAGCTGGTAAAGCGCGAACGAACTGCACTGTTTTGAGTATTGACGCCTGCGTAGCGGGGGTCACGACTCATCTTGCCGCCAGTGTTGTCAGTGGCGAACAGACGGAACCGAGAGTTCCGCTTGATGGTCATGTTGCCTTCAACCAAAGCAAGAGCGTCTGGCGAAACGGTAGGGTCTAGGCCGTGGTGCTTGAGGGTGATGACTTGATCACCGTTCAGCACATCGTTGATGGAAACCAGCACGCTGGGCTTAATGGCTGCAATCTCATCGATCAGCACGGCAATGCCGTGACGCAGACAGTAGCTCAACACACCATCAACAGCTTTGACGCTGCCATTTTCGATAGTTTTAGACCCCATCAGATACGTCTCATCCAAGCCAGGACCACCAGTGATGGTCATGAGCGGGATATTCAAACGCGCACAGAACTGCTGCACAAATGACGACTTACCAGTGCCCTTTTCACCCGTGAACATCATGTTTTCGGAAGACGCGTAGGAACGCAGCACCCGAGCAACCATGTCTGGCTCAAACACATATTCAGGGTTGATAGCAGGGACGTAAGGGGAAGGGTTTGCATCGATCTGAATCAGTTCCTCGAAGCCTGGGATCGGATCGTTAAAACCGAAAGCTTTGTGGACGTAGATAGATTTTTTAGCTGGTTTAACTTGAGTCATGTTGTTTCTCCGCAACTGCCGCGAACAGTGCATATTGATTTAATACCTAGGTCGCGGGGACTAGGTATGGAATTGAGAACTCCAGAAAAACACCTAGCCCAGAGGGCCAAGAGTTTTTCTTGCAGCCCTCTAAGTAACAGAGTTATCGCCCCTAGCCCGAAGGCTAGGGGCGATGTTTTACGCGACTATCGTGATGGGTTTTCTTGCCACTTAGCATACAACCAGAGACTGGTTCCAGCGATGAGCAGCAGTGTTACACCAGCATTTGCGATAATGTCGAGCATTTGATTCACCTATTAAAAGACGTAGAAAGGTCGAGCGAATTACTTCCTCTTGTTTCTCTTTCTTCTTCTTGGTGGACGTTTCCTCTTGGTTTTGACCACATTGGCCTTTCCCTTCGATTTGGCCTTCGGAAAGGCTATCTTGAGGTCGGACAAGAACATCACCAGCAATACAACTGCGGTGATTATGGACACTGGCTTGTAAAAATCTGCCGGTATTATCCAGCCACCAGTTAAACCTAGAACGAAAACGTTGATGCTATAGGCCGCAGCCTTGATTTTTGAGCTATTACTCATTTTTATTTCCTCACTATTTATAATCGGCTAATAAAACCAACGCGTGAGGAAATCCCCGGCGACGTTGGAAACCGTCGCCGGTAGGTTTTTAAGAACGCAATTCGTAACTCGGCATCTTTACAGCAGGACTAGCAGCGAATTGTATCTCACTGTTTGCACCACTTACTTGACGCATAAGCACTCGGTATTCCACCTTCTGCTTAAAAGAAGCTACTACTGCATCCATGGATCGCCCCTCCAGTTGCTCGCTCCAAACCCCAAGCCACATGGCCTGAAATTCATTGCGGAACTCCTTTGAGAGCAAACGATGAATACAGATAATTTGTGATTCTGCACAAACTATCTGAATGGCTTCGTGCCCATCTTTGGCACGGATGAAAACGCTGTTGTTGGCAACGTACTCCATCTTCTCCAAGTGACTCAATTTCAAAGGCGCAAGCACCTCATCAATCAAAACACCTTCTGCAAGCATGGCAGCGACATGCGCTGAGCCACGCTTAAAGGAACTTTCAAGCTCCGCCTTGCGACGCAGTTGAACTTGCCTTTCAGAATGGATTAAGCACTTTTGATATTCGCGATAAGCCATTTCAGTTCTCCACCTGCCGCACACAGGGGTTGTAATGAATACCCGGTGCGCGGAGGCCGGGTAGTTACGCAGCGCGCAGACAATACCCAGCCGGAGCTGAATAAGATCAGCCCGAGGCGTGAAGTCCCAAAATGGGAAATGAAGTTCCAGTGACGCAAAGCGTACAGGTACGTTGTTGTCGGCTGGTAGATTGGTCTAGGACCTTCTTTGCAAGGGGTGCAAAGAAATCAACGCGAGGCTCGCGTTAAAATTGAATAAGCCTCCTGGCCGTATCTACTCAACTGAGGACACGGTTGGCTAATTCGATGAGGCATGACAGAGAAAATCTGGATGCCAAAATGGTTTAGCAATGTCTCCTTTCCTGCACATGATGACATGTGGAGGTTAGGTCCAGAAAACATCCGCGATGACGCGAAGGTGGTCTGGTTGTGCAAGCAAGCTTGGCACATAGAACAAGCCTTTTTTATCGCATCCGCCAGACAATCGCAAGCGTCAAGCAAACACTTATGGCGTCGTTTTTTCCGCGCATGCGCGGAAAGCGTGCATAGCCCCTTGGCGAACCAATGCGGTAACAAGCATGCACTGCTTAGCCCGAGCAAGAACAAGCCCCTTACCTGGAACATCAACAGGGTAAGAACCCTCGGCAATAGCTGCGCTGACGCAGCCATACGAATAGTTGCCGATACCATGGCGAATGATGACGCGATCACCTACGCCTGGGACTCCAGACGGCTCTACGACAAGAGCCCACCCATCGAGGCCAGTGGGCGCAGATGCGGCATCGAAGATCAGGCAAAATGCACTGTTGTCATGAGTAGGGAAAGGAAGGCCGAACGCGGTTAGAAACGGCTCTCCCCAGCTGCCCCGGCTGACCGCCTTAACCAAGCTCACCGGGATCATCCGGGCACCTGAGAGCCACCCCACTGAACCCTCGGCGTGCGCTAGTCGCGGGGATATTTCAGCGGGATGAAAATCCAGCAACTTCGAAAGTTTGAGCAAAACCTCACTGGAGAGAGCGATCTTCCCACTAAGCACCCGATTGAAAGTGCTCGCGCTTTGCCAGCCGCAATCCGCTGCAACATCGGCCTGGGTAATACGCTTTCGAAGCTTGGCACGGCGAAAGGCTGCACGAAGGCGAACGCCTTCTTGCTCTCGAATAATTGGGGATACGTCTGCCATACAAAAGCCGCGCAGTTAGGTTGCGCACATTATGGTCTAAACGGGTGTGAATAAGGAGGCTGCCTGCCTACCGCGCAAAGCGCGGCAGGACAGACAGAAAAGCGATCAAACGACATTGGAATGTCGCTTGAGAACACCACCTTTTACCGCAAAGGATTTGAGCGTTTGGAATCGGTAGTAAGACCCTTTGAGGTCCAACACACCTTCTTCAACTATCACATCTTCCCAGTCTCGCCCCTTTTCGCTTGCTGGGTTTCCGTTAGGCATCATGAAGGTCACGTCGAAGCCCTCATGGTAGAGGCGACGTGCGAGTTCCCAGGCAAAGTATTGTCCATCACCAACTGGACGACGACGCTTCGGATTGACCGGATCGTTATCGCTCCAGATGACAACTGCATCGTACTCAGCCCTGTCCACATGCAGCTTGGGTAAGCTACTGCATGAGTAAGCGACTTTCACGGACTCACCTGTTGCCAGATGAATTGCCCAGCCCTTCTCAACGCCCTCAGTTACGTGCAGAACACGCCCCTCAGTTTTGGCGACAGATATGGATGAGCCCCGGAACCTCGGCAACGGCGAACAAATCTTTTTGACTTTGCTCACTGGAGCCTTTTCTCCCTCGGCGGTTATGAAGATGCGGTGAAAATTCACCACACGTCCATCCACTGAACGGAACGCACTTACTACAGCAGGGAAAATCCCTGCGAGGACCTTCTTTTCCGGGTTGCTATCGTCATCCACCCAATACTCTAGAGCTGGATGGAAACGAACGTCCTGGATGTTTGCGTTAAGCGGAATACCCCGTTTTTTGAAGTATTGCCGCGCAGGCGCAGCGCTTGGATGATCGAGGGGCACTAAGTCTCGGGCTATGAGGTCTAGCTTCCTCTTTCTCTCAGCGATTTTGTCCGGCGACAAAGAGCTTGAGCTTTCAGCTGGGCGTACCACTTTCGGGGCCGTTTCCTTGCGTACATGCTCGCCGCTGGTTGCTGGACTCAAAGCCTTGAAGATTTCGAGCAGGCACTTGGCATAATCGCCGCCGCCTATCCCGTCTTCCATCAATAGCTCAACTGCGCTCATACCGCCATCTTGCATGCAGGTACAAATTGCCCTGCCGATATGGCTTTGTTTCTCGGTGGAATCCGAGAATCGGAAGTCACCCTTACCTCCACCCTTGCCGTGACGTGACGGAAAGGGACAGTCTGTTAGCCGGCCTACCTTGGCGAGGGCATGATCAAACGTGTTGGTCATTCGACCGATCACGTTTAGCCAGCCTCCGCTCTGATCGACCAGCGTCTGGACAGTTACCGATAGAGGTTCAGAGAACTTCGATTTTTCACTTTTGCGGTTCATAGCTGCCTATCTCCTAGGAAAAAGGCAGCATCCCCTAGGGGAAGTCTGCCCCTATGGGTTGGTGGTGTCGCTTTGTTAAAGATCGTTCCACGCTGAACGTGGTTTCCAGTCGTTGTTTCAAAGGCTTTGAAGCCCCATCCACGCATCCTGGACATACACCGAAAGCTTGACGCTAACGATGCCTACCTCTTAAAGCGAAAAACCCGAGTGCTCGGGTTTTTCTGGGGTACATCATGGGCTGTAAGGGCAATCCAAGTCATTTGCAGCATAGGCCGCACAACGAGACTGGTTGGCACCTGCAACCTCGTGGCGCGCATCATTGAAAGCAAAATAGCCAGCAAGAGCAGCGACACTTACGACGAGAAGCAGAGTACGTTTCATATCAAGTCACCTCATGAATCTTGGGAAGCGACCCTACAGCTGCCTATCGGCGACCAAGGGCGCCGATGGCGTTTACAAGCACGGGGCAAAAGCGTTTCCGCCAAAACCACAGTGCTCGCAACATTAAGCATTTCGTGTACATCTACAACATTTCGATCATCAGCGAGGATCGGAGCAAGCCCCTTTCAACACAAACGATCTGAGTGCATCCATCAAGCCAGCGTGCGAGACGCAGGCAAAAAGGGAGACACCGGGCGCAGCTATAGGCTCAAGCGAACTCAAACCGTAAAACTGCAATCCTGGTCTACCATCTGGCCAAAGCCTTCAAAATCGATCAGGACCGTAAGTCAAAAAAGACGTGGGAAACCCAAGCCTTCATCAACTGAAAGCCACTGCATCGAACCACTGGGAGGCGGACGAACCACACAAGAACCAAATAGGACGACACAGCTGTCACCTATAAGACCCAAGCAAGCTCAAGCCGTCTAAGTGACAACCCTCGATCAGAACCATCAAGCCGAAGCCATCAAAATCCAAAACCGAGAGCGGAATTGGAAGTTGAAGCCGAAGCTGTCTAGTCCCAATTCAGGTTGCCAACGCAAGCAAGGAAGACCATTGCAAGCATTAGCTCCCAGAACAATCGCGATGACGCAATGAGTTCTGAGGCGTGACCAAACTCTACGAATGACGTAAAGAAACAGGTCACATGGAGCAGTTACAGATTGGCTTCTCAGTGCGGTAGAGACAAGGCCGAAATGTCCCCAATTTGACAAAAAAAAGGGGAGCCATTGGCTCCCCCTGATTTCCGCGCATGCGCGGCTTGCGTGACTTGCGTTTACGAGTGATTGATCGAGACAAGCGCTATGTGCGCTAGCGGAACCTCAATGACTTCTTCACGACCTTCTTCGTTGAGGTAAGCGACAACTCCAGCACTGGTTGCCTTCGGCTTACGACTAACAAGCAGCTCGCCAGTGAACATAGTCTTCGCCTCTGCCCCCATCTTGAACTCGACCATAATGATCGGAGACGCAGCCGCCTGATTCGATGGCGATTCGTTCGTTTCCTGGGGCTGAGTGCTGCTTGCCGATTCGACTGTTTCAGCTCCAGCACCAGCGTTCGACGGCGGAACAGCAGTCTGGGTCTGTGGAACATTCGGAGCACCTGCCAGCTTCGCGCCGCCAGTCTGCTCGACACTCGCGGGCTCCTGGGAGCCATTCCCAGCACCTTCTTTAGCCGAAGCATCAGAACCAGTAGAGGCGCCCGCCAGCTGCGAGCCTTGTCCTGCCGCTTGCTCTGCCGCACCTACGACTACTTGAGGGGGCGCTATGGCAGGATTTGGCTTCGCAGGAGGCTGAGAGCCTTGCTTCTCAACAACCCCCACAACGCTGTCAGGCCAAACCCAAGCTTCGGGATTGAACTTGTAGCTTTCATCTTCTGCCAGGACTCGCGCCTGCCGAATGAGTGAGCGATTGTTTGGGGCGCCTGGGACTTTCAAGCTTTCGAAGATGGCGGACGCCAGTTCCTCATTGAGCTTGCAGATGGCGTCAAACGTAACCATCGTGTCCAGATCGCTTAGCAGGTGGCTATGGCAAACCTCTTTAGCTACCGGGTGGAACTCGGCAGCCTTGAGTAGGTTGTAGACCGTTTTCTCGCGAAGGTCATAAACCTGCATCAGCTCTTTCTGAGAAACGTGGCGCTTTTCTTCCAGGCCAAGTTCACGCTGGTAGTCGAGCAATGCCTGCCCAAACTCGACAGGGTTCAGGTCAACCTTGGCGGTGTTTTCGTGAATTTGGCAACGCAGGCGATAAGCGCGGCCACGCTTGAGCCAGTCAACGTCAATAACTGCCGAAACCTTGCGTGGCTTAGGCCCGATGTTAGGATGATCAGCAGTTGTCAGCCGGCAGCTCAGCGTTCGGCGATGCCCATAAGCAATACCGTACTTCATCGCCGGTTTAGCGGGATCAAGCTTTTCAGGCGGCAGCGGATAGACGCGGATTGGCTGGAGCTGTTCCGCTCCATCCATAGTCAGGCGAAGCGCGATCAAGCCTTCAATGCTGTCATCCACCACTTGACCGTTTCGAATGTTCTCAGCCGAGTCGTAGAGGATTTCAGTGGTCGGATCAAGGTGGACTACCTTGTCCTTCTGGATGCCGATAGTGCCTGCATTCAGTGCAGCTGCGGAGCTGTCGCCCAGCTTCCCGAAATTACGTACTTTCATACCCCCCCCTTATACCGCTTTGGCCTCAGCCGCGATTTTGGCGCGTACTGCTCGGCTCACTTCATTGAAAAACGCGATTCGCTCAGCCTGGATTTCAGGAATACGCGCTGCCATTTCGCCATATGCTTGGCGAGTCTCATGACTGGTGGAGCGCTCGCTACCGCTTTGGCGCAGATGCCAAACCGGAATACCTTGGCGCTGCGCACGACTGAAAGGCTTCGTTTGGCGAATCGGGGTCGGGATAAGAGCCGGCCCGATACGGGAGGCCAGGTTCTTGTACTGCTGCGCAGTGTCTGCTGTGCCGTCAAGAACCAGCTGATTGATCAGAATGCCGGTCAGGCTCAGCTCAGCATCAAGCATTAGGCCGATGTTCTGGATACTGCTGATCACACCCTCCAGGGCGGAGTCGGCGAACGTATCCACCAGAACGGGCGCAAAGATGTAGTCAGCCGATGCACATGCCGCAGTGGTGCGTACACCCGGCGCTGGCGGCGTGTCGCAGAGAATGAAGTCGTAGTCCTGAGCGATAGTGGTGATGTTGTTGAAAAACACCTCCGCAACGCTGATGGGCCGGCTATCGATTTCATTCAGTTCGTGACAGTTGCGCGGAGTAGCCAGAACCTCGATGCCGCTCGGATGAGTCAAGGGCTGGAAGTTATCGCAGGCACCTTGTTCGAACAGAGCCAGAGCCGGCGTGTGGACGTACTGGGTCAACACACTCTGATCGAAGAACAGCTCAGTAAAGTTGCCCTGCCCGTCCAGATCAACCGCCAGAACGCGATAGCCCAGCTCGTTCAGGTAGTGAGCGAAGTTGAAAGAGGTGCTGGTTTTGCCAACGCCGCCTTTTTGGTTAGTGATGGCAATGACCTTGCTGAGCCGATGCTCAGGAGGGGTCAGTGCGGCCTGAATCACTGCCGCGAGCTTGGCCAACGCTGGTTTCTTGGTTTTGGATTGAGTAGTCATAGCCTATCTCCTAATAGTGCCGACGACTACTTTAACCGCTAGAGGCGGCTTTTCAAGCAATTTTACGCAATTTTCCGCGCAATGCGGAAGAATCAAATATGACTTGTCCCACTCCAAAACCTTACAACCCACACACCACTAGGCTTTAGGTGATTAGAGTCGGCTTAAATTATTTTCGACCACATCGCTCCAGCCGGGCATAAACCCCATAAATTCCCGCGCAATGCGTTTAAATGATGCCGCCTGCGCCCGTCACGGTGATGTTTAATTTCCGCGCATGCGCGGGATCAGGATCGAGTAGGAGGCGGATTTACATCCGCCGTCCTCTCACACCACCGTACGTACGGTTCCGTATACGGCGGTTCAGACTATGCGGCTAAGCCGTTTATCGTATCCAGTATCGAGACCAACCCAAGTCGATCCCACAGCCTCTTCGGCAGCACCTGATTCACATGAGGCGCCCCCGAGTTCCACCATGGGCCGCGACCATTGAATGCTGACTTACAGGCCCGTGCTTCGTTGAGTCCCAGGCGCATCAGGTTGCGCGCCCTCGTAGAGGGCAGCTTCCATTGGCGCCAAATAACACAACGAAGTTTGTGACGCACCCAGCCGTCCAGCTCCTCAAGTGGCCGCTTGCTCTGACTTAGCTTGAAATAGCCTGCCCAACCACGCAGCACGGGATTTATTCGCTCAATGACGTTCGCCATCTTGCAGCCCCGCGCTCCACGCAGCAGCTCTCTGAGCCGGTCGCGCAAGCGACCCAAACTCATCGTCGCCACTCTCAGCCTCGGCCGTTGATGCCAGCTCATTCCATAGCCCAGATAGTCACAGACCCACGACCTTGCCACCCGGCTCTTTTCCCGATTCAGCGTCAGTTTCAGACGCCGGTTCAGAAAGCGCTCGACACTGGCCATCACGCGTTCGCCAGCTCGCCGACTACGCACATAGATGTTCGCGTCATCGGCATAGCGCACGAAGAGATGGCCCCGCCGTTCCAACTCACGGTCGAGTTCGTTGAGCAGGATGTTCGACAGCAACGGCGAGAGCGGGCCGCCTTGCGGCGTCCCTTCCTGCCGTCGGCCGACAAGCCCGCCCGACATCGCCCCCGCTTCGAGGTAACGGCGGATCAGCCTGAGTGCTCGCTTATCTTCAACATGGCGCTCTATATGGACCATCAGCACGTCGTGGTTAACTCGATCAAAGAATTTCTCAAGATCAAGTTCCACGCACCAGCGGTGACCCGCCGCCACATGGGCACGGGCTGTTTCGATGGCTTGGTGAGCGCTTCGGCCCGGACGAAAACCATAGCTGTAGTCCGAGAACCGCGGGTCGAAGATCGGCGTGAGCTGTTGCAGCAACGCTTGTTGGATCAGGCGATCCACGACGCAGGGAATACCCAGTTGTCTTGTCCCGCCTTTGGGCTTGGGGATGTCGACGGCGCGTACACCTTGCGGGTGATACTCACCGGCCAGCAGCCTTGCCTTTAGCGTCGGCCAATACTGTTTCACGTAGCCCGCCAAGTCGGCGACCGTCATGCCATCGGCACCCGGCGCGCCCTTGTTGCTGACCACGCGGTGATACGCACGCTTAAGGTTGGCGGGTGCCAGCACCCGCTCCATCAGCGTGTCCGACTCCGCGTTCGTCCACGCCACAGACGCCGTCGATGTCTGCGCACTGCCAGCCGTCGCCCGCGGATTCTGTCCGGAACTAGGGGTCACAGTTCTCCCTCGGAGAAATTTCTGCTTTTCGACATTCGACGAGACTCTGACGCCTACTGGCGGCATAACCTGTTCGGCCCTTGGTGGCGTGGTCACTCGCCACTTACTACGGCTTCGGCTGACTTCTACACGCTCATCCCGGCGCCTCGCGGCGCTCGGTAGCACAGTGGCAAACGTGCAGATCTCCCAGGGTAATTCGCGCGACCTTCCTGCTTATGCCTGTCGGATCTACGTCGTAGCGTTCCGTGCAAGTATCGGGCTTTGACGATTTGCGCCGTCTTACCCCGCTACGCCGCCTAATCCGCTTCCTGTTCGTCAGGCCAGCATTTTGCCTCGGGCTTCCTTCAGATTCGCAGTCACCCGCGACACCCTTGCCTCCGGCTAACACTTCCCCTTGCCGGGTGTGTAGAGGACTTTCACCTCCAAGTCACCAGCGTGGCCACCACAGCCAAGCTGGTTGCGCTTACGCGCAACGCGCCATGCCTGGCGCACGCAAAAAAAACCGCCCTTTGGGCGGCTTTTCCGAGCATTGAGCATTACAGGTCCCGCTCGACGATCTGTGCATTTGTCGTGTTGGTAGTCTTGTTCAAAAACGCAACGCGCCCAGCAGCTTGATCCTTGCTGGTGTACTTGCCCATGAAAAGCAGATGCTGGCCAAGCTGTTCGGAGTATTGGTAGTTGAAGTCAGTTATGCCATAGGCCCGGAGATACTCCATGAATTTATCTGCACTGCCCTTCTCAGCATATCGATAGATGACCGAGTAGGTTGTAGCGGTTGGCGCTATGATCAATGGCTTGAGGTCGCCACCGGCCATGACGCCAGAGGCAATGACAACATCCTCCACATTGCTCAATACAGGTCCTGGCTTTCGAGGTTCGAAAGTAGAAGCAACGACAAGCGGAGCAACCTCTCGCACCAGGGGCTTGCTTTCAGGAGCAGCCTTAGCAACGACTTGGGGCTTCTCGATAGTCTTTGCTTTTGCCAGAAGCTCACCAGTAGATCGATCCTGCTTCACAGCAAACGCCTCGGGCTTATCACCATACGAGCCCGAGTAGACAGCTCGATTTGTCAGTACAGGGGCAACAACCGAAGCCTTGGCAATTTCAGTCTTGATAGTCAGCTCCGCAAGCTTGCTTCTGGCATCGTTATTGATCTGGGTTTTCTTAGCCGCAAGCTCCGCCCGAATAGCATTCTCAGAAACCGCTTTCTCTATTCGCGCTGTTGACTCTAAACCCACCGAAGGCCGACCGTTTAGGTCTGCGGTCAACCGGCTTGCGATTACCTCAAGATCGCGCCCAAGCTCCGCTTCGATTTCCGCAAGCCGAATAGCCTTTTGCGAAAGCAGGCCAGCCTTTGCCTGTTGAAGCTCTGCCTCAAGTCGTTGCGACTCCTGGGAAAGACTGAGATCAGCACCACCAGCAGCGCCGATTACGGGCGCGTTAATCAGGCTCTGCTCAACTTCTGCGAGCTGCTGTCCCTGAGCATTGAGCAGGTCCAGGTGAGACTGCTTCATCGCAATCTGAGACTCGAATGACGACTCAATGCTTGCAAGTCGCCCCTGAGCGGCATTGATCTGCGCACTAAGTCTTGCGATTTCGTCCAGCACCGGCTGGGCTGCCGCCTGCTTTTCGACCTTGAGCTGCAACAGCGCCGCCTCTGTCTCAGAAACGTCATCCTTCACGCGACGCTTAGCATCGGCGTTGGCCAACGCCACCTTGATTCGTTGTGCCTGGGTTTCTTGGGATACGGCTTGATTACTTGCTGCGGCCCTTTGCTTTGCGGATGAAATGCGAGACTGGTAGTCATGCTCAAGCCGGGAAATGTCCCGCACCGAGTCTGCCTCAGCCTGTGCCTTTTTCCGCTGCGCCTCAGCCTTAGCCTTCTCGACCTCTAATTCGCTGCGAAGGCGAGCCTTGTCTGACTCACTCTGCGCATCCTGGATTGAGGCCGTGTACTTCTGGTCAAGCTCAACCAGCCGCCGATTTGCCTCCAGCTCGGCCTCCAGCAGTACGCGGTCGCGGTCGTTCTCGATCAGGGCCTGATTTACTGCCTGCCCCGCAGACTCTTGGGCTATGCGTGTTTGGGACTCATGAGTCGCAGTTGCAAAATCGTTCATCCGAGCGGCTTCACTGTCGCTCGCCTGGAGCTTGCCAGCGCCGACCTCTAGTTGGCTAACGCCGATAGAGGACTCAAGTGCCCGGCGCTTTTGTTCAAGCGTGTCCAGATCATGCTCAAGGGCTTTTACCTTGCGCATGTACAGCATTTGCTGTTCGGTATAACGCTGACTCCCAAGGGAATCGAGCATCCTGTCGTCATATTGCGACTGAGGCTGAATCAGTGCGACCTCTGGCGCCGTGCTGGAAGCACAGCCGCTAAGCAGGATCGAGCTGGCTAGTATCGTGAGGGCAAATTTGCTTCGCATGTGAATCTCAAGTTGGCGAGCTATCTCTAAGTTGATAATGCGCAGCGAAAACCCCTGATCTGCTTCTACATCTGCTCTGTGTTGACACCAAGCCTGTCCAGAATCCCTTGGAACTCGTCAGCAGACCCTGCGTGCAACCCCAGCTGCCAACCGCCAGCCTGGGTTTTGACAATCACACAGGGGTAGCCCGTCTGCTCAGAAACCAGTTCCCGAAGCCTCTGAACATCCACGTCACCACTTCCAACGTCAGCAGGCTTAGCGACCCTTCGCTGGGCCTTCAACTTTGATACCTCGTCAGCGATGCGCTTTGAGGACCATCGCTTTTGAACAGCTTCTCTGGCGATGTTCGTTTGCAAGCCGGGCGAAGTGATGCTGCAAAGTGGTCGCGCCTGCGCATAGCTCAAGCGCTCGTCGCCGAGCATGTCGCGCACTGCGAGGGGCAGGCTCAATAGTCGCGTGTAGCTCGTAACGTGAGTCCGGGACTTGCCAATGTCGTCAGCAACGTCCTGGTGAGTCATGCCAGTTAGGAGCAGCTGGTTATAGGATTCGGCTTCTTCGATAGGGTTGATGCCCTCGCGCTGGATATTGTCTACAGCGCTTAGATATATAGCCTGAGCGTCAGAGAAGTCTCCAATGCAGCAAAGTAGTGTCGGCATCGCAACCAACTGCGCAGCCCGCCAGCGCCTCTCGCCCCCAATAATCTCGAAGCCCTCCATGTGCTTTAGGGGCCGGACGATGACGGGCGTGATGTTGGTTCCGGTAGTCTCAATGCTGGCCGCAAGCTCTTTAAGCCCCCGATCCTTGAAGTTGCGGCGCGTCTGGAACATGCCAGGGCGAAGCAACTCAACTGGAAGATGTTTGAAGGTTTGAGGCACGGCGCGAATGTCGAAGCGATCTGCCTCAAGGACTTTCACGCGAGCAACTGCGGATACCGGCTGCATTGAATTTGCACGCCGCGCACGCTTCGCGGGTGCTGCCGGCTGCCGGTCTGGGGTGCGCATATGAGCCGATCCTTCATTGAGTTCATGCGCCATCAAAAGACTGAGCGCTTAGGTCAAACCAACTCCGCTACCTGTCAGTGCAAGGCCTGAGCCCCTGATTGACTAGGGCTCGCAGAGAGCAGCAGGGGTGAAAATTGCTTGCCGCATGTTACGCGCGTGACCAAGCTTTGGTGCGCGTGACATGTTACGCATAGGGCAAGTGTAACGCCTTTTACGCAGTTTTCTCGCCAACCTGTATTAGTAAAACCTGCCGAGAAGCACGATCACGCCTGCGGCAGTCTTTGCATCGATTGCGCCAGCTCCATCGTTGAGTCCGACACCATCCCCCAAGGCCTGGGTGAAGGCCTTAGCACAAGCACCAGCCCGTTGTTAGGCTGGCGGAACGTATAGGCGATGGGCTGGGCGATGTATTCGCGACTATCGTCTGGTATGAACTTGACCCGAACTAAAGCATCAACGACTGGCTTGCACGCAGCCACGACACTCTCCACATCCAAGCAGTTGCCCTCCCCCGTCGCATAGACTTCCTCCAGAATCAGCGGGAAGGCTCGCTGCTGATTCTCCTTCCAGCGGTCATAAACCTGCATGTTGAGGATCATCAGGGCCTCAATTCGCTTTATCCATGTCGCCTTGAGCTTGCTTTGCTTGGCGTTGTGCATCCGCAATGCCACGTTCTGGTTCAGCAGCTCCGCCCCAGGCAGCAATATCGCGAGGGTATTACTCGCCTCGTCGTAATGAAGGCTGTCACGCCGAGAGTCCTGATTGTTAAGGGCCACCCTGCCGGCCCTCAAGGTAGCTGCCGATGGCTGCTTCTTCTGCGGCGCACAGTCAGTTTGGTTCTCTTGCGCTGCGGGCTTGATCGCTATTGAGCCGGCTGGGACGGCCTTTGATCTTCTGGCTTCCTGCTCGGCAATACGTACGAGCAGTTTCGGGTCTTTGGCAATTGCCCATCTGTTGGCCATAGCGCCTCCTGGTTATGACTTGCCCAGGAGGATAACGGCGAGAAAAAAATACACGCCCCAGAAGGAAAAGCTGCCGATTCGTGGCCTTTAGCTCCCCACTTGCAAGTAAATGGTGGAGCGAATCTAGACCCATGAGACTTCAAAGAATCTGCTTAGTAGACGACGCGAGGGCGATGCAGACCCTTGCCAACAGGGTGCTGGTTCAGCAGCTGGGGAAAGAATTGGTAGTGGCATCGAACGGCTTCGAGGCCCTGGACGTGATCAACACGACCGAGCCTGACGCATGCTTCATTGATGTCGATATGCCTGAACTGAACGGCCTGCAACTGGTGAGCATCATCAGAGCAAACCCGAAGTTCGAGAAAATGCCTATCGCCATGCTTTCGAGCGCCGCGAGCATCTTTGACCATCAAAAGGGCCTAATCGCGGGTGCTGACCGCTACCTGACAAAACCCTTCTCCAAAGACAGCATCGAAGCAGCCCTGGCAGAAATGGAGGGCATGTATGACTAGCGCCGCCGAAAAGGATCAGCGCCTTGCGGCATTCCTGCTGGGGGAAACACATTGCTTGTGCGCAACCTCCAACCTCGACGCGGTGACTCCGACACCGGCCAATGCCTTGATCATCCCTGGCACTAAGCCCTACTTCACCGGCAATGCAAAGATCGGTCGCGACCTCGTTTCGTACTTCAACTTGCCATCGTTCTTGGGCCTGAACAGCAATGCCCAGCAGGAAGCGCACGACGACAAGCCGACAACTCTCATTCTGCGCGACCCCCTTTCGAGCAGCGTATACGGACTGCAAACGGACGGAATCATTGCATTCATCCCGGCTGCGGAACTTGAAGACGCAGCCCGAGAAGACTTGGCCATCCCGGCCAAGCTGACGCCGTACTGCGTCGGCGTTGTCTCCGCAAGATCGAGACTGTGGGCACTCATCCACCTCGACAACATCATCCGCGATCCGAATTTTCGCTCCGTCGAATTACCAGTCCAGAGGCCTTAAATGAGCAAGAATCTCCTGATCCCATCGTGCATCGCAGCCATTGCGCTGTCTGGAGGCCTCGCCGCATTCAGTGCATTCCAGTACACCAGCGGTGTAAACGCAGATCGGTTTTACTCGGCGCAAGCGAGCACCCTGCAAAACTCGGCATTGAACTCGATCACCCTCTCCATGCGGGCATCTACGGATGCAAGCTACGTTGGCCAGTTGCAGCAACTTGCCGAGCAAGTGAACTCGACGGTGAGCACCCTTCGCCAAGGAAGCCCTAACGCAAGCATCCCTCCCCTTCCGGGTCCTGGAGAGGCAAGCCTGGGTCGATTCGAAGATGCCTGGGGCCGGGCGCTTGCAGCCATTGAGCAGATTTCCGCTTCTCGCGGCAGCAACAGCGCATTTGAGCGTCAGGCAGCAGAATCGACTCAGCTGGCTTCAAGCCTGATCACAGAAGCCTCTGACGCACTTATCGCGCTGGAAGCAAGTCCAGCAGTGGACCAACGAGTCAAGCAGGCCCTTGAAAAGGCAAAGGCTGCTGTAGTTGAGGGCGTTGAGGTGCTGGCCAATACGACCACGCCGAACTCTGACAACCTGGGTCTGGCTTTGGATGCGAGCAAGAACTACGTGGCAACGCTTGCAAGCATCGGCAGAGCCATCCCACGGGACGCAAACCTTACCAACCCGCTCCTGAAAAGCTACAAGACGGCGCAGGCCCTTTCCCGCTCGACGCTCAGATCAATCGAAGCCTCCAGTGGAACCGTGGATAACGCACCCCACATTCGGGCTATCTGGGCTGAACGCGAGAACATCGATGCAGCGATCAACGGGATGCAGAGCGCCATTGCTTCCCAGCACAAATCGCGGCTTATCTCGCCACTGATCCTGCTCAGCTCGATTGGTGCCGCCCTGCTGATCGTGCTCGGCGGGATCACTCTTATCCTGCGGGAATCGCGCTCACATACACAGCAAGCACAATCTCTGGCCAACAACATTCAGTCCTCACAGAAAGAGCGCTCGCAAGAGCTTCGACTGCTGATTGACGAAATGGAGGAAGTCGGAAGCGGCGACCTGACAGTTGCGTTCAGCGAAGGCAACGCATCGACGAATGAAATCGCCTCGACACTGAACACCGTTTTCCCGAAGTTCCGGGAAATCGTAAAGGACGTGCAACAAACAATCGTGAGCCTGTCGGCTGCATCCGAGCAAACCCTGAGCATGGCGCGGAATACCGAGCGGAGCAGAAACGAGCAGGTACAGGCCATCCAGCACATCGCCAAACTGGTAGATGAGCTGAACAGCTTTACCAAGCAGCTCGACGGCGTAATCAAGAACACTCGCGAGTCTTCTATCGCGGTGAGCACCCAGATCAACACCGGCTCCACCGCAGTTCAGGAAGTACACGAAGGGGTTGTGAAACTCTCGCAGTCCAACCTGAACATCATGCACCACGCCAAGGCGATGACCGAGAACATCCAGACCCTGGAGCACCTTGTGGATGTGGTGCGGCGCGTAGCAAACCAAGCGGCGACCGTCGCTTACAACGCCCACCTTGTTGCCGACGCCATCACCGATGACGACCTTTCCAAGCGCATCCGCATCAGCGCAGAGGCAATGACCAACCTCACGAACAACGCCTCCGAAGCTGCCGAGCAGATCGCTACGAACCTGCAAGCGATCAACGTCGCGGCAAAGGACACCCAGTACGTGCTGGATGAGAGCCAGACAGACATTAAGGCGCTGACCCGCATGTCCTCGAACGCTCTGAAAGCAATGACCGCTATCAGCGACCAAACAAGTCAGCTTGTGGAAGGGATCATCAGCGTTGCCGGGAAGACAGCTGACCTCAATCAGCGCTCCGAAGAAGTAGCCGACACGATGGAGCAAATCCACCACTACGCCTCTGACCACAGCTCCGCGAGCGAGCAGACCGCAACCGCTATCAGCAACCTGAACGCCCAAGCTCAGCGGGTGGGCTCGACGCTTTCCCACTTCAAGGTCTAGGAACTGTAATGGCCGAAGCTATTGCTGCACTCGACGATCAGCAAGCGTGGGTAGACCTCCTATACACGCGATTCAAGATTGAGGTTGCGCAGGATCGCCAGCCCGCGCTTTTCCGCGCCCTGGAATCATACGCCTCCACGATCAACGAGACAGTCGAGTCGCTACTGCTGCGAGCGAATCGACGGCAGCTGCCCCAGGCTTGCTG
Source organism: Pseudomonas sp. KH_027 (assembly GCF_057838565.1). Lineage (NCBI taxonomy): Bacteria > Pseudomonadati > Pseudomonadota > Gammaproteobacteria > Pseudomonadales > Pseudomonadaceae > Pseudomonas > Pseudomonas sp. KH_027. The sequence goes on from NZ_JBYQOM010000002.1 coordinate 246,320, forward strand.
GGCTCAGATTATCCATCTGGCGACTAATCACGAAACCCGGTTCTACCGGAATCCGTCTGTGATTGAGCTAGTTGCGAACCTTGCCAGGGAGTTTCCGAGGCCACGCATCCTGTCAGTTGGGTGCTCGACCGGGGAGGAACCTTACTCCATGGCAGTTGAGCTGGGCGTGCAAGGCTTCGCCAACTTTCACATCCACGGAACTGACGTGTCAGAGCCCTGCATCCAGACAGCCAAGGCAGGAATCTACAAGGTCAACGAATCCATCCCGGATAAGTACGCACCACGTACCGAAGCCGGCAAAGCGATGCGCTTCGTCGGATGGCTGAAAGAGTTCGTTACGTTCGACCAGCACAACATCCTAGGTGAGCGACCAATCAACTTCGCGTCGCCGAACATCATCGTTACGCAGCACATGCTGATCTATTACCGAGCCAAGACGCGTTATCGAATCCTCGACACGCTGTCTTGCATGCTTGCTGATGGGGGATACCTCATCACAGCGTCAGCCGAAGAAGCCCAGTGGAAGGCAGAGGGGTTTGAACGCCTCAACTCCCTTCCCGCAACTGTTTTTAGGAAGAAGCCATGAACCCTGTAAAAATTGCACATCTGTCGTGGGTGCGCAGCCCGATTGAAAAGTACATCGAGCGCTGCAAGCAGGCCATGGTCAACATCACTAGCATGCGTGACCGGATCAATACTCCGCCGACCGGCGCCGAGCCGATATGGTTTGCCAATCAGAACGAGAAGCTGGAAAAGAGCCAGGAGGAACTGAACAGCCTTTTGTCAGGCATAGCCTCTGCTCTTTCGGTAATCAACAGCAGTGGTGGTTACGCCCTTGCGAACGAAGCTAGGACGCTGGCTAGCGTGGTTCTTGCTTCCAAGGATTCGTCCACCCAGGACAAGGCCCTGCTGGCCATCCAGAACGCTCTCCAGGTCCTGCCCGGCTACATCAGCATGGTCATTGAAGGGGCGCACGATTCTCCTGGTGTTCTCCTGAACTACATCAACGAGCTTCGGTCGATCCGGGAAGTACCCGCTATCAGCGACGACTCTGCCCTAACCGTAAACCTCAACTTCGGGTACAAAAGCCCTCCCCTTCATGAAAGCGACTGCGACCTCGCAGAGCGCGAACGTGTGTTCAAGAAAGCTGCCGCCCAGTTCTGCCCCCTTTACGCGCAGGCGATGAAAGATTCGGGAGAGTCCGCATGGGCCGAAATGCGCGACCACCTGAGAGCACTACAGCGGGTCACGAATGACCCCGAGCTGGGGTGCTATTGGTGGGTGGGCGAAGCCATCATCGACGTAATCATTGCCGATGGTTGCTACATCACTCCGGTAATGACTACCGCGCTTCGCGTCGTAATGGTCGCAACGCAGCGCCTTCCCCAAGGCGAGAGCGCGGCCAAGCAGGCGCTAAGCCCGGCAAAGTTCGCGTCTTTGCTGAACGCCCTCTCCATCAGCCGCAAGCTGACTTCTACTGCTGCGGAGGTGGTCAAACACTTCGACGTTAAGGAAAACGTTGAGGAAGATCGAATCGCCCAGCTGCGCCAGCAGTTGGCGACTCAGAGCGTCCAGAGCATTACTGACGTACTGACCGAGATAAAGCCGCGCCTTGAATCCGCCATGATCGCCTTTGGGCGGGCTGTAAACGCCAAGCACCCAGAAGGTTTCGCCGTACAGAACCAAGCCTTCGATCAGGCGATGCGCACCATCGCCAACATCTTCGGCATCTTCAATGAGTCGGAGCTATCCGAGGTCAGCTTCTATCTGGCCGATGCCGTAAAAGGCATCAAAGGCCCATCCGAGTTCACGCCAGAAGTCATCAACACCGTCAAAAGCCAAATCCTGTTCTTGGACTCCAGGCTCACGCACATGCGCCGCAACGAAGCGGCGGACCAGCTCCAAATCGAGAATGTGACGGCTGACGTGATTGAGCGAATCGCGACCGAAACGACCGCTGAACTCAAGAAGGTGAGCCATATCATTGCTACCCACGTCGATAGCGGCGTGGGCTCCGATAAATTGCTTACAGCTCTTGCCTCGCTTCGAGAGCTGGCTAGCGTTTACGAGTTTGCTGGTTCATTGGCCATCGCCAAAATTCTTGCGGCAATCGTCAACGTCATCAGCGAAGAAGTGCGCGGCAGCGTGCTCATCGAGTCGGATAGACTGACTCTCGCTGCTCGCGCACTCGTCGCACTCGAAATGTACCTCCAGTACATCACTTCAAAATTGCAACCGCCGGCCAACCTGATCGAGGCAGCAAACGACGCAGTGCGCGAGCTTGGCCAGGACGCGAGCGATTTCCGCATTGTCAGCCACAGTGATCTTGAGGCCAAATTCGAGGCTAGCAGCATCGAAGATGACGGCCTGGATGCTCTCCTGCGTGAAATCTTTGAGCTGCGCCCATATATCGAGGAACTGCAAAAGGAGCCCTCGGCACATGCGCACGTCCAGCTGGACCAATACGCTACGGCCTGCTTGCGCCTAAGCGCAGCAGCGATGATCAAGAACGAGAAGAAGCTGGCGGACCTTTGCCGGAACGCTTCCGAGCTGGCAAAAATCATCCCTGGCCGGGTAGATGACCCATCGTTTGACTCGAAGGCGGCTGTATCCACTCTTGCTCGCGCCAGCGAAACCATTCTCCGCTGCATGGACGACTACTCAGCAAAAGGCAAAGTGAACCTTTTCTTGATCGATGCTATTCGCGAAGTGGCAACGATCATCGGGCAAGCGCCGGCTGCAAATGAGCATCCAACAGAAAGCCCTGCCGAGCCGGCTGTTGAGGCTCCGGTAGAAAAAGCGCCCGAGTACCCGGAAGGTTATGACCCGCAGCTACAGGCGTTGTTTGCCGAGGAATTCGCAGAGCAGCTTTCGAAACTGCGTGAGTACCTGGGCAGGAGCGATCTTCTCGTCACGGAAGCCGAGTGCCGGGCAATCCACAACATCCACGGCTGCTCGGGCTCGGCATCGTGCCACCCTGTCAGCACCCTGTTCGACGTTCTTGAAGCCCGCTTTTACGCGCTCAAAGCGAATGATGACTCTCTCACTGCTGAACAGGCTGAAACCCTGTCTGCCCTGCTTGATGAAGTTGAGCAATATCAGATCGGCTTCCCATGGGAACCACACACCTCTGAGCTTCCAAACTGGCTCGAAGCTGCCGGCTCGCTTGTGGGTGCTCTGAATGCCGAGGAAGCCCACCAGGAGGTCAGCCACGAACAGGTTGCGATGACCAGCACTGCCGAAGAATTCGCCGCCCATGAATCCACGCCTGTGCATGAGCCTGCTGGGCAAGAAGTGGTTGTTGCTGCTGAGCCTGAAATCCCAGAAACCCCCCAGATCAATACCCTGGCCCAAGTCGCTATCGTTATCAGCTCTGAGCCAGACTATGACTTGGAAATGTACGACCTGTACCTCACCGATGCCGACGATGTAATCCCAGAGCTACAGCGAAATATCTCAGCCTGGATGGCTGACATGGCGGACAAAGAAATTACGGTCAACATCCGCCGCAATATGCACACGCTCAAGGGCGCTGCGGCGATCATCAACGCCGTTGCCATCCGCAGCCTGACTCACCACATGGAGTCCCTATTTGACTCCATGGCGTCCGGTGCAATGACTGCTGACAAAAACTGCGCCGACCTCACAAACTTCGTTCTAAACGAACTTATCACCATGAGCGACGCCGTTCGCAATCGTGAGGCCTATCGCACCATTCCGACACTCATTGAGTTGGTTGAAGACGCATGCGATATGTGCCGAGTCGATGGGGATAAGCTCGCAGCCCTGATTCAGGGGACTTACGGCGCTCCAAATGCAGGCAGCGCCTCGACAGCACCAGCAGAGCAGGCTGCGCCAGTAGAGCCCGCTCAACCTCAAGCTGAGGCTGCTGAAACAGTCGTGCCCGAGCCTGTACGGGAAGTATCAGCAGAGCCGTCCAGCCAGCCGGAAGCTTCGGACGAAGCTATTGGCGAAGACGATTCTGACTATGAAGACTCATCCGACACAGGTCGGGGAAGTCGCCGTGGATACCGTGGTGCTCGGGGTCGCGCCTATGGCGAACGTCAGCGCAACTACGAGAATAAGATGGCGAAGAAGGCGCCAGTTGCAGACGGCATTGTCTTCGATGCGTCTTTCAATCCCGGCGAACCCGAGTACACCGACACCACCACCGTCAACAAGGAAGTCTGCACGCAAGTCCAGGCACTGCTCCAGCGTGCAGCGGAAAGTGACCGCGAGGCAATCCGAGTCAAGAAGAAGTCGGTAAAAGGTTCTGAGAAGATCAAGGTCGAACTCCAGCTGCTCGACAACTCGGTAAAGCTGTCCAACGAACTCAAAGCGTCCTCTTACCGCCAGAACACCCTGCATCGCGAGTTGCAGCTGTCCGTTGTTGCTCTGCGTGAAAAGCTGTCGCTGATGCTGATGCACCTGAACAAAACCACCGTGCAACTTCGGCACTTCAACAACATCGGCAACCCCGGCGCTCAACATTCGTCCGTGCAAAGCAGCAACAATGACGAGCGGCTGTACCTGGAGCGGTTCAACCACCTCTCTCACAGCCACACGCAGTCGATCCTACAGATCGAGCAGATGCTGCAAGACGCCCAGGACATGATTACCCAGTCCAACCTGCTTGATAGCGCTTTCGGCTACCAAGGCGAGGTCGTGGCCAGCTTGCAGCGTGACCTTCTGCTTTCTCGGCTGGTGATGTTTGACAACGAGAAACCGAGCCTGAACGGCGCCCTTGCCGGGGCTCTACAGTTGAGCCAGAAGAAAGCAGAGCTGGAGGTCTTGGGGACCGACACACGCATCGACCGACAGCTGCTCGAATCGATCCGCGACCCTCTCCGCCATGTCGTAAACAACGCAGTCGCTCACGGCATTGAGTCCGAGGCAGAACGCTTGAAGGCCGGCAAACCAGCAGTGGGCAAGATCAGGGTGAAGGCTAGCCGCCGAGCCAAGTCATTGATCGTTGAGGTTAGCGACGATGGGCGCGGCATTGACCCGAAGGCTATCCACAAAAAGGCATTGAGCCTTGGCCTTGTAAAGCCAGAGGATCAACTGACGGAGCAGGAAATCATCCACCTCATTTCTGAGCAGGGTTTCTCGACAGCGAAATCCGTCAGCGAGCTTTCTGGTCGAGGCGTTGGGATGGACATTGTTCGCACGCGCATTGCGAGTCTTGGCGGCCACCTTCACATCGAGTCCACGCTCGGCAAGGGAACGACAATCTCTCTGGAGCTGCCACTGACCGTAGGTTCTAATCGAGCACTTGTATGCCGCATCAGTGATCAGTGGTTCGCGATCCCCACATTCAACATGGTTCAGGTTCTGGATCATCCCACTACCGAGCTTCTTGCGATCAAAGCAAAGCCGGGGCAAGCCTCCATCAACTACGAGGGCAAGACATTCGATGTTGTACACCTCGCCGACCTCATGGCGGTGCCTGACCTCAAACTGAACAGCGCACAGGCTCCAAGTCACACCTGTCTGGTACTGGTTGAACAGAGCGGTACACGACTCGCAATCGAGGTAGAAAGCGGTGTTTCTATGCCAGAGATTCACGTCACCAAGTTCGAAGGCATCTTGAGTAGCGTGAAAGGCATTATTGGCAGCACCGAGATTCACGATGGCACGCCAGCCCTAGTGCTTGATGTGATCGAGCTGGCCCGCCTGAACCTGAAAATGACTGACGCAGGTTACAAGGCCAAGCTGTTCCGCATCCGCAGAGTGAAGCGCGAGGCGCGGCCTCTTGTGCTCATTGTTGACGACAGCAGCAGTTACCAGAAACTCCTGACTCGCCACTTCCAAACCCTAGGCTGGGAAGTGGCATCAGCTCATAACGGGCAAGATGCGCTGGACAAGTTACCGACCCTCAGCACCCCGTCTCTGTTTGTCGTGGATGTTGAAATGCCTCGCATGAACGGCCTGGAGTTGACAGAGAAGCTTCGGGCGATAAAGCACTTTGACGGGACCCCAATCATCATGCTCACCACCCGCGCCCAACTGGAGGAAGAAGCACTCAAGCTCGGAGTGAATCGCTTCCTGCCTAAACCATACGACGCGACAGTGCTCAATGAAGCGATTCGCGCTGTGTGCCCCGATCAACAAACCGCAGGTGCCGCATGAGAATTGGTATTGCGTCGAAGAATGGCACACAGGCCGGCATCATTGCCGAGCTGCTGCAACCGATTGTTAGCGAGGTAGTTGTCTATGATGACGCCGCGATGGACTGCGGCGAGTTCATGCTGAGCAACGCCCACGTCATGATCATCGATTACTCCGTGGACTCAATCATGGAGAAAGAGTGCGTCATGGAAATGATCAGCCGCGATGAGCCAAAAGTGATCCTGACGGAGAAACAGCTCTACCCGCTACAGCATGATGAGCGACTGGCTTGGCGCAAAAAAATCGTCAACGAGATAGTCCGCGTACTTCCTGACTTGGCCTCCGAAATCAACACCTCGAAGGAAACAACTCAGGTTCATGACGTGTGGGTTATTGGATCAAGCTCCGGTGGTCCAGATGCGCTGAATACGTTCTTGTCAGCCCTGCCCCGCCTTCCCATTTCGCTCATCATCGTCCAACACATCGGAAGCGATAGTGGCTCTGCATCCCTCCAGAAGGTGCTGAGCAGCCGCCAGGATCGCTGGGGTATTGAAATTGGCGGTGACGGGATGCAATTGCATCCTGGATGCGCGTACATCGTCCCGCGTGACACCGTAATGTCGATTGAGGGCAGTCGGATGACCACCAGGAACTTCCAGCTGCCCAACCAGCCTAGCCCGTCTATCAACGCCACTTTGCGGTCCATCAGGCGCACCTCTACCGGCGAAGTGGGCGTGATCATTCTTACTGGCCTGGGGGATGACGGGACTGCGGCCCTAAAAGAAATCAAGCACAAGACCATCATGGTTCTTGCGCAGGACGCCGCTGAGTGCGCCGCTCGCTCCATGCCTGATTCTGCGAGACAGGCAGGCGTAGTTGACGAGAGCCACGCTGCTGCCGGTTTAGCTAAGCGCCTCGCGAAATGCTACGGGGTTGGGGTGGTGTGACAAGGGGCGCCCCTTAACCTTAACCATCCAGTAGATTTTCTATGGCTCGGGCCTGATCGAGGATGCACTGATCGAGCATGCCCCCTAGGACGTTGGCGACTACGGGATACTCTGAGAGAACCAGTTCTCTTATGAAGTCTGCCCGGTCGCCAGGAGCCGAAGGGAAATCCACCACCTTGAACCTCACCCTGCTTAGGGTGCTGACCCCAAGTTTCGAGGTAACTATCAGGTCCTCATCATCGACAATCGTAGCGAACTGCCTGAGCGTAGGGCCTGTGATTATCTGGATGCTGCTGGTCATATAAACCTCCCTCAATGGTTTATTGATGATCCACGCCAAAATCGTGTGTCATCGAGGGAGTACGTTTTTCCGCGCATGCGCGGAAAATTGATCTGCACCGAGGGAATTGGGAGGCAAGAAAACCCGCGCATGCGCGGGTTATTTCTCAGGAGCAGGGGTTTTCCGGCTCGCAGAAACCGAATATTTCGTCGTAGGTTTTGCAGCAAACAACAGGCAACCACCACACAAACGTGTAGATGTGGCTGAAATTTACGTTGTGAAGACGGATATATGTGTCGAGTGCATAGCTACCGGCCCCAAACCCCACGGTCGCGTCAGGCGATGTTTGCTGGAGCTTACCAACCGCAATGGCGGTATCGAACGGCAATGACCCCAATGCCTTCCGTGCGATGTGCAACGCACGATACGCTGCAATACCAGCGGCAATGACAGGGTTGTCATTCGCAGTAGCCATTTGGCGCGGATAGAGAGGACCCCATTTGGTGCCGATGCAGCGTTCGAAACCAAACATATTTGATATTGCACTGCCTATGGATGAGCACTCGACCTCTGTGGGGGTGATCATCAGCCAATCTCGACAGCCTGTATTCCAAGCTGGATCGCTTTCGGTCGTGTAGAGCAGCTTAGGGAAACAGTCCGGCAGTGCATCGTTCATTTGCTCCGTTGCCTCCGCAACGATCTTGTCCGTAGCTGCGGAGCACAATCCAGAACCACCCATGATGCTGGTGTCGCTGGTCTTTGCGGCATCAACACCGCACATCTTGCATCCCTGCCCAGCCATAGCGATGTTGACTGCCCAATCAGGGACTTCCCAGAGTCGAACGTGCATGCTGGTGTAGTCGTTGTTGTCCACACCAGCAGAAAGCGGCCCGCCGACCGACTGCCCGATGGCTGTATCACCGCCACCTTTTATCACCTCGCACAGAACGACGGGTTGGTAGTGGGAAACAATCATGTAGTCCTGGCAGTAGTAGCAGCAGGAGCTGAAAACCTTGTACTCCAAGGTCGCTGGATCGATGCTTAGAAGCTGAGCGATGTTGGCGCCTTGCGCCCTCGCCTTGGGAGACACAACGCCTAAACCCATGGCGCTCGCAGCTAATGCTGCCGCTGACAACTTGTTAAAGCGGCGGCGTGTCATTGGTAGGACTTCTATCACCTGGAATTCCTCTGAGGCCTATGTCTTAGAGTGCTACCCCCAATGACCCTGAACTGCATGCAGTTCGGCGGAAGCGGCGCAGCAATCAAGATAAAGTTGGGCTACATCAACTTCTGAGGTTTCCCGTGGGTACTCAATTCTTCGGCCTTTTGTGCCTCCTTTTCGGTATGGCTGCATTCTTCGGTCTGTGGTTGCTGTCGATAAAGAACAGGTCCAAGACCATTGAGTCGGACGAACCAAGCGCAGCGCCTCAAGGGCCGTCTAATGGACCGCTCGCAGGTAGGGGTTACTCGCTATCCCCGGTAGAGCAGAAAGCCGTCAGCAGCGGCGCCAGAGAAGCGCGTGAGGCAAAGCTAGCCACAAACCCAGAGCAAACCAAAACTCTAGCGCCAGCGCCTGTGGAGCCAGACCAAGGCCACGCCATGGAAGATGATGACCCAATGGCAAAAACTCACCTTGAGATTGCCAGCCAGTTTTTCAGCATGGGCGATTTCGAAGGCGCCGCCGAAATGTGCCAACTGGTAATCGACAACCAAGAGGCATCCAAGGGCCAGAAAACTAGCGCAAATCAACTCAAGATGGAGTGCGCCTAAGCTCACTCCATGAGGTCCCAAACCTCCTTTAGCTCGGCAATGTCTGCCAGCTTGGCCTGAGCTTTCTTCTCCATACGGCTGATGTTCTGCGGGGAGGTATCGAGCATCTGCGCCAGCTCTGCAACCGGAATAACCTGGGCGCCAGCCAGGCCCGTGCGATGGGCAAGAACGAAGAAATCTCGCTCACTCAAAGCCTCACGAATTAGCCCGACGATATAGGCCGCATCACTTTCTTCTTCCAGCTCGGCAACGAAGTCATTGTTCTGGTCAGCGATGAAGCTGTGCATGCCTGCATCGTCGCCTTCCGAGGTTGCCAGGGTATCCATAGACATTGCGCCGTTGCCAAGCAGATACGGACGCAATCCTTCCAGCTCAAAATGATTGATACCAGCAGCCTTGCATACATACTCATCGCTTGCGTTGGGGAGGTCTGCGTATACAACACGAACACGCCCAAGCATTTTGTGGCTGCCTTCCGGCAGACGGATCAGCTCTTGCTGGATCAGCCCACGAATGATCGTTTGCTTGATCCAGGTGACCGCATAAGTAGAAAACTTCATACCCTTCTCGGGAGCATAGAGACTGATAGCGCGGGTAAGACCCTGGTACGCAGCAGAGCGGACCTGATCAAAGTCCGACGCGAATCGATGCTCACGCGCAACCTTCTCAGCCAACCCGGCGTTGATCATCGCGAACGCACCGGAGAGGCGATCAATTCGCTGATAGAGCCTGTGGAAGGTTGACCAGCTGCCAAGCAGCTCGATCACTGGGACACCTGTTGCAAGAGCTACTTTCGCAATGCGCTGCTGCCGCTCAAGTACCCCCAGTCGGAATTCGCGCTTTGCTTTCAGGGGCATGATCGATTGCACGTAGCGGTTCGAACCAAAGCAGATCGCGGGGAGCTTGTTTGACAGCCAGAACTGCTCACACAGATGCTGCACGGTGGCTCGGCTCAAGTGCATTTCAGTTGCAAGAAACATCACCAAGTCGCGACATGCGGCGCTCAGGTCCGCGCAACGGGACTTAAAGGTATTGATTGCTTTAGCAAGGATCGCGTCATACGGGACAAGCCGCCCAAGCTCCTTGCGAAGGGAGTCCAGAGCTTCGACGTAGAACAGATCGCGCTCGCCTCCTTCTAGTGAGTCCATCGCTACGAGGCATTGACGCACAGCCACAATGCGCTCGCGGGCAATCTTCGAGAACTCTGCTCCTGGGATAGAACCCTGACGAATCCAAAGGCCGTTGACGTTGACCAGGGCCACAGCCTTTTCTGCCTTATTCTCCTTGGTGAAGGCGCCTTCCATTTCACTGAGCAGGACAGACACCACCTCCCGATCACAAGCGAGGGCCTGAATCTGATCGAGGGTCAACTGGAAAACGGTGAAGCCGAAGGCCTGCTCCTGCTCCAAAGTGAGGCGAATGCCAGCGCGTGGCGTTACGGGGAAATCGGGCAGATTCGCCGGCACGACAAAACCGACTGGCTGAGCGATCTGTTTCAGATTGGCTTGCGAACTCATGGCCTGCTCCCTTGGAAGCTGAATTTGATGGATTCATCTTCATGGGCAAAACCGTGTGTCATCGCAGGCCGGTGAAAAAAACACACCAGCTAGCTGATCAAAAACCAACCAACCGAGCTAAGGGCAGGTGGCACTTGAGCTTGGCAAAGTTATCCACTGCTTAATCCATAGATTTAGTGGATAAGTGACCGTCATGAACAACACCTGGAGCCACCATCAGGATCGACGCAAAGGCCTTTTGCTTGTCGATTCGCACTGATGATTTCTGGAGAAACTTGACCGCCCCCCAGATAGCTTGGCGCTCAATCACTGGATTCTCGATCTGTCTCGCCAGCACAGCCAAGGTCAAGTACGCCTCCAGCCGAGCTTCATCGCTTCGGAAGTCATAAAAGTCTTGCGGGGCTGGGTAGCTGCCTCGACTAACCTCCACTGCCATCCTTACGAGGTTTCCATCGTCCTTTGAAAGCTGAGAGCCACGCTTCGCCGCTTCGCGAACAATGGCACCAGCATCACCACTCATGCCTGCCATCGAGTAACAGCTCGCCACGTAGGCCAGCATTGAGAAGGGCCTGGAAGGGCTCTGTACCGTATTGAGAAGTTCCTGCCGAAGGGCCTTTGCTCGCTCAAGATCGCCAATCTTCAACAGGCCGGGCAGCTTTACAATTAGGGCCGTCTCATATTGCTCACGATCCAGGTCGTAAAGCGCGTTGAGGGCAGCGCCCAGCTGCGCATCAGTCATGCGCCGCGAATAGAGGGTAAGCAATGCTGTGAGCGTTTTAGCGCGAAGTTCGGGATCGCCAATGGTCAAAGCTTTCTCAACCTGCGTACCGATGACTACCCCATCACCAAGGTCGAGTAGAGCACCAGCTTTGTGATATTCAGTCACCTGCTCGCTGGGTTTGTAGCCAGCCGCATAGTTGGCGTTTGCGCCAATGGCCTCCACGCCAAAACCCATGATCGGAATCGATCCGTGATCAATATCGGCTGGCAGCTCAACACTCTCAGCATCAGAGCCAGTTTTTTTGGACTGCTCTTGATCCTTCAACGTTGCCGAATCGCCCTCCACACCCACTTCACTGTTGCCGGGTAGGTTGCTTGCCTGGATCGAAGGGGTTAAATCAGAGCCAGATTCGTCTGGGATTAAACACATGGCCAGCTCTTGTTCATCACTGCCGGGAGCTTGCGCATCAGAACCCACAGCCGCATCGATAGGCGCCTTTGGAACATCTGCTTCTGCTTCTGCGGCGGCAGCGGCAGCGGCAGCGGCAGCGGCAGCGGCAGCGGCAGCGGCAGCGGCAGTTGCCTCATAGTGCGCGTGCTCGGCATAGGCCCTCAAGCACGCAGCGTCAAAACTTGAACCGCAAAAAGCCCCTACAGGAGCGGTTATCCATGCTGGATTAGGAGTAGAGCAGCCGGACAGGAGCGCTAGAGAAACCGGCAGCAAGCGGCCTGTCGCGCCCCGCATAAGCGATTTCATGGCTTGGGCTGGATGGGGGTTACTTTCATGCCACTATCACGCAGCATCGCAACCACGGCCTGTGTAAGTGCCGACCCACCCTCCCCTGCAAAGTTAAAGACGTGCGTACATCGAAGCCGGATGCTCTCGGCAATCGCCTGATCACTCAGCGAGGCGCTGAACAGAGAGAACGGATGGCCGTTCTTCCGTGCGTATGCCGAAACACCCATTGCACTGGCGTCATCCTCAAGCGCTAACAGACACTGCGGGGCGCGCTTTGCGAAGATAACCCCAAGACATGTCGATATGTAATCCAGGTCGGAGCAGGCCCCAAGGAATGCCACCTTCAACTTATCCTGCGGAGCCTGAATGTCACCGATGAACTCCCCCATGGCCACGGCAGCCTCATTGCTGAATGAGCAATTGGCGATGGAGAGGTTTGAGGCATTGGCAATCAACTGGCCATAGTGCTCTCGATTGGAGAGCGCCTGCATAAAGATGCCCGCGTAAATCAAAGGCTGGCGCAAGCCATCCCACTCGGGCCTATCTCCACCCGTGAAGCCGACACCATCGACCTCAAGCCTGAACAGTTCGGGGTCATCCAAGTTCAGAAGATACCTCCGATAGTGGTCATCCACCCCCGCAAGTCTCTCAGAGTGAATGAAGTGCGCGAGGGACAGATAACGCTCCTGCCTCCCGGTCATAGGATCGATGTACCCCGTGAAGGGCATATGATCAAAAGGGTCAAACGTTGTTGCTGGGCTCATTACAGACCTGTCGTTTGTAACCAGTGTTGTGCCGCAGCCCGCATTCCCAGCGGGTAGCCTGGGGTGCCAACCACATTCGCGCAGTATTCCTTGATGGCCTGCAAGCGGGGCTGCCCCCCACGGCCTACAAGGCGACTCGCGCAGTGTGCGAGCCATTCCTGCAATTCATCCTCTCTTAATAGTGCAGGGGCGCAGCGCCTGATCAGCCGCATACCTAGTGCCGTGATGCGCGCATCGTTCGCCTGGGTCAACAGCCGCTCCCAATCGGAAGGCCCGTGACGATGAAGACTGTCCAGCAGGGCTATATCAGGGCCTAGGTACTCAGCGCCATAGAGCTGATAGTCCGGGTCCGCAACCAAGCTCGCATCTGAGGCACCAGAAACCTCCATGAGGGCCAGACTGAGGTCTGGCTGGCTCTGGAGCAGCGCCAAGCGCGACTTGATCACTGATGGGGCGATGCCGAGGCGTGAAGCTGTGTAGCGATCTACAACGCCCAGAGGGCTTACGAACGGAACCCGATTGAGATTGACCCTGACTACCGGCTTATCTGGCTCGCCGGCTCCTGAACGAATGAACCGAGCGACCGATACCCCACCATCGTCGATCAACTCTGTCAGATCGCACTGGAGGTCAACCATGTACACGATATTTCGGTACTGGGGGTCCGTCCCGATAGCCAGGAAAATCCCGAACTGCGTTGGACTCATAAGCTGTTCGTGGCAGACAAACACGGGCTTGAGCAATGCAAGGCTCTCGACCTGACCATCAACAAGACCGCATAGGGTGGCGATTTGCCCTGGAGACGAGTGGGCAATAGCGTGCGCTAAAAGGGTTGGATTGGCCTCGGCTATTGCTCTCGCAAACTCCATCACGCTTCCAGCACGCGACTCAGCTGCATAGGTGGAAAGCACGAAAGCTCTCCGCCTCTGCTCATTCCAGTTGGCCGGCATGCTGAGCGGCGACGTTTCAGGCCTAAGCAGAGATAGAGCCCTGCTAACGGTAAGCAAGTCGAGGTAGTGGGCACCATGAGGAAGCTCGGTGTTAGGGAGCGTGCTGAGGCACCTGTACATGGCAAATCGGATGAAGTTGTCGAGCGTAGACGTGCTCCCAAGCCCTACGTGCAGAGTAGCCGGGGTCGCAAAAAGCCCCTGAGCCTTCCGCGACCACTCGTACTCGCTGACGCCAGCCCGGAGGTCCAGGTCAAAGCAATCCAGCTGTTCTATTGACTGCGGGTTGAATGAGGCGTCAGGGCGTATGGTGATCTGGGTCGAATAGTGGGTAGCGCCTGCCGGCCCGCAAGCCAGCGAGTCAAACGACACCAGCTGACCAAGCGCGGGTGTGCCTATGTACTGGCCGTCATAGAAATGAATAGTGGGTTGCATGCCAAGTGGGCTCAGTCGTTACGCCGATAGCCAACTATCTGCCATCTAGGCTGCTCGTTGCCACTCAACACAGGCGCAAAGGTCGTGAGTACGGATTACTACATTGGTGGCACTCGTTAGAATTGAGTCATCAACCACTCGGCCTGCTTCCCATGAACAGCCTCAACACCCAAGTTGCTTTCGCGCTTCACAGTGGCATCGTTCACCTGTGCCTGGATTCAAAGCGAGCCAGAAAGAAGCCTGCGGAATCACTTTGCCGCGAGGTAATACTCCACTCCTTGCGTGCGCCGGTCGATCCTGACGACTTGAGCAACATCCAGAACTTCATCATCTGCAAGGGGTGCGAGGCGAGATTCAACTTGATGGGGTACAGGAAGTTCTATGCGCGAGAAACAGCGGCATTGAAGAACAATCCGAATCAACTGCCGCTGTTCTAAGCCTGCGCAAAGCGGGGTGCATGAACGCCTTCGAATGCCGTTACATCCAAGACCGGAAAAACCTCAAAGGACTTCCGAACGCCCTCCCCCCAGCGGTTTATAGCTTCGATCTGCCTGGACGTAAGGCGCCAGTGATCGTGCAGGCTCTGTAACATGCCAAGCAAAAAATCCCTGCGATCAGGCTTCGTGTGCTCAATCGCAACGCGCAACCAGTGGTCGGCGCCAATGCAGCGCTCAACGTTCCGGTGGGAGTAAATAGTGTTGGCCTGCTTGGACTTCGCAAGCAGCCTCTCAACATAGAGGCGAGCATCTGAGGTAATGCCGGCGTCACGCAGCAGCTGGCTGTGGAAATCGCGCAATTTCTGAGTGGCGTTGCCGGAAAAGCCACGCATGTGCTCAACCCGGAGACGTATGTAATCGACAACCTCGTCTGCCTTGATCAACGGCATACCAGCCTGTCTCCCGGCACGCTTAGACTTTGAGCCATCGAGTTTGTCGCCTGGGTCGCCAGATGAAGGCTGTAGACCTTTGGCGACTAGAAGCATTGCCATCCTGGAAAGATCGAGGACAGGCTCGGCGGGGGCTCCCAGATGCTTCTTGGCGCACTCAGGGCCAGCGTAGGCCTCAGTGCCTGATTCGTCCCGCAGGACGATCAGGCGCCCACTTCGGAGGGCTCTGTTACAGAAAACACAGTGGACTTGGGCTAGCTCGTTGCGATCTATCCTGGCGTAAGTCCACTTGCTCATGCGCCTACTCCTTGACGGTGAGTAACAGAGTTGTTGTCCCGTCCACGACTAGCACCTTTGGCTTGCCAGCCTCAATAACCGAGGTGTCCGAGAATGCAGCGTTTTCAATCAGCGGCTGCATATTCACACCACAGCCTAGATGCTCCTTTTTCTCGATGCCTTTGAGGCTTGATACCTGCCCCACCACCTCGACCTTGTACTGGCCAGGGGCTGAGTCATCGATGCGTCGCAGATTCATCACCATCCCCGTGCGGTACTCTGCCTCGCGGCATATTTCCTTACCACGGGCTTTGTCTTTGATGGCTACCGTGTACCGGCCAGAATCACGCAGATCGAGTGTCTGCCGTTCACTGGTCAGTGGATACGTGAACTTGATGGGTTCCTGGCTGCCCTGAGAAACGGCAACCTCAAGATTGGCGGCGGTAACAACGCCAGATGCAGACGCGGCTACGGCCAAGATCAGTGTTTGTAAGCGCATTCAAACTCCTATGTACGGTTGATGGTGCTCGCGAAAGCTTCGGCGAGAATCCTCCCTACGTGGAGGTCTTTCCACTTCGGATCAGGGCATTCGTTCGCCACGACTTTCAGCGTGCCAAGGTCCACCACTTCCAGCCCCACCGACTCGTTGCAACTGGCGAGCCCGTAACCTTCTTCCAGCGCCTTAAACAAGAGCGCGGGCTGTCCGGCTGGATAAGCAGGGGGGCCAAACGTGAAAAAGCTCTCGTAGCGCGTAACCATATCCGCCAGCAGCTCATGAACCATGGAAGCAGGCAGGTCGATGTAGAGGCGCTTGTTGTCGAGCTTGATCACGCTGGCATTCATTGGGGCTGAACTCGTATCTCGGCTGTATGTTGGACTTTATTACCGAACGAGACTTTAACGGGCTGATCAGCCAGCTCCATAAAGAATGGAACAACCACACGATCCAGATAGACGGGCGGATTGGTTGAAGACTGTAGATCGGCTTCCAGGACGTACATGTGGTCGATGCCGATGCAGGCAACGAAGCCATCACCTTTCACAGACGCTTCCGAGACTCGGACGTAGTAGCCTTCCGGGTACTCGAACAACTCACCCTGCTGAACGAGTCCATTGGACTCGGCGCCAAGCATGAAGGTTTTCTGGTGCTGTAGGTCTTTGGCGAAAACTCGGTGGCCAAGGCCTTGAGGAACATCCAAGGCCGCATGCGTGAAGACGTAACCGTCACCATCACCGCTGGCCTCAACCTCAATGCCAACTTTGAACGTGTCATAGCCCATTGGCGGAAGGCCTGTTGGCTGGAACACCTCGCCTTCACGCCATTTGGACTTACAGGTGAGTGAATCGCTGGAGTAGTGCTTCTCCGTGACGATGACAGTCCCGGAGTGGACCTTGGAATCGTAAGTGTAAGTTGAAACAGGAGGCTCAGGCGGCGCAGACGCGCAGCCGGCCAAAAGAACTGCCGCAATGGCGGTCAGGGTGAACTTGTGCATTGAGTCGATGCCTTTTCTCCCCTTCCCAAGCCGAGACTCAGCAGTGCGCTCTCAATGGACGAGCCAGTGACTGGAGCGCTGATGGTCGCCAACGGACCAGTGTCATGTCCGCTAGCCAGAATCGGCCCCTTCCAAACCCGCAAGATTGGAAGTGACGACTTTGGACCAGGAATGCTGCGTATACGGTTGATCAGGGCGTGAGCTGACGCGTTCCCCGCGAACCCGTCTTCCAGCATCAGCAGACATGACATGGGGTGTTGGATGCAACTCAATAGGGGGGCACTTTCTCTCACCGCAAGAGTTTCATAGCCAAGCTCATTCAGCAGCAGCGTGTATTGAAAGGCAGTCTCAGCGCTTCTGGTGGCTACGACAACGATCATTCCTGTACTCCGTAATTGCTCCCAGGCTGGAGCGTTACGGGGATGATAACGAGTAACTATCGTGAGTTGGCATGCGCCAGGACGGAATATCCCCTCAAATAGAGTCGTCAATGTGGGAGGGGTATGGAAGACAAGAACTTGCTAACGGGACCAGACAACTGGCCTGTCCCGGTGAAAATATATGATGGTGACGCCAGCCTAGTTCGACTGACCGGCCTTCCGCTCGCGATGAAAAAGAAGGCATGGGGAGAGATACAAGCTAGCAATCCAGCACTGGCAAGCCTACTCAAGGAGCAAACTCTCCAAGATTTGGTGTCTTACTTCGATGCGGATATTTTCGTTGAAGCGAAGCATGCCCCCTCACTGCCGACCGAGCGACTGAGGGGGCGCAAGCCCGAATAATTAGGCGCCGATGCTTCTTGAACTGAGTTGCTGCTTGAGCTGGAGGAATGCAGCTCTTTTCTGCGAGGGCGGCAACGGAGTGACTGGAGAAGCGCTCACCTCATAAAGAGGGCCGCTATCGAGTGCGCAGGACTCAGGCTGCGATCCGCCATGCTGTGCGGACACTTTCTCATCTGCGGCCAGCAGGTCATCGACCGAGCCGCCAGCGCCGCTATACGCCTCAATCAAAATATCCAGGCAGGCATCGGAGTCCTCGCTTTGCTGCGAAGGGTTCTTTGCCAACATAGCGAGCATCTTGGTGTACGCCTCCTGAATTTGAGCAGGGGTCGGCTCATGCTCTTTCAGCCATGCTTTTACGCGCTCGGTGTAGGTGGCGCTGTCATCACACATATGGAACCCTCCAACCATTTCTTTATACGAAGCCACATTTCACTCGGCAAAGGCGCGTGTCATCGATAGGCGTGCATTGAAAATACAAATCACCGAAGCAAAGCCAAAAGGCAGAGCCTATATAGCCGCGCATGTGCGGAAAAATAAGGTGCGCAGAGCCTGAAATCAGTGGAAAACCGATTCAGTCGTGACAGAAGAAACGAGCAGGGTTGCCTCTGTAAACCATTGATTTATAAGCACTACATTGAGCGCTAGATGGGCATTCGCCGTGGATCATGGCGCTTGTACGTGAAATCTACCGAATCGGCAGCACGTACCCCGACAAGATTTCGCGTAGAAGCGCCCTTCCCGACCCGCTCAAAATGAGACGCAGGCTATCAAAGCAATCATCCCGATAGCATTGGGTAATTTCCGCGCATGCGCGGGAAAATGGCGCAGAGATGGATCAATGAATCCCGGTTGAGGCTTCCAGAACACGGAACTGGCAATCAGTCACCGACGAACTGCTTTCCAGCAAAGTGCGCAGCTGTCGTGACGCGCCCGGCTTTCCCGAAAGAGACTCGGCTATTGCCGAAAGCTTCACGTACTGATCTGCGGATATTTCCTCATGCGCACACACCTGCATGCCATCAACCCGAATGCTTCCAAGCTGATTGCCCAGCTCCACCAAATTGAACTTCGCGGGATCGCCCTGGCTATCTACGAGCAGTGTCGGCAAACCTGCCTTAAACGCCTCCAGCTCGGCCCACTTGTCTTCCGGGCTCGATTCAAATACTCCGAATGCAGCATAGGCAACCGAGGCGACCGCGCCGAATGCAACAACACCAGCGATCAAACGTTTTCGCGACATAGATGAATACCTCTCCTGCAAATTAACTGCACTGCCTTGAGTGGAAAATACGGTGGCCAGTCAGTAGCGTGGGGAAACACTGCTCCTGGAGAGAACCAATTGCGAAAAACACAAATTGCCCTGGCGCTCTGCGCGTTACTCACAGGCTGCGCCAGTGCCTGGATCAAAGAACCGAGTCCGGCAACAAGGAATCTCGTCAACGACCTGCGACTGGATGGGTTCGACTGCAAAGCTCGGCTCTCAGATATAGAGTGCGTGCAGATAGACCCCCTAAAGAGAAAGCAGGCCTCAAAGTGCGACTCAAAGAATGGCTGCGTAGAACAGCCATCGATCCTTCTCTACAACAGATACCGCATCGAGCAACAAGATAACGGGATACCTACCGTGCA
Source organism: Pseudomonas sp. KH_027 (assembly GCF_057838565.1). Classification (NCBI taxonomy): domain Bacteria; kingdom Pseudomonadati; phylum Pseudomonadota; class Gammaproteobacteria; order Pseudomonadales; family Pseudomonadaceae; genus Pseudomonas; species Pseudomonas sp. KH_027. Next base: position 265,613 of record NZ_JBYQOM010000002.1, read on the forward strand.
TCACGATGTGGTCGAGCAGATTGAAGGGAAGCTGCTTGGCGGAAAGAAGGCTGTGGCTCAGTAGCGGCAGCCGGGACCCGGTGGCTGGGCGCTGCGCTAGCCTACCGGGTCGATAGTGACACCTTCGGCCTCAGCCCAATGATCATGCGCAACACTGCCTGTGATCATCGCGTAGCGCATACCAACTGTCGGCCTACCGATTTTCAACAGGTATGCAGCAGCACCAGCGCACATCTTCTCGGCCTCCCGGATTGGTCGCTTGGGCTCGGAGCGCCCCATCTGCAACTCGTCATCGTCATCGCAGTCATCTGCCCCCTCGCTATTCAAGGTCTTGTGGCAGAGAAACGATTGCGAGTCGTCTTTGGTCAATGCGCTGATGATGCTATCAACCCTGCCGGGCATTAACTCGATAGCGCCATCCTTGCGGAATGGACAGTTCGCGCAAGGACGCTTCAAGCGATAGAAGCTTTGGAATGGGTCGCTGGCGTCACGCATGGATCACCTTCATAAAACCAATCACACGTTAAAAGATCAGAAAACCCGCGCATGCGCGGAAAATACTCCGATCTGTTTTTCCGCGCATGCGCGGGTTATTGGACGAAAACGGTAGTCCGGGTAATCCAGTGATCAACTGCGCATTCAATGGATTGAGACAACACCCAGGTGGCTGCCGGTAGGCTTGTCCACAACTTCAATGCCGATCCCATACTTGGAGGTGTCAGCCTCTATAAGGAACACCTCGTACTCATGCAGGTGGTCAGCGGCGTAGAGGGCAATGGACCTCTTTAGCTCGCAATCATAAGAGACAGTCGGCGCTAATGGGTGAGCAAAGGTAATCATGGTTCTAATCCAAAAAAAGCTAGGGCAGTGACTGCAAATACTACCCATTTTGGCGGGGTGTCATTCTCCCATCGAGAGACAGACGGCCTCGACACCGATAGGCGACTAGCCAGCTGCTCTTGATTCATGCCCATCCGCGTGCGCATGTCAGCCAAACAGGGGCCTGTAAGGTCGATGAACAGGTGCGGTAGAGCCTTGTATGCCCTTAGCCCTCGGCACAGCAGGGGGAGGAAGGCAGGCCCCTTTCCAGCCTCCCAGCTGCGGATGGTGTTCCGCGATACATCTAACAGCTCGCCCAGTTGCTGCTGAGACAGCCCGAGCCATTTCCTTGCGTGGTGCATGTCGCTGCCCGCAACGCCCTTCTTGCGTTGCATCAGCGGACCCCGTTCACGATGCGGACGATATGACCCGCCAGTGACTGGCACCCCTTATCAAGCTGAACACCTGGATGTGCTCCAGCAAGCACCAGCGCATGGCAAAGCTGGACTGCAAGTGAAGAATGGTCTGCCTTAGACACGTCAGAAAAATTCATCTGATCGACCTGGATAGCCGCCCTGACGACCAAACCAGATTGCTTAATCGTCACATCACAAGCGCCACCCTCAACAACGCACTTGTGCGAAAAGTCAGCGCCTGCCGCAACCATCCTCTCGCTCCGGCTCAAAGCCGCGCTTCGTTCGGATGCGATGATAAGCAGCCGCTGCTGAACGTAGGTTGCGCCGCCCGCTGGAAGCCTTGGGATGGGGGCGTACTTGTACCCGCTTTTACGAAGACCGAGGCAACCTTCCTCACCGTCAAAAAGCTCGTAGTGACCCGAGCGGATTGCATGATCAATGACAGCCTTCCAGTTGGTAAAGCCAAGGCCGAACACCCAGTCGTCAACAGGACGCTGGGAAAGCGTGAGCGCAGCGGCGCCATCAAGGCCGGTCCCGAACATCACAACGCCGTCATCGATGGCGTTTACATCAAAGGCCTGGGGGTCGGCATCGAGAAAGGAGAGTTGTAGATCGCTCATCATTGAAGCTCCCGTATTGATGGAGTCAATGATCAGCGATGTATGGGCGTGTCACGGGCGAGGCTTGGCTCTGCGGGGCAAATCGTGAGAACCGAAGCCTGGAAGCGAGGAGGGGAGAGCGGTTGCTCAGCCCTTATTTGTCACTCAGGTAGTCGAGATAGTCGAAGGCTTTGAGCGCATCCTCATTAGTGCTGGAGGACGCATAGGCGATCATGAAGTTGATTACCAGCTTATACAGAAGCTCCGCAGTAGGGTGGTTGCGATCAACTGTAGCGAGGCAAAAGGCTTCAAGAAGCTCCGCAGGCATCTTCGCAACGAAATCGGCCCCCAAGAGTTGAGCGATTTCCTGCTCAAGGTAGGAGGCGACCGACAAGGCATCGCACGTCTCGTTGGCGGCCAAGTCGCCCCCTATCTTGGCTTCGTGGTGCAGAACAGGAGCTGTAATTGGGGGCTGCGGGGTATTAGCCATGGGGAAAACTCATTGGTCGAGAACGCTCGACGAAACGAATCCCCCACTCGCAGGATTGAGGGTCAGTCGAGCAATTGGGCTCGATGCCATGCTGAAATGGCTCGGAGCTGATGATCTTCTAGGGAAGATAGCGCATCGCGAGCCGATTTACCTTGCAGAAGTTCCGGGCGGCAAAGCGCCATGGCGATCATGCAGTCCAGTTTTCCGTCTCCAGTCTTGAACCCCAGTGAAAGCTCAGCATCCTGGATAAGCTGGAGGCAGCCCTTGTAGGTTTTGGCGGCGCTTACTGCATCGCGATCAACAACCATCGATTCAAGTGCCCACAAACATACGGCGGTGATCAGAATAGAAGGTGTTCCCGGCGTCACTTGGTGCATACGGGTTACGACTCCGCACACAACGGACAGCTGGTACATGTGAGGGGTCTGCGAATACTTCGGGACGTTTGTGATCGTGAAGAAGCCAGTGTAATCCGTGGACACCCAGCGAGTCCCGTCGATACGATCCTTCCGAATCAGCCGACCGCGTGCATCCACCTCAAAGGTGCAGTTTGTGTCAGCCGTGACCTCGTAAGGCTCCAAGGGGGCACCTGCTGGCAAAAATGCCGGGGCCTGGGTGAAGACGAGCAAGGTTGGCCTTGAACTCATAACCATCAACCGAGGTGCTTGGTGATTACGGCGGAAATAGCGTCCTTCACCGGAGGCTTAACGATGTAGTCACTGGCGCCCGCCGCACTGGCCAGGGCCATGTCGAACATCCCGTCTTTCGACGAAAGCATAACGATAGGTGTTGATTTGAACTGGTCGTTTGCCCGAATAAGTCTGGCAGTCTCCAGTCCATTCATTCGAGGCATTTCCACGTCGATGAGCAGAATGTCCGGCTGAAAACTGATCATGTGGCTAATGCCATTGAATCCATCAGTGCAGCACATGACCTCATGCCCAAGCTCTCGCAAGTAACCCTCGGTCGTGGTTCGGATCGTTTTCGAATCGTCGATCACCATGACCCTATGTTGTCTTTCACTCATGAAACGCTCCTAAAATCTGCGTGGCAGCCTACTGGCTAATACCAGTAAGTCGCGTGGAATCCTGCCCGGTTACTTGATAGTGCAGGTCGCTGATGCACTGATCCAGCCGGCCTGGAGCTTTGCTGTCACTAATTGCTCGCACCCCTCGAATGAATGCCAACTCTTTACCAGCTTCAACGTTGCCGAGCTTGTCAGCGACTGCCATCCAGCAGTACGCATTGAACTCAGGCTCCGCAATGCGTATGGAGCCGATCATTACCTTCTGGGCATATTGAAGCATTGCTGCGGAGTCGCCACGCAAAGCCCTGGCCTTCAACGAATCGCTTGCGGAGAGGGCGCTACCGAGAGGTTTGGAATCGGCGGGGCTTTGAACTGCTGGTAGGCCAGCATCGTAACTCAAGCCGGTCTTTTCTAGCTCCTTGGCAAGAGCCAGCGCTGCGTCCTGATCCCCCCTGTTGGCTGCATCACGCAAATACTGCATGCCAAGATCAGGGGCATTGAGGTGAGGGCGCTGAATGTTTAACAGCAGTAGTCCATACTCCCGTGCAGCACGCGGACTGCTCTTGCTTGCATGCTCTAACAGCTGGCGACCGTAGCGCTCATCTTCCGGCACGCCTTGCCCTCGAAGGTGGAGCATACCGAGAACACGGGTGGCCTCTGCATAACCCCCGCTATGCGACAGGTTAATGAAATGCAGAGCCTGCGGCATGTCTTGGGGGAAGCTCCCGTCGAGATACATCCTGGCTAAGTCATAGAACGCGGAAGGACTGCCGGAGTAGCCGGCTTGAGTCAGAAGTGACACCTTGCCCTGTAGGTCGCCCATGGCGCCAATCCGATTCGCCTCATCAATCATTTCTTGAAGGTGCGGACTGGTGCCAGAAGGCGCGGCGCTGGCCTCAATTGCTTGATCCTGGCCAGCCGGCAATGCGTATGCCACAGCGCCAGCCGGCATGCCGGAATGTACGGCCAGCTGTGCTTGGTGTTTTGCTTGTACAGGGGATGCCTGGGGCGTTGCAGAATAGTCAGAAGAATATGCTTTGGGTGCTGCTGGCTCATCGAACGGATTTGCTGCGCTGTCGTAGTTGTTGGTTGTTGCACAACCGCCTACAAGCAAGCAGGTCAGTGGGAGGAACATACGAAAAGGGGATGCTCGGGAAATCATTGCTGAGCCCTAAATAGATTCCCTCACAGAATTCCTGTCCCCTGATCCTGTTTCAACCGAACTGCCTTCACTTCCTATGCCGGTTGCGCATGAATTCCGCAACCTCTCGCTCTAACGAACCTTCCAGGCTTCCTGCTTGAGCAGAGTGCAGATTTTCATCAGATATACCTTCGGACTGGATTTCGCGCCCAGACGATTCTTCGGCGGACAAAAGCTTTTCCAGCTCAGCTGCGTAGGCGCTGTCTGGTCGTTTTCGAGGCCTTTTCTTTCCCTTTGTCGGGATAGGCTGACTCGCATACAAGGTGTGGATCGAGTTATCTAAGAGCAGTGCGCGGTCGCACTGTTCTTGTAGCTGCTTTCTCAAATCGTCTTTGGTGGGCTGTTTCAAAAACAAACGTAAACCTCGAAGCTGAGTGGACATATAAAGCGCACCTTTAGGTGCGCTCTTGGATTAAACGGCTCGAAAGAACTTAGCGTTCGCTTACAAGCATGACCATGGTTTGAGGCCAGTCAGCCAGCATTTCCACGTATAGATGAACACCTGAAATCTCGTACCGGGACAACATATAGTCCTTCGTGGCAATGGATTTTAGATTGCTCAGTTTGTCAGTCCAAGGAACCAAGCCGTAGTCGCCCTTGGAATGACGGTAGAGCAGGTCCTGGAGCTGATCCAGGCGAACTTTGCCGGCCTGGAGTAAAGCGCCTGTTGCGCCACTCATTACGGTGCGACCGAGGTCAATGGGGAATACACCGTCCTCACTGAGCTTGCGGTGTAGATCGAGGAATTCGGTCATGGCCTCGCGCTCAGCTGCTTCCTCAGCAACCTCATCGAGCAACGCTTGCTTGATCACCTTGAAGTCACGAATTGCGGATTCGCTTACTTGGTGCCGCGCAACCAAGCATGGCTGCTGATGTTCGTAGTTGTAGGTGATGAACGCCTGCTCGCTTTCCAGCTGGCTGAGCAGCTGAGATTTCCGCTCATCAATAGTCGTTGCGTCGCCATAGGTTCCAACGCGAGTAACGAAATCTGTCAGCAGATCATCGAGGGTTTCTGGTTTGAGTTGGGTATGGGGGATCAGCATGCTACACCTCCGGCTGTTGATTGAAGGAAATCATCCTCGATGCAGCGCTGTGTCATAGCCTCGAACAATGCGTGACAAAAGAAAAAACCAAATCCGATTGTTGGGAAGTGGGGATTTCGAAACCGTAGAAAATCGACGACTGAGCAGGCACCCATGCGAACCCTAGAGAGCGCGAATGGGCAAGAGCCGAGGCGATACTCGCCGCGACTCTGAACTTTGTTGTCAGGTACTCACCTGAAAGCGCAGTCGGCGTTACAAGGGCGCTCGGTGAAATGCCGACGAACCCACCGTCAAGCCTGAGAGATAGATGCTTGGCCTCCGACATGATCTTCCGGGTGTTCTGGTCTGCGTCGTACTGAGCTGTTACTTCCAGCCCGCCAGCTTTGACGCATGCCATTTGAAGCCGACCCGTACCATTCCAAGTCTTCTGCTCGCCCTGGAGGAATACGCTCCCGCTTCGGCCAATGATTTCCCACTTCGGGGGAAGCACGCCGTTGTTGACGAGGTTCAGAGCAACGGCCTCGTTTACAGGCAGTTTCTGGAGCGAAGGCCCAGCATTAACCATCCTCTCAAACAACTGGGGTGATATGTCCATGCGGATTAGATACCCGGTAATGGCAGCTGAAATTACCTGCCCTAACGCGAGGTCCTGTGGCCCGGAGCGACGTGAGAAGAACCTGTGAATGCCGAAGTAGGTAGCGCTGTCGGCGAATCGATATACCCCGCCAGCAAAGACAAGCAGGCAAGCGCTCTGGCAAGAGCCTGGGATTGGCTTACCCTGCGCACTGCCGCGCTTTCCTATTGCGGTATTGAAGCCTAGCTTTCGGATAACTGCGGATTTCGGAGCACCGTGACCGGCCGTTTCGGTTGATCGTGACCGGTCATTTCGCTAACGCGTGACCGCTCATTTCGGTAGCAACGTGACCGATTTTCCGCCTGTTCCGAAACAGGTGGTCACGGCTTACCGAAATCGCCGGTCACGACTTAGCGAAAGCCTTCCCCTTCGTTGCGCATGACCTGATGCGCCGCCATCCTCGACCGATTTCGGGAGAGGAAGATGGCGGCGCCGCGAGTAGCCATGCGAAACATCAAAGAATGTCTGCGCCTCAAGTTTGAGGCCGGCTTGTCCCACGAGAAGATTGCCCGTGCCTTGCAGCTGTCCAAGGGCGTGGTTAGCAAGTACATCGCGGCGGCGCGGGTGGCCGGGCTGGACTGGCCGGCGCTGGTGGCCATGGACGAGGCCGCGCTGGCGGCCGCCTTGTTTGCACCGACGTCGACGAACAAGCCGCGCGGTGAGCGAGTGCTGCCCGATGTGCTGAGCATCCACCGCGAGTTGCGACGCAAGGGCGTGACCTTGCAGCTGCTGTGGGAGGAATATCTCGCCGCGCATGCGGGCCAGCCGACCTACCGCTACACCCAGTTCGTCGAGCACTACCGGCGCTACGCCCAGACGCTCAAACGTTCGATGCGTCAGCTGCACCGTGCGGGCGAGAAGCTATTCATCGACTATGCCGGGCCGACGCTGCCGGTGGTCGACCCGGCCACCGGCGAAGTGCGCCGGGCGCACATCTTCGTCGCCGCCCTGGGCGCCTCGAATTACACCTATGCCTGCGCGACGCCAGGCGAAACCCAGGTGGACTGGCTGACCTCGCTGGGCCAGGCTCTGACCTACTTTGGCGGCGTGCCGGAAATGGTTGTGCCGGACAATCCGCGCGCCCTGGTCGCCCAGCCGGATCGCTACGAGCCGGGCCTGAACCGGGCCACGCTGGAGTGCGCGCGTCATTACCAGACGGTGATCCTGCCGGCACGGCCACGCAAGCCTCAGGACAAGGCCAAGGCCGAGGTGGCGGTGCAGGTGGTCGAGCGCTGGATCATGGCGCGGCTGCGCCATCGGCAGTTCTTCAGCCTGCATGCGCTCAATCAGGCCATCGCCGAGCTGCTGGAGGATCTGAATCGGCGCCCGTTCAAGCGGCTCGATGGCTGCCGGCGCGACTGGTTCGAGCGCCTGGATCGCCCGGCCTTGCGAGCGCTGCCGGTGCATCCCTACGAGGTCGCCACCTTCAAGCGCTGCAAGGTCAGCATCGACTACCACATCGAGGTCAATGGCAGCTTCTACAGCGTGCCCTCCGCCCTGGCCCGGCAGAACGTGGACGTGCGACTGACGGCACACACCCTGGAAGTGCTGCATGGCAACCGGCGGGTGGCCAGCCACCTGCTGCTGGGGCGACGCGGCGCTTACAGTACCCAGCGCGAGCACATGCCCGCGGCGCACCAGGCGCATCGCGAATGGACGCCACAACGCCTGCTCGACTGGGGCGCGCGGATCGGCCCCTACACGCGCCAACTGATCGATCACCAACTGACCCACAAGCCGCACCCGGAGATGGGCTACCGCGCCTGCCTCGGCCTGCTCTCGCTGGCCCGGCGCTATGGCAATGCACGCCTGGAAGCCGCTGCCGAACGTGCCGTACACCTGCGCGCCTTCACCGGGCGCAGCGTGCGCAACCTGCTCCAGCAAGGCCTGGATCAACAGCCGCTGCCCCAGCGTGCCGCCGAAACGACCTTACCCGGCGACCACGAGAACGTCCGTGGCGCCGACTACTACCAACCCCCGCAACAGGAGCTGTTCGATGATGCCGCAACACACCCTGAATCAACTGCACCAGCTACGCCTGGACGGCATGGCCCGCGCCCTGGAAGAGCAATGGACGCTGCCGGCCAGCCACAGCCTGAGTTTCGATGAGCGCCTCGGCCTGCTGCTCGACCGTGAACTGGCCTGGCGTGACAACCAGCGCCTGGTACGGCTGCGCAAGAAGGCCAAGCTCAAGTACGCCAACGCCTGCCTGGAAGATCTCGACCGCCGCTCCGGTCGCGCCCTGGACGAGCGTCTGATCGCCACCCTGGCCAGTGGCGACTGGATCCGCCAGCAGCACAACCTGCTGCTGACCGGCCCGACCGGTGCCGGCAAAACCTGGCTGGCCTGCGCCCTGGGCAACCAGGCCTGCCGCCAGGGCTATAGCACCCTGTACCTGCGCACCCCGCGCCTGCTGGAACAACTGCGCATCGCTCATGGCGACGGCAGCTTCGGCCGTACCCTGCAACAGCTGGCAAAGGTCGACGTCCTGGTGCTGGACGACTGGGCGCTAGCCCCGCTGGAGGAAGGAGCCCGGCATGACCTGCTGGAGGTGATCGACGACCGCGCTGGCAGCCGCTCCACCATCCTGACGAGCCAACTGCCCATCGAGCACTGGCACGGCTGGATCAACGACCCGACCCTGGCCGATGCCATCCTCGACCGCCTGGTGCACAACGCCTACCGGCTGACGATGAAAGGCGAGTCGCTGCGCCGAAAAAAAGCCGAGGAACAAGCCGCATCGTGACCGATGCGATTACAATCCAGAACCCGCGCAACCGGGGTGGAAGCACCGGTCACGTATTAGCGAAACGCTCGGTCACGTTCACCGAAATCCGCAGATAACCTCACCCAGCTCAAGCCCGGCCTGTAAGTCACCCCCAACGCTGTTGATGTAGATCGTTGCACGCTCGATCTTGTTTGCAGCCAGCGATGTAGCGAGCTGCCGAGGCAGCGCGGGGGTAATCTCGCCGTCGATATAAATCTCTGCGGGCGCTGAGCGGCCATCTGCATGCTTGAATGTGACAGCCTGGATCGTGGGCTCTGCTGCCGAGGCAAAGCCTGATAGGGAAGCTGCGAGTAGGAGAGGGGAGAGGTGGCGCTTTATGTTCAAGGCGTAGCCCTATCTGAAACCTGGGCCAAGGTTATGAGCTGGGTGCTATGAGCGCCACCCAACTCACAGCACTCACTCACCCATCGACTCTCCGTGCGCTCGAAATGTGGATCGACGATCCGGCAGCTCGGAAATACCAGCTGACTGCAACCGGGTGTATTGAACCGGGTTCGGCATAGGCACCTGGAGGCTTTCAGGCGCTTGGCAGCGAAGAACCTCGCAGATTTTTTGAACCAGCGCGTGGTAAGCAGAGGCATACCCAAGCTTCTTGCTGATGTACTTTGTGATGGTAGGGTGCCCAGCAGAAGACCATTTCCAGCTTGCTCTGCATGGACTCGAACTGGACACGACTAGACTGATGCCAGGAACGAATCGCGACGCCGATTTTGTACTGATGCGTCCAGAATGGATGCCGAGTTCCGACTCTTTCCTGTCACGCCAGCGCTGTGCCATGGCCATGGCCATAGATTCATTGACCACCTGCGTGATCCTGAAAACCTCAGAGTGGGTCTGGCGATTGGCGCCCCACCCCTGTTGAATCATGGGTCGGAAGCCGACTAGGCAACCACTATCGTCTTTGATTGACACGATTCTCCGCATAGCGAAGGTATCTGCGGTCTTCCAGCGGCCTGCGCATACAAAAGGACTGGCCAAGTCGGCTTCATCGGAGAAGGCTTCGATGCTCGCCCCAGCGTCAGGTGTTTTCTGAAACCTCGCACTGCGAGTGTTAATCCGGTGCGTCTGTTCGGTCATGCAGCAATAATCCTTCAAAGCTAAGCCACTCATCGTCCACTACGGTCGATTCTGCCGGCCTACCATTCGGAGCTGGGTAGGCGGAGGCTAGACGACTCCCTGGTAGGCGAGCCTTGGGGCTCAAAGCCGAGCTGGGGCTTGGACGGTCATGGTCTGCCACAGCCTTCTCCACGGGAGGGCCGGTATCGTACACCCTGAAAGTGCCGTCAGCGCCCACAACCACTTCGGTAATGCGCTGGGCGAGGGGCTTGCCCTCGATAGCCCTGGTGCGCAGAGTACCTTCTACGAAGCACATGCACCCCTTGCGGACAGCATTGTCGCGTGATTCGGCTTGGGGGCCTGTAATGATAACCCTGTGCCAATCAGCGGTTGATGAGCCTGAACCGCGCTTTAGGCCTGATTCAGTTGCGAGGCTGACCCGCAAAATGGGATGGCCGGCAGGCGTATAACGCAGATCACCATCTGCACCCGCTCGGCCAATCAGAAAAACTTTGCAAACCCCACGAACCATTGGCCTTCCCGTTAATGATGCGAACGACAGGCCGCATCATGGTGAATCCATTGTTTAGCTGATCGCATCAGCCGCAAGGACAGCGCGTGCGGTATCAATCAGCGCCATTGCTTCCCCGTAGGGCAGATGCTGAATTTTCGATAGCTGAGGGAGCAGCATTTCAAGCTGATCCTCAAAATCGTACTCGCGATAATCTTCTGCACGGGCATTGTCCATCAGCAGCATTTCGACCACCTCGGCATCGTTGACCGTCACTACAAGGCGAGCATCAAGATCGATGTTCTTCTGGACGAAGGCAGCCGAATAGGAATCGTCGAGATTGACCTCTGCATAGAAGCGACCGTGGCACCAATCACTGCAAGCATGGCTAGCGCCGAGCAGTGGCCTGGGGGCATTGAAGACCGCGCATCCCTCTGAAACATAGAAGCCCTGGAGATTGCGTGCAAAAACCACTTTGCAGTCGCTGAGCATCGGGTGCAGATCATGTTTCATGGCTAGGCGCCTCCTGTAAATGAGCCACCATCGTCGCCTAGCAAACCGCGTGTCACGGGTTAGAGGTCATAACTCGTCGGACCCAAGGCTTTGCGTTGAGAAGCCTCAGCCAGTGGATGTGTGGCGCCCAAAACCGTGCAGGACAACAGCGCCAGCAACCAAGGGGATCAAGCTGAAAAGCACTCCGTACATCAGGCCAGTCTCGCTGATAGTCTCGTAAAGCGAAAAAACAATGAGCACGCCAATCAGGCCTTTTAGGAGTTTCCGTTGGTAGCTGCGCGGGGCACCGGGGAGGCGCCTGCTGATCGGCGGGGCGAATGACAGTGCGAGCAGGCCACACAAAACTACAGCAGAGCTGGTAAGTATCTCGGTCATCGGGACCTCCAAAATGTGGACGTGAAACTACAGTGCCCACGGAATTCATAGCAACCGAAGTAGGCGTCATTGCCCATCGACTGGATCGATCCGCATTCTGAGGACGAAAAAAAACCCTCCACGTTTCCGTGGAGGGTTTCCCATTCAGACCATCATGCTGCCCAAAGGTCAGGGTCGTATTTCAGTTGGAGGTCGGCGTATAGACGGTCGGCCTCATCCCAAGTGTACTTCCCAACCTCAACGGCAGTTCTTAGCGCAAGCGCCTCGGTAGAAAACTTCCACAAACGTGTGGCCGAGAGCTTGTCCAAGGTATCCGGGCTAACCATGACGGTATGCCCATTATCGCAAAGCTCAAGCAGCGCTTCTTCGGCGCTACTGAACGTTGAGTGGCCAAAGAACCCCTTGGCATCAAACAGTTGATAACGGTACGCACCTTCATCACTCGCGTCTTTCAGCACGAATCCGTACTGATTGAGCGAGTTCTTGTAAATGGCACCGAAACCATGCTCATCGAAATGCGCAAACATTTCATCGAGAATGACCTGTTTTGCATCCAGCTCCTTTGCGGCATCTTCGATCCAGCCGCCAAGGCGCTGAGCCAGAGGGGTTGAATCTCCAAAGCCTTCACGCAAGCTAGCTGCACGACTGGCGAACTCTTTGCGCAGATTTTTCGCTTTCATGTTTGCCTCCTTATTCATTCGCGCCGAGAGCCGAGGTAGCAGTGCCACCGTTGAACTCTTGGCCATTGAAGAAATAACGCACGCCCTGAGCTGCAACCTGACGCTCCAGACAAACATCCAGCTGAGGCTGAACTTTGCATGTGGCGCTCAATTGCATTTCTTTCTTTTGGTTGTGCTGGAAGGCATCCATGGCACCCATGCCAACCCCTGAAAAGGCGGCGAAGGCGCAAAGTGCGACAGAGGTATAAAGCTTTTTCATAGTGTTACTCCGACCTGTAGAGCGCAGGCGTTTGAGGTAATACGCCAAGTGCTCTAAGGCTTGGCGGGTTTTGCAGGCATTAACCTGACCAGCTCAAGCCCTATAGGCCTGAACTGATTCAGGCCTAGGCCGATGATGAAGCTTTATTGATGAATCCCAATCCGCATGAGCGCCTTATGACACTCGCAGCGGATTTGGTTGCGGGCATGAGCGACACGCCGCTCGATTCGTGCATTTAAGAACTGGTCGAAACTCAGCTCAATCAATGCCCCCTCCTGGATGTTCCATTGAGAGGGGCCGATTTCCGAGAAGCCTGCGCCGTTGCCATAACGGATGACGTTGCACCCACCAATTTCGTCGAACCAATCGAAAAACAAGTCAGCCGGGCCATCGATCACATCAATTTTGAAATCGATGCGGTCGGGGTTGCTATCCATGTGTCCTCGATAGTCCTCGTCGTGGGATACCCCACGATCAACAGCCTGCCTAACGATGCCTCGAAGCGTCGTCTGTCCAACAGGATTGCTCTGGTTTTGCATTTGGTACGTCCTTCCTGTGGGCACAGGCAAGATAGTTAGCCGCCAAGTGCCCAAGGCTTGGTGGCTGTAGCAGAACAAGGTCCTGACAGCTCAAGCCTCGCGGCCTGGGGTGAGTCAGGCCAACGCTGGAGGAACCTCAGACGCCGATGGAGCCCAGCTCAGTGACAGCCTGTGATGGCGGTAACAGGGGTGCTGGGTAGAAGACCAAAGTGCTCGCCTACCCCGTAGCTGCTCCCAGTTGAATGAGAGTTGCAAACGAGGATGTTGAGCGCTTGATATGGAGCTTTTCCGTGGCGGTCGAAAAGGTTCGATTCGACTGTGTAAACGCTACCGGCAAGGTAAACCTGCATGCCGGCCCGAACTGCATGTGCAGCGAGGGTTTGAGTTTTCATGGGGTCTATCCGACCTGTCGGGGCAGGCATTTGTTGGATAACACCAAGTCCCGAAGCTTGGCGTTGTGACCGCATTGGGTCTGCACGCCGAGCCTTTAGGCTGGAGTGCAGCCCAAAGCGGGGAGGGGGAGGGGAGGGGATTAAGCGGTTAGAGCAAACAGGGGCAGAGTTACCTGGGTATCAACGCCATGCTTGCTGATCGCCTGCACCGGAGTTTTGGCCGATGCTACTTTTTCCTCTCGATTCACAGGTTGGGGATTACGGATCGGCGCCACCAAGCCAGATACTGACTTGGCTATGAGCACGCCTACGGCAACGAATGCGCAGAAAACAACGGATTGCCCGAGAACTTCGTGAGCCCTGGTGGCCGAAAGTCCCTCGATCATTTGCTCTGGAATCGTTTTGACGCGTGCATGCTCAGCTGGGGTCATCAACCTTGAAAGTTGAGGATCATGCGGAGCGACGATGAAAGGTTCGGTGCTGCGAGCCTTGGCATAACCTCGTCCAAGTACCCCGCATCCGTCTTCATCCCCAGAAAGAAGTTGACGCTCGAAACCCTTTCCAGCGGTTTTGTCACGCAACTCTTTCTCTGCCAAATACCCATAGGCCTTCCACATGCCAGAATCGGCAGGGATGGCCTCAAGCACATCGGCAATTTTTTCTTCCTTTTGACGCACCGGCTCCAGCTGCTCGAAGTCAACCGGCCCGCAAACCCCTGGCGTGGTAGCAACCATGCACAGACGCTTGCGCCTTTCCAGCGAACCCAAGGAACTACCATCCAGAACCGTCTCACTCAGCTGGTAGCCCAGATGAGTAAGCACAGAACGGATGACGGTCATTCCAGCAGATTTACTGTACTCAACCACGTTTTCAAGGATGACAATGCACGGGTTCGTGACCTTTACCCACTCCAAAAAGTCGTAGAAAAGGGTCCCCGCCGTGGAGTGTTCTTCCGCACAGCTAAGGCCATTTTTTGCGGCCCCAGCGCGTGAAGCTCCTGTGCATGGAATACCGGACACGATAGCCTCAGCCTGCGGAATGCCATTGCCCAGGATGTTTACGTCACGAATATCGCCGTTAATCACGATGCTGTCGTCACGCCACAACTGAGGGTTGTTGCGCAAAGAAGCGTCGATGTATTCGCCTTCAAGCTCGACAGCGACTTTGACGTAGCTTGCCAGTCCGGTTCGTTGAAAACCTTCATGGATTGCCCGATCTGCTACGCCAGCTCCGTGGAAAAGGCTAATAACACTGAGCGGTTCGCCAGTTTTGAGCTTGTTCAGGAAGCGATTGACTCGCTCTTGAACCCGCATGGCGATGTGGGACATGGAGATTACGATCCGACCATTGTGAATGGCCACACGCAACTTGGTCCCAACCTCAAATAGTGCAGCAATGATCGAATCACGAACCTCGATGAGCGGGTAAACCCGGTCATTCCTGGTGCGCTTGCTCACGCTGACTGTTTTACCTGCGAAACCTTGCGGCGCTGGGCGCAACTCGATTCGGCGGAGTTTGTTGCAGACATTCAGCATGTACTGAACGCCAATTTCTACACCTGCATGCGCCAAGTGCTGCCCTTCCAACCAGATACGGGGGACGGAGCGAGACTCAGAAACAAGGGTGTTGATTACGGTAGTAGACATATGTGTGCTCCCTACCCGCAGCGAAACGAAGTTCCTGTCGGGTATGTGGTGTTGTGCGCGCATAGCGGGGACATACACCAAGCCCAGGGCAAGATGTTTGTCTTGCCACGGGCGAGCGATAGAGGATGGTCTGACGATTTCTACCCGCTCCTTCTCGATGACGCGAAGGTTAAGGTCTGCACAAAGGCACGCGATGACGCGAGGCTAGGTACAGTGCAGGCACGTTAGAGAGCTGCATAGAACAGCTCATTTGTAACACCGGCAGATGGGCAAGTAAACCTACCGCCAAGCACGCCACTGACCTGGAACTGCATCAAGTTGAGTTGAGCCGAAGCAAGCAATCCCGAGAATGGGCGGGACGAAGCACAAATGAGCAAGACCATTGTCAACGCCGCCCAATCCATCCCGACGCAAATTCCTATCCCTAGGACTGGCAGTAGCAACTGCCAGCTTGGTCGGGGGGCTCGCAACCGAGCCCTTGTATGCAGCCCAGCAGAAAGACTGGCGGCAGGTGCTGCTAGATCGGGATAGATGGCTCAGCCTGGAGAGGGCTGCTACCGGGGAGAAGGGGCAGTTCAGGTATTACCGATACGGGGTTGGGTTCGAGCGAGAAGGCTACAACATAGCCTGCCACCTGCTGCGCGACGTTAAGAGTGGCGTCACTCACGCGATGAACCCCAAGCTCATTGATCTTCTGTTTCTGATACAGGGATGGCTAAGGGTAAACGGGCTTCCCTACCACATCATCATACTCAGCGGGTATAGAACCCCAGAGCACAACGCAAGACTGGCAAAGGCAGCCAAAGACTCGGAGCACGTTAAAGGGAACGCTGCTGACATTAGAATCCCCGGCCTCAAAGTCGATGCCTTAACGCGCCTTGCTAAGGCGGTTGGGGTGGGCGGTGTAGGCATCTACTCGCGGAACGGATTTGTCCACGTTGATGTAGGCCGGGTTAGGCAGTGGACTGGTTAGCTCGCTTTTTTCTTGCGTGACCGCTGACGCGGCATGCCCGCTCTGTCTGCAAAAGCGTCGAGCCGGTCTTGCGCTCCTTGGTCATCGTCCATGTCAATCGCGTCCTGCAAGTCCAGTGCAGTTGGAAGCTCAAGCGAAGACTTGATGCGGATAGCATCACCGGCCTTCAACCCAGTGACAATTTCTTCGCCCTCAGTGTTTTTCTCAATTTTCCAGCCAGGGACGATGTAGCCTTTGGCTTCCCAATCTGTGAAGCGAGTCTTCTGCTCTGCCTTGAAGCGACGCTTTACCTTCTGGTACTCCGATTTTGACCCGCTGAACTCATGATATTTTTCGAGTTTCGTAGGCCATACACCGTCGCGATGCGAGGCAATCAACGAAAGCAGCTTCTTACCAAAGCGATCCAGTTTTTCCCAAATTTCGAAAGGCAGCAGTGTGGTATTCACACCATCAAAAAAGATGGCGGATATTGGGTCAAGGTTAATCAGCATTCGCTTAGTGGTGGGGTTATGCGTTTGCTTCGTGATGAACTTCATACTTACATCAACCAGCTGATCGCTCTCAAGGCCAGCCGCAATCATCTTTAACTGGGGGCCGAAAGTATTCTTCACGTATTGCTGGAAAAAATTGCCGTCAGCAATTTCAGACAACTGCGGGGATGTAAGGATGCTGAGTAGCCGAGCCAATGCAGGCTTGCTGCTGATACGAAGTTCAGCAGCTGCAAGATCGTCCAGGATGCGACGTGCCTTTTTGTAGTTCGCGCCGGATTTAAGGTCTAGGTCAAGCCATCGAAGAATGTCGGCCTGGATAGCGTGGATTGGCTTAGTAAGCGACCGGCCCCGTGCAAGAACCATTAGTCGAACCAGGACGACTTCATGATCCACGGTAAGTTGGGGGCCTCGATAATGGATGCTCCCACTTCCAAGACTGAAAATCTCGGTCCATTCCGTGTAGTGCGAGTTCGCACTGGCACTCATCTTGCCGGCTGTAAACAATGCCGACCTGACTATCGGATTGCTTTGCTCGAAGAACTTCTCATTGGTAAACGGCAGAACGCCTTGAGCAGACTCAAAGTCAAATTTATCGCGGAGCTTCGAGCGGCGCTCGTCGATGACGCCTTGGATCATTTCCTCTTGCGTCAACACCAAGTCGTCACTCATACCTCCCTCCATAGCAACAGCAGCGGAAAACCTAATTGGCACAGCATATATATCATTACCACCAATAAAACCCCAATTTAAGACCAATTTCGAATAAAAACCGGAGCTTTGAGGGGGCAATGAAAGGATTACCGGAATCCTGTGTACGCACTATC
Source organism: Pseudomonas sp. KH_027 (assembly GCF_057838565.1). Taxonomy (NCBI): domain Bacteria; kingdom Pseudomonadati; phylum Pseudomonadota; class Gammaproteobacteria; order Pseudomonadales; family Pseudomonadaceae; genus Pseudomonas; species Pseudomonas sp. KH_027. The sequence continues at coordinate 282,889 of NZ_JBYQOM010000002.1, forward strand.
TAGGCCCTAGAATGATAACGCCTGATCCGTGCCAGTCCCCACGCTTGCAAAAGGCACAACACCGCTCGGCTGATTCCGGTCATTCAGAGAGAAAAACGGGACTACCTGTTGCCTGAAAGGCCCGTGGCACTAGGCGCACATGAAATTCCGGTAACTTGAGTTGAATCGAAAATGCCATTTCTGGTAGCGAGCGCTCGGCTGATTCCGGTCACTTCGGGCAGATGCGTACACCAAATTCCGGTCTGTTATTGCCTGTGATCTGCCAGTAGGCGCTCGGCTGATTCCGGTCATTGCGGGCTGCCGCGTACACAGGATTCCGGTCATGGCGCGAATCTGGGGAGCAGCAGAGGTGGCGCGGTGATCGGCACATTCCGGTCTGCTGGAGCGCCCGTGGCACTAGGCGTACACCAAATTCCGGTCTGTTCTTGCCTGTGCTCTGCCGGCCTGCGCTCGGCTGATTCCGGTCAATACAGGCAGCGGCGTACACAGGATTCCGGTCATGGTGCAATTCTGGGGAGTGCCGGTGGCGGGGCAGTGCTCGGCTGATTCCGGTCGGCTGGAGCGCCCGTGGCACTAGGCGTACACCAAGTTCCGGTCTGTTTTTGCCTGTGCTCTGCCGGGCTGCGCTCGGCGGATTCCGGTCAATGCAGGCAGCGGCGTACACAGGATTCCGGTCATGGTGCAATTCTGGGGAGCCCCAGTGGCAGGGCAGTGCTCGGCTGATTCCGGTCGGCTGGAGTGCCCGTGGCACTAGGCGTACACCAAATTCCGGTCTATGCGGATCGGCTGTGTTAGGCCGCTCAGGCGGCAGGCGCTCGGCTGATTCCGGTCGATCTGGGCAGCGCTCGGCTGATTCCGGTCAGCTGGAACGCCCGTGGCTCTAGGCGTACACCAAATTCCGGTCAGTTGGGTTGAAACGTAAATGGCGATTCTGGTAGGCACCGCTCGGCTGATTCCGGTCGCCTGGAACGCCCGTGGCGCTAGGCGTACACCAAATTCCGGCCTGTTCAGTTGCAGTAGCTCAAGGCCTTTGAGGCGGCAGGCGCTCGGCTGATTCCGGTCGATCTGGGCAGCGCTCGGCTGATTCCGGTCAGCTGGAACGCCCGTGGCTCTAGGCGTACACCAAATTCCGGTCAGTTGGATTGAAGCGGATTAGCCGTTTCTGGTATCGGCGCTCGGCAAATTCCGGTCGATGCAGACTGCCTGCGTACACAGGATTCCGGTCTTGTGCATTGCTGTGATCCTGGGCCGGGGCAGTGCTCGGCTGATTCCGGTCGTCTGGAGCGCCCGTGGCACTAGGCGTACACCAAATTCCGGTCTGTTCGGATCGGCTGTGTAAGGCCATTCAGACGGCAGGCGCTCGGCAAATTCCGGTCTATCTGGGCAGCGCTCGGCTGATTCCGGTCGGCTGGAACGCCCGTAGCACTAGGCGTACACCAAATTCCGGTCAGTTGAGTTGAAGCAGAATTGCCGTTTCTGGTAGTGGCCGCTCGGCAAATTCCGGTCGATGCTGCATGTGGCGTACACAGGATTCCGGCCTGTTTGGTTTGGGCACTGACGACAAGCGCTCGGCTGATTCCGGTCGCCAAGAGGGGGCGTCGCGAATACAAACTCCACGTAAGCCCCGTGGCACTAGGCGTACACCAAATTCCGGTCGTTCGGCTTTGGCACTGGCGGCAAGCGCTCGGCTGATTCCGGTCAGCTGGATCGCCCGTGGCAGTGGGCGTACACCAAATTCCGGTCAATTGGACTGGATGGTAAAGATGGACTGAGGCTCCAGGCGCTCGGCTGATTACGGTCGCCAAGAGCCTCTTTGGCGCCGGGCGTACACCAAATTCCTGTCGAATAGACTCCAGCGTACACAGGATTCCGGTAGCGGTGGAAATCCAGGGAGCCCCAGTGGCGGGGCGGTGCTCGGCTGATTCCGGTCTATTCGGGCTGCCGCGTACACAGGATTCCGGTAGCGGTGGAAATCCAGGGAACCCCAGTGGCGGGGCGGTGCTCGGCTGATTCCGGTCTATTCGGGCTGCCGCGTACACAGGATTCCGGTAGCGGTGGAAATCCAGGGAACCTCAGTGGCGGGGCGGTGCTCGGCTGATTCCGGTCCTAACCACTATCGAGGCAGGATCGGCGGCGCCGAAGGGTATGGAAGTACGTCGAGTTAGATTGAACAGGCAGGTAGGATATGGTCTGGGCGGCCTTGCCGGCCCTGGATCAAAGGTTCGGGAGGCTGTTCGCGCCACTCAATAGCAAAATACTTATGGCGCTAGTAACCGTGCGGGTTTCAGACGCTTACGCTCTCTGCAAGCCGAGATTTACAAACAGGATACGCACAGGATATAAACAGGTTGCTAACAAAAACAGGGTGGCTTATGCACAGGCGGCTAGCTCAAAACGAAGTTGACCGGAATCCTGTGTACGACAACCGGAATCCTGTGAGCGTAGACCGGAATCCCGTGAGCGCTCACCGGAATCTTGAGTACGCAGACTGGAATCCTGTGTGCGTCAACCGTTATTTCCTGTGCGCTCGTAACATGGGCAGCCGAATGGCGACGTGGCATGCAGCGCTTTATCAACACCCTATAACCCCAAGCTCTATAACCCCGTCTAATAAGCCTTTTTGTAACCCTCTTGGTTCCAACCTTGGTTGGAACCCTTTAAAGACTTGTCAGGTTAAGAACAGTTTTGAGGAAAGCTGCGGTTAGCGCAGATCAGTCGGTCAGAGGTAGCTTGATCCAGGACGGCGCCTGCAAACTCCCGGAAGGGATTACCATAGGCGTGATCAACTGAATCAGAATCACGCATTGCAGTTAGCCACGCTGAAACAACATCAGGCTCAGCGCCATAGAGGCCAACCTTCAATTGCCCAGATGTGAGCGTCCTAGTAGTGAGAATAGGAACGCCTACAAGGGCAGCGGCATCCCGAAGCTCAGGCGTTCTTTCGAAGCTACCATCAACAACCGCTGTACCTGCTATGTTCAATCGCGGCAGCTCCAGTACGCGTTGCGCAGCGCGCTCTATTCGCCGCCTCAGAACCCAAGGCTGGATACGAGCCATAGCAGCGCGAGCACTTATCCTCCAGCTCATGAGTTCACGCGGCTCGATGCCTTTGCATTCACCTCGCATCGCAGCAGAGAGACAATGATCGCCAGCTGCAACGAGCTTAAAGTCAGCATGTTGGGCACCCACCATGGTGGCTACTTGACCAATAGATGACCCTTCCCAATATTCGCTAGGAGGGGCTGAGTATCCAGGATCACCCTCGCGTGGTGGTCAACAATAAGATCGCGACCGGCCTGATATGCAGGACTTCTGCACTCGACCCATACAATCTGTTGCTGGTCTTCCGAGTAGCGGGATAACGAGTCCGCAAGATATGCGTTGCTACTCACGCACCGCTTACCAAACCGTTGAGCAAAGGCTGTTCGATAGCCACTTTTTCGAAGCATGTGTTGGATAGAAAACATTTCCGGGTCGATACTTCCGAGCGCAACAACTGTGTTAGAGCGATTAAGAGTGCTGGTCACTGCATACGCTCCGCAGTCAATATTGCTACGCGGACAGAGGTCCCCTCGAACTGATCCTCATATACTTTGGACCAGCTGTGATTGAACCCGTGTAGCGGCTGAGAGTTGACCATCGACGCCGGCAATATCGCGACCAAACGTCCATCAGGGGATAGTGTTTTAGCCGCAGCGCAAAGGTGAGCTGCCGCTCGGCCATTGCTGAATGGTGGATTCATGAGAATACGGTCGAAGCGCGCATCACTGTTCTCGTCAACCCACGCCAGGAAATCAGCTTTAACAACGTGATAGCCCTTTGCCTCAAGAACCTTGGCACGCACCTGGGCCAGTTCGATGCAGAGCGTCGATTCCAATGGCAGGTATTGAGCGAGGTCCCCAGTACCTGCCTGCGGTTCGCAGCAGCGATGGCCTGGGCGAGCGTCTAATAGGCGTGCAGCCTCTAAGCCAATTTCGCTACGTGTCGGATACCACTGGTACGCAGCTTTCTCCGGCACCGAGCCGCTGTAAATCAGTTGATCAATAACTTCACTTGGGTCGAAATCGAACTTGGCGTTTAGATAATTCTTGTCTGGGCTGGTTTTAACGCTAGCGCCAACGTCCTCAAGCACCTGGATTGTTTGATCTACAGCTTCTTTGCTTTTTGAGTACACATAGACCGAATAGCTGTCACCTCTGCGCTCCAGAGAGGTCAGAAGATCAATCACAGTCATGGGGAGGCGCTGCATCTTGAGGTCGAAATGGCTTGGCTTTTTCGACTTTAGAGCTGGAGTGCGAAACTTTGCAGGAATGGCTAGGGGATACAGCGACGCCAGGATGCTATTCAGCTCAATTGCTACGTCTTCCGCCACCTCAAGATGGACAGTTCCAACTCGGTAGACAACTACCGTAAATGCACCACCATCAATTGCGACCTTGCGCCCCATCGCGCTACGGTAAATCTTGTCCAGCAACTTGCGGGTAGCATATTCGCTGGGCTCACCGCGTCCTGTAAGCCTCCCGACTACTCCACGAAGATCGCTGATAAGACCCGCTTTAAAGGTACTGAGAAACCCATTTTGGCAAAACACATTGGCCAGGATCATTTTCTTGGAAAAGCCAGAAGGCACATTTGTTATATGGGCACGGCTAAGACCACTGAAAACTCCATCAACACGCTCTGCAAAGTACGTATTGCGCGACGCGAGAAGATTTTCGAGCGTCGGCCTTACAGTGCTCTCATCAAACGGCGGGCAGTCCAGCCCACTGAACTGTGCTCGGGCTTTTTCACGCTTAGCTGTAGGCATGACCTCAAATACCTGGGCCTCGCTCAGTAAGCGGTTCCAAAACTCAGCTCTCAGGCTTGCCTTAGCAGCATCAGTGTCGCTGGGGATTGAGTAGCGGAACTCAGGCCCATAGGCCATTCTGGCTCCATCAATGAAGTAGCTCATTACCCCGAGTGTGAATGCAGAGTCGATGAATTGCTTTGTGGATTCAATTGCCTGCTCACGCTGCCGGTACTGGCCAAGCAGTTGATCGATCATGTCGAACGGAGCTAGACCATTAACCGCTTCCGAAGCCCCGGCAATTAGGATTTCTGAATGGGGGGTAGCTGTTTGGTTGCTTTCGAAAAGCTGGGGCTGGAACGAGGTCATGGCTTTTGCCTCCTAATTTGATGAGGCAATCATCAACTCAGTCAGGCTGTGTCATGGCTTGAGGTGGGTTTCGATAGCAATTTCGCCACACCCAAACATGGGTGCCGAGAGTGCTTGTTTTTCCGCGCATGCGCGGAAATAAGGCGTGTTAGTTGGGGCGTAAGCGGTCGGACTCTTTGTCAGGCGATGTACCAATGCGTCCGATTGCGTTTGACAAGCTCGTAGGCTGCACTGCTGGTGAGGCTGATTCCGTCGATGAACGCCGGCATCTGCTGGAAACGGAAAAGCCCAACTCTATGGGCTCCTGTACATACCTTGCAGGTGCGCCCCGCGCCGCCGATGGCATATTGGATACCGCTTTCGCTGTCCACAGCGCCAGCTATCATCGCGGCGATGCAACGGCCTATATGCTCCTTCGGCAACTCCAGGCCTGGGGCGCAGGGGTCGCCTGATGGTTGAATAGTTGCGCGTTGCAACTCGTAGACCCAATTGCCGCAGGTGCTGCATGGCGATTTCCGGCTATCCATGCGAACGGCCACGCGCTGACCTGATTTAAATCCTTGGACTTTAAGACGGTGCTCAGCCGCCGCCTTGGCTAGGGCGGGCAGGCTAATGCTTCCCGAGGTGCTAATGCCACCATCTGTCGAGTTGACAATCGCTGCCTGAATTTCACCGTCTGAGGATTTGGCAACCACGGAACATACCATGTGTTTCGTTGAAGGTATTGCGCACTCGTCGAACAGCCAAACCACTTCGCACCCTGACTTCCTGAGCTGGGCATTGACCTCAAAAATAGGCGTAGCTGTTCGGACTTGGCCGTAGACGAGAAGAAAGACCAGCCGGTGCGCCGCAGAACTGGCGCTTAGTACAAGGCGGGTTTGGGGTGGAAGCTTAGTAAGTTGGGTGAACGGCCTCCAGCCATCAGGAAGACCACTCAATAGTTGCTGTGCAATTTCATCCATGAGGTTCATACGCTCCATGCCTTGATCGTTCCTCTACCGTGCCGCCGTTTGTAATGCGGTAGCAACCGAACTTGTTGCATTTGTCGGCTTAGGGGATAGCTCATCCAGGCCCCATCAAGCCCACGCAACCCCGCCATGAAGATCGAACTTCACAGGGACAACGAAACTCATTCGATCACGAACAATCTCGGCCCGAGTCATGGGGCGCCCCAAGAGCACCGCTCTGCCGTTGGATTCCTTGTAAATCAGTTCCCCAGTGTTCACGCAGTCGCATGCCAGGTCATTGGTTTCCATTGGGCGCAGCGATGCGTGATCGATAAGCACCGGGCAGTGGTCATGAATGTCAGAAATACCCAGGTGAACAGCCTTTCGCTCCCCGTAGCAGTCAATGCCGAACCACTGGCCATCTTTTTTTTGCAGGATGAAGAACGGCTCACCGTACTCGCGGGTTTCGTAGCATCTTTTTAGAAACAAGGTCACGTTGCCGGTCAGGCGATCTTGCGTCAGCTCCTTAGTGGCTGAGCTATACGCTCGCACGCACTCTCGCCAGAAGCTGTTAGTTGGCGCAGCCAGAGAGAGAAGACGCGCCGGACATTTGAGGTAGCAGCGGTGATCCGCGCTCAGTTGCTGCTCGGGTGTGATAACTAGTCGAAGCCCTTCGAACTCGTAGTGGCAGAGATAGGTACTGAAAAGGGATTCCAGCACCACAAAACCACCCTGGCGATCCTGGGCAAAAGCGTCTGTGCGCTTGATTGCCTTCACCTCGACCTCTTGGCCGCACTGATCACGCCATGCTTGCGCAATGCGCAGGCCTTGGGCTTTCACGGTTTTCAAGTCGTGCAACTGGGCAGAGGTATAGATACGCATCGGTGAACTCCTTTGGGCTACCGGACTATCTTCGGCGATAAGGCGATGTGTCATCGGGACCAACGCAAGATCGTCAAACCCGAGAATTTGGCCCGAAACCGTTACCCGACTTGAACCCTAAAAGGGATAGCTGCGAGTTCTGGGCTGAACAACACATGCAAATCGCTAAGCGAAACGATGCTGGAGGGGAGTGGCTGAGTTAGCGCAGGCCAGGAGCAAGGCATGGGACTTGTTGATCCGGCCAGGGAGAGAACCCCGGCGCGAATGACGGGGCCTCAAAGCAGAAGCCGCCCGAGGGCGGCTCTGTCGGACAAAGCAGGGGAGGCTGTCCAGAATCTGAGAGGCTGTCTGCAAGCCTCTCAGTGGCGATGACAATAACGGTTTCGCTTTTAGCGAGGTGAGAGCTTGGTTCAGTTTGGAAAACCGCTCAGGATCACCTCATGTCCGTTTCTTGCGTCAGTTGGTAGAGCCTGGGGTCGTTCGCCAGTTCTTTGTACCAACCCAGGATGGGTTTGTTACTGACCTGCCGGTGCTTCACAACCTCGATGAGCAGTGAGAAGAACAGCATTTCGAGGAATGTCGGCCTGCCTTCAAGAACGCGCAGGGAGTCACGATTTTTTACCATGTCTACGATCAAGTCTTCGATTTCATCGTAGTACGCAAGAAGCGGCTGAGGGTCGGAGGTTGCAACGTAGCTTGGCCACATAGCAGAGAGCGTCCTCAGAACGCGGTGAATCAGTGTTCGAGCATAGAGCCGAGTGGGGAGGTCGGCGGGGTACATCCCGTCTGGGCTCCTTTCGTTCAGGTACTCGATCATCGGGTAAATTTCGTGGCTGTAGGCCTCTGTGGTGTTGGATGAAAATAAAGTTTCATCCTTTCGCCGCCTTGAAACCCAGAAATTACGTTGCGATCCAGCCCGCTACGATGGTTAAAGTTTCATCCTAAAGTCAGTGATTTGAGCAGTAAGAACGGCTACAGCCCAGCAAAATCAATGCTTTCATCCCGTTGGGATGACACTTTATTTGCAAGGATGAAACTTTATTTTCATCCCACATGTGGTGTAGATAGCCGGAATAATCGGAGTGTTCCCCGCACCCGCGCTCGTCTTCAATTGAACCAACTCAGCCTGACATTTTGGGTCTGCGGCGTCGGCTTCTCTGAGTTCCCAATCCATCACTCGAAGCGCGGATCGTAAGAAACGACTCTTAATGCAGCCCTTGTGGAAAAAGATCGTAAGCAGCATCTACAGCCTCTTTTGCGTAAACAAAGCCAAGGCAGAATTATGGACTTGGCTGCAAGGAAAATCACACCCAGAGACAAAACTCGTCAGAACCCATACCAGGAACTGAGGCATCGCATCCAGGCCGTGTGCTTTAAGGGCCAGGGCAGCTAAGAGCCATTTCCGAAAGCTCTGTGCCAAGCCCCTCCAAGTAAAGGGAGCGCCTGTACTCACCTGGGGAGTGCTCGAAGTTCAGGCTGTATCCAACCTGTTTTGCTGAGGCAAGTTCGCTCAAGGCTGTGGGCGGGGTTAGCGCGTCGAAAGTTATTTCTCCGCTGACGCTATCGAATCCGGCAGTCACTTCGTCAAGTGGGAACTTGGCATCATCCACGACAATGCTGTGAACTTCGTAGTTGAGCAGGGCGGTGGGCGGGAACCAAGGCTTGATACGAACTTGGGTGTGAAGGCTCCCCCCATTACAGTTGAAGGCAATGGCTATGCGCCCAGTCGGACTGTCTGAAACTCCCACCAACCGCCCAGAGGCATCCCTATGCCATTCAATCTGGGTGCTGTCAGTGGCAAGATGTAGTGGTCAAATAATTTCGGACACTGCGATAGGTTGTTTTGCCTGTTCCTGCTCGTAAGCCGTTGGCGGCTGGTAGCCAAGACTCGAGTGCAGACGCACGTTGTTGTAAAAGCCGACGATGTAGTCGGCGATATCTGTCATCGCCTCGGCGTGATTGGCGTAGTCACGCTGCCAGATCCGCTCCATTTTCAGGTTCAGAAAGAAGCGCTCCATCACCGCATTGTCCCAACAGTTACCCTTGCGGCTCATGCTCATCACCAAGCCATGCCGCTCAAGCACGGCCCGATGGGCTGCGCTGGCGTACTGGCTGCCCCGATCCGAATGAACGACCAGTCCCGCAGCGGGCTGGCGTTGCGCAATCGCCATCTGTAACGCCGAGCAGACCAGTTCTGCTGGCATGTTCGGCGCCATCGCCCAACCGACGATCTTGCGCGAGTACAAGTCCATTACCGCGGCCAGATACAGCCAGCCGCTGCGTGTGCGGATATAGGTGATATCGGCGACCCAGGCCAGATTGACCGCTTCAGGATTGAACTGCCGATTCAGAATATTGCCCGCTATCGGCAGGTCATGCTTGCTGTCTGTTGTATGGACAAACTTGCGCTTCCAGGTTGGACGGAGTTGGTGTTGAGCCATCATTCGCCTGACCCGATAGCGCCCCACGTAGACGCCCTGGGCCTTGAGCGCTGCCTGCAAGCGACGGCTGCCGTAAGCCCTACCATTCGCCATGAACAGGGCTTTTAGGGATACGACCACCGGACACGCCTTGATCGGCCGCAGCTGGCGGCTCCGTGCGGCGTAATACCCCGAACGGCTGACCCCGAGCAGCCGGCAGAGCCTTGTGGTCATGGCCTTCTGTTGCTCCTGAGCGATCACGCGATGGATCACTTCATTTCCCGGGCAAAGAAGGCCGATGCTTTTTTTAACAGATCGTTATCCTGTTTCAGCTGACGATTCTCGGCTTCGAGCTGGCGGATCCGCTGCTGCTCGGGTGTCAGCGGTTTACCTATCCCAGGTTGCCCGGATAGCTCTGCTTCGTACTGTTGAACCCAACGACGAACTGCCGTCTCACCAAGATCCATATCCTGGCAGATCTGAGGAATGCTCAGGCCTTGTTCCTTAACCATCTGAACGACTTGCAGCTTGAAGCTGGCGTCGAACCCTCTGCGTTTACGGCTCATACATGACTCCTCTGTCGGTGGATTTTCCACCTATCGAGGTGTCCAGGGAAATTAGACCACCACAAGACTCCAGTTGAAGATTTCCGTCTTTCCCATGTAGCGGAGCTTATCGGGCGAGGTTTTCATGAGCAGCGCGAAGAATTCAGCGCTGATCCCCATGTCATGAATGTACTTGCGTAAATCTTGCTCAGCAGAAAATAGACTCTCACTGTCAGAAGCCCATCGACCTTGCTTGGCAAGGTAGAACCGATGAATGCCTAGCCGCCCGGTGTCGGTGTTAAGCAGTCGGTGCTTGCCGCCTAAAAAGGCGATAGGGCATGCGCTCTCGCAAACACCCTTGCGGATATGATTTCCATCGCCGCTGAGCTGGCCGATTTGGGTGGAATACCCCTTAGCTCGAATCATGCGTCCAAGCTCTTGTGCAGCCGTCAGGTCGCCTCCACCCGAGTTGAAGTAAACGACTCCGAAGTCTTGCCCCCTTTGGAACGCAGCTTTTGAAAAGGACTCAACCGTGGGCTTGTGGATATACCCGTCTATGAACACCTGCGTAAATCCAGATGTGTCGTAACTCACTATACGAGCTGGAGTCAGGCGAGGGTCGTCAAGCGTGATACTTGAGGCTGAAACGGGAATGGAAAGCAGAAGGCTCATCGCCAGTGAGACTGACCCAGCGATGAGGACTTCTGAGAAGCGGCTGAATCCCCGCATTTCATGATGATGCTGCTTTGGCATAGGGTTCCACTGCGCTGAACAGGACTAGGGGGAGCGGAAACCCATAATGGGAACCGAGGATGCCGACTAATGCTTGTGCAGAGTCTGCGGAGGAAGCCCCCGATCAACGACCATCTGAGCGCCGCTAATCAGGCCGGCAGGGGGAAGGCCGAGAGCTGTTGCTTTCTCGTTATCCAGGATCACCGCAATGATGCCTTTGTCTTGCTCGGGCTTTAGAACCTGAATGGTGCCAATGAGAGCGGGTTGATACTTCGGTTCCTCTGCAAGCTCGACCGCAAGCGCACAGCCAATCCGCCCATCAGCCCAGTTTAGGGCGCTGTGGTCGTAGGGGTTTTCTGGATCACTGTCTAGGTAGCGATCACCCTGGAAAAGATGAATCCGGCCTGCGGGCTGCTCCCAATACGGGACAGGCTCAGGCGGAGCAGAAAGGGACTTGCAGAAGCTGTAAATACCGTACAGCACAGCGCCCAGGATAGGCCCAGCCACGAAGAACAGGAAAAAGTAGACTGTGGTGGTCTAATTTCCCTGGACACCTCGATAGGTGGAAAATCCACCGACAGAGGAGTCATGTATGAGCCGTAAACGCAGAGGGTTCGACGCCAGCTTCAAGCTGCAAGTCGTTCAGATGGTTAAGGAACAAGGCCTGAGCATTCCTCAGATCTGCCAGGATATGGATCTTGGTGAGACGGCAGTTCGTCGTTGGGTTCAACAGTACGAAGCAGAGCTATCCGGGCAACCTGGGATAGGTAAACCGCTGACACCCGAGCAGCAGCGGATCCGCCAGCTCGAAGCCGAGAATCGTCAGCTGAAACAGGATAACGATCTGTTAAAAAAAGCATCGGCCTTCTTTGCCCGGGAAATGAAGTGATCCATCGCGTGATCGCTCAGGAGCAACAGAAGGCCATGACCACAAGGCTCTGCCGGCTGCTCGGGGTCAGCCGTTCGGGGTATTACGCCGCACGGAGCCGCCAGCTGCGGCCGATCAAGGCGTGTCCGGTGGTCGTATCCCTAAAAGCCCTGTTCATGGCGAATGGTAGGGCTTACGGCAGCCGTCGCTTGCAGGCAGCGCTCAAGGCCCAGGGCGTCTACGTGGGGCGCTATCGGGTCAGGCGAATGATGGCTCAACACCAACTCCGTCCAACCTGGAAGCGCAAGTTTGTCCATACAACAGACAGCAAGCATGACCTGCCGATAGCGGGCAATATTCTGAATCGGCAGTTCAATCCTGAAGCGGTCAATCTGGCCTGGGTCGCCGATATCACCTATATCCGCACACGCAGCGGCTGGCTGTATCTGGCCGCGGTAATGGACTTGTACTCGCGCAAGATCGTCGGTTGGGCGATGGCGCCGAACATGCCAGCAGAACTGGTCTGCTCGGCGTTACAGATGGCGATTGCGCAACGCCAGCCCGCTGCGGGACTGGTCGTTCATTCGGATCGGGGCAGCCAGTACGCCAGCGCAGCCCATCGGGCCGTGCTTGAGCGGCATGGCTTGGTGATGAGCATGAGCCGCAAGGGTAACTGTTGGGACAATGCGGTGATGGAGCGCTTCTTTCTGAACCTGAAAATGGAGCGGATCTGGCAGCGTGACTACGCCAATCACGCCGAGGCGATGACAGATATCGCCGACTACATCGTCGGCTTTTACAACAACGTGCGTCTGCACTCGAGTCTTGGCTACCAGCCGCCAACGGCTTACGAGCAGGAACAGGCAAAACAACCTATCGCAGTGTCCGAAATTATTTGACCACTACAGACTGCCATGAATCCTCCCACCCCAGAATGCGAACTGGGGATGTGAACGTCCTTAAAATCGTTTCTCAGCACGATTATAACGACCGAAACCATCCACTCCAGCCTGACCCCTGTAGGCAGGGAAGGGGTGACTGAAACTTAGTTTTCCATCAGGCCGGAGTAGGAAGTGCGGTCGGTTCGAATGAGTTGCATCCGGCGATTCGGTAGCTTTGTGGGCTGCTTGTTGGCGCTGATGGAAAATTGACCCACCCTGCCGATTGAAATTTGACCCAGGGCGGATTGCTGATTTTGTTACCAGCAACTGTGGATAAGTCTACCAGCGCAGCTGCTGTTGCCCCCACTCCTTCGCTAGCCCAGTTCAGTTGTTTAAGACCTGCCACACGCAGCCATGTAGCAGGCCGTCGTCGCCATGAAATCAGAACGGCTCATCGTCCTCCGGTTCTTGGCCGCCCTTACGCTTTCGCTCCCGTGATTTGATCTTGGCCTGGGCCGCCAAGCTACTGTGTTGCAGGCGATAGGACTCGTTACCGGTTTCGACGATGTGGCAGTGGTGGGTCAGCCGATCCAGCAGGGCGGTGGTCATCTTGGCGTCGCCGAACACGCTCGACCATTCGGCGAAGCTCAGGTTGGTGGTGATCACCACGCTGGTGTGTTCGTACAGCTTGGACAGCAGGTGAAACAGCAACGCACCGCCAGCCTGGCTGAACGGCAGATAACCCAGTTCGTCGAGGATGACCAGATCCATGCGCAGCAGTGCCTGGGCGATCCGCCCGGCTTTGCCGTCGTGTTTTTCGCGCTCCAGCAGATTGACCAGATCGACCGTGGAGTAGAAGCGCACGCGCTTACCGTGCCGGGTGATGCCGGACACGGCCAGCGCGGTGGCTAGGTGGGTTTTACCGGTGCCTGGCCCACCGATCAGCACCACGTTCTGCGCGGTGTCGGTAAAGGCCAGGCTGGCCAGCTCGCTGATCAGGCGTGCGTCGGCGCTAGAGGCGTTGAAATCGAAGCTGGCCAGATCGCGGTGCATCGGCAGCTTGGCCATGTTCATCTGGTGGCTCACCGAGCGCATGGCGCGATCTGTGTGCTCTTGTTCCAGCAGGTGTTCGAGCAGCCACTTGGACGAGGCTGTGTTCGACTCACCCTGTGCAGTTAACTCCGCCCAGGCCGTGGCCATGCCGTGCAGGCGCAGCTCCTTGAGTTCCGCCATCAAATCACGCATGACCGACCTCCTCGGCCTGGCCACGCAGGCGGTCGTAGCGCGCCGTGTTAGCGACGGGGGCTTCCTTGAGCGACAAGTGGGTTTCGACGCTGGGTGGTGGTTCGGATGCTGTCAGCCGTGCCACGACATTGAGGATGTGTTCGGCGCTCAGGCTGCCGCTCTCCAGTACCAGCTCAACGGCTACCAGCACGGCATCGAGTCCGGCGACCGGTACGGCAGCCAGGACTTGCGCCATGATCCGGTCACCGCCGGCATGACGCCCCAGACCGTGCTTAAGCTGACGCAGCGGCGCTGGCAGATCAGTAAAGGGCGCTCCGTTGCGCAGCGCGCCGGGCTTGCGCTCAATCAGCGGGATGTAGTGCTGCCAGTCGTAGCTGACCTGTTCGCGATCCAGCAAGCGCGCATGGCTGGCAATCAGCGCATCATCGGCCACCACCTCGATGCGGGTCGGATACAAACGGCTGCTGACCCACTTACCCGCGTACTCACACGGCACCGAGTAACGGTTGCGCCCGACACTGACCAGGCAGGTGCTGGAGACCCGCGCAGGCCGCTCGACGTAACCGTCGAAGGCCGCGGGCATAGGCATCAGTTCGGCGCGCTCCAACTCCAGTACCTCGGCCACACTGAGCCCGCTGTATTGAGGGTGCGTCAGCTCGTTCCAAAGCGCGCGGCAGCGCTGGCCCAGCCAGGCATTGAGTTCCTCGAAGGAGTGAAACTGGCAGTCCTGGGCGTCTAGCCAGATACGCCTGCGGCTGTCTTGCACGTTCTTTTCAACGATGCCCTTTTCCCAACCAGCGGCGACGTTGCAGAAGTCCGGATCGAACAGGTAATGCGCGCACATCACCGCAAAGCGCGCATTCACCGCCCGGCCTTTGCCCTTATTGACCTTGTCGACGGCGGTCTTCATGTTGTCGTAGATGCCCCGGCGCGGCACGCCGCCCAAGGAGCCGAACGAGCGTGTATGGGCGTCAAATAACATCTCATGGCCCTGGCTCGGATACGCCACAAGCCAGAACGCACGGCTGGCACACAGCTTCAGATGTGCCACCTGCATACGCCGGTAAATGCCGCCGACCAGCAAGCCTTCCTCGCTCCAGTCAAACTGAAACGCCTCGCCAAGAGCAAAGGTCAGCGGCACAAAGGCCTGCGACGCCTTGCCCTGTCCCCCTCGCCAGGCACGGATAAACGCGGTGAGCTGGCTGTAGCCACCGTCATAACCTTCGGCTTTGATTTGCGCCAACAGCGCCTTGGCACTGCGCCGCTGTTGCTTGGGCCGCAGCGAATCGGCTTTTAGCGCCTGCTCCAGCGTGGCGTGAAAAGGGCTGAGTTTGTTGAAGATCGCGCGGCGTTGGTAGACCGGCGGCTTGGCCTCAGGTGCTCTGACCCACTTGCGAATCGTGTTGCGCGCCAACCCGGTGCGCTTGGCTATCTCCTGCAGCGACAGCTTGTCGCGGAAATACATCCGGCGAATTTTGCCCATCATTTCCATACTGATCACCCTGTGTTCTCCTGCTCAAAAATTGAGCAGAAGCAGTTGAACACCTGGGTCAGTTTTCAGTCGGCAGAACAGCCTCTACTGGGTCAGTTTTCGGTCAGCGGCAACAGGCTGCTATCCGATTGCTGTAAAACCGGGAACAAAAATGCAATTCCATAACCGCCCATCCGCTCCGTTTGAACCGCACAGCAATAGCGCATATCCCGCGCTTGCGTGCCTGTCCCCAATTGGGGGCGGCATGTCATCCATCATCGTGATCGGATGCGCCTGCTCCGCTAGTGGCTACTTATTTGCAGGCAGCTTGCAGCCGCTGTTTGGCTTCGCAGGAGCGCTGTTCATTCTGCTTGTCGCCTCTGTGATATTGGAGAGAATTTCCAGGCCGTTCGTTCTGTGGGTTTTGGGCCGGCACGTATACCTTTCTATCTTGAGGATTGGCGGAAAGGCCGCAGCTGATGCAGTCGCCAGTGTTTATGCGAGTGGAGGCAAATTGAACCAGCATCAATTTGAAACGCTAATGAACGGCTCGGCCATGGACAAAGATCAGCAATTGGATGGGTGCAGATGATGTGGCTCAAACATGCGTCGCTGATCTTTGCAGCGCTGGCTATCAGCGGGTGCTTTGAAAGAGCCGAGCTATTGAGCCAACCAGATATGGCCATTGCTCCAGGCTACATAAAACTGGACTCGGGAAAGCAGATTCAAGTGATCGGCTATGAGCGGTGCCCGGACAGTGGGTATTCCATGGTTGGCCGCGTTGAGGCTGAAAACATGGAGAAGCACTGCACGGTGGTAGGCAGGAATGTCAAAGACTTCGAGATTTCAGTAGGGACTAGCGTAGGCGTTGTTGTTGAGCGCTGGACTGTTGTTGCCGGGGAAAGCTCGATCAAGCTTGTTAGACCTGACGGTGACGGTGCCACTGTTTTCAGACTGGCTGAGTAGCCGGGCAACTGCCGTGCTCAATCCAGAAAGCTGTTAAGCAAAGAGAGAAGGGGCGCACTGCGCCCCTTCGTCATTTTTAGCTTGCATGCGCCAAGGCGACGACTGTGGTCTGTGCCGGTCCTTCCTTGATCAGATCAAGGATTGCTCCGGGGTCCTTTTTAATTGCCGCGACCAGTTCGTTCCGGCGTTTGGACAGGAAAATGCCCAGAGTTTCAGCATCTTCTTCGCTCAAGGCCGGCAGGACGTGACGGAAAACGGTCGAAAGGTTTTCGCCAATTTCGAGCATGCGATCATGGGACTCGGCTTCGGCTTTGTTCATGAAGTGGGACTCCGGGTCGCGACTACTACGGTAAAGAGTTTCTACAGCCATTCTGTGTGTCTCCAGGTACGGACGCAGGGAATATAACGCCCCGCGTCATGCGCTAAAATGCGGGAGGGATGCGCCTAGGCTTCCTTGATCGTGTTGCAATGAGGGCAATGCCAGTAAATGCGAGTTTTCGCATGAACCTTTGTGCTGTATTTGTTCTTGCAATCAGGGCATTGACGCAAGATCGAGCAGCCCCCGGCAGAGAGGAATGCGGTAAACCCAAGGGTTTTTGCCGCGATGGCGGCTGGTGTTATCACCGGGTCAGTGACGGATTTGCGCCCTGGATCGACTTCAATGCGGCGAAGAACTTCCTTGCTTGCATCGGACAACGCATTGGCCGGGATGCCGATGCTTACCCGTTCGTAATGCGGATTCCACGACACTTGGACACTCAGCCCACGATCATTTGGACACTCGTTCCATGCTCACTTGGACACCTGATCCACGTCCACTTGGACAGGCAGTCGGAGCGCAGCGACGCAGGTTTGCATTGTTAGTCTGAAGTCTCTGTCGCCGTCAATTTCGTTGCGCGTCTGCGCATCGATTCGCCCTTCAGTTCGATCCGATAAGCGTTGTGCACCAGCCGGTCGAGGATCGCATCGCCCAAGGTCGGATCGCCGATCAGTGCGTGCCATTTGTCCACTGGCATCTGGCTGGTCACTAGCGTCGAGCGGTTGCCGTAGCGGTCGTCCAGCAGTTCAAGCATGTCGCGCCGTTGCGCAGCGGTAAACGGCGCCAGGCCCCAGTCGTCCAGGATCAGCAAGTCGGTCTTGGCATAACCCGCCATCAGTTTCGCGAAGCGGCCGTCGCCGTGGGCCAGGCCTAGTTCTTCCATCAAGCGCGGCAAGCGCAGATAACGCACGCTGTAACCGTCGCGGCAGGCCTTATGAGCCAGCGCGCAGGCGAGCCAGGTTTTGCCTACGCCAGTTGGGCCGCCGATGATCAGGTTCAGGCCGTCGCGCAGCCACTGGCCGCTACCCAGTTGCAGGATCAGAGATTTGTCCAGGCCGCGCGGGCTGCGGTAGTCGATGTCTTCCAGGCAGGCGTTATGGCGCAGTCGTGCGGCCTTGAGGCGAGTAGTCAGGCGTGCGTCTTCGCGCTCGGTCAGCTCGCGGTCGACCATCAGACCGAGGCGTTCGTCGAAGCTAAGATCGTTGATGTCAGGCGTTGCGTGTTGTTCGCCAAGCGCCTTGATCATGCCGTGCAGGCGCAGGGTTTGTAGCTTGTCGAGTGTCGGGTTGGGCAGCATTTTGGTGCTCCTTTTTCAGGTCAGTGGTAGTAGCCAGGGCCGCGCAGGTTGATGTGTTCTTCGGGCAGTAACGGCAGGTTTTGCTGGGCAAGCGGCAGCCGTTCCAGCCCTTGGCGCAGGATCGATTCCAGGCTTTTATAGCTGCACGCGCCCAGTGCCAGCGCTCGCTGGCAAGCGGCTTCCAGCCGCTCTTCGCCGTGCTGTTTGCTCAGGCGCAGGATCCCCAGGCAGGCGCGGAAGCCGTGCTGCGGATGGATTCGGCGTTCGAGGATATGAGCGATGACACCAGCGGTGTTCGGCCCGGTCTGCTCAGCCCAGTGGATCAGTCGCTGCGGCGTCCATTCAGCATGTTCGCGGTGACTTTTGGGCATGTGCTCGGTTTGGGTGGTGTGGCGGCCTTTGTGCGGCGAGCGCAGATGGCTGGCCACACGCTGGTTGGCGTGGAAGCACTCGACGGTCTTCGCGGTTAGCCGCACTTCGAGTTGGTGTTTCACCAGCTGGTACGGCACCGAGTAGTAATGGCCGTCGACCTCGACGTGGTAGTCGATGTGCACCCGCACCTTTTTCCATTCGGCGTAGACATACGGATGTTCTGGTAGCGGTTGCAGTGCGGGTTGGTCGATGGTCTCGAAGGCCGAGCGGCGTGAGCCGGGCAGCTTCTTGAAGGGCTTCTGATTGAGGCGATCCAGCAGCAGCGCGATGGCTGTGTTGAGTTCGCCCAAGGAGAAGAACTGGCGGTTGCGCAGCACCGCCAGGATCCACCGCTCGACGACCTGTACGCCGACTTCAACCTTGGCTTTGTCCTTGGGTTTACGCGAGCGCGCGGGCAGCACGGCTACGCCGTAATGCTCGGCGAGATCGCGGTAACTGGGGTTGATATCCGGCTCGTAGCGATGCGCCTTGGTGACGCCGCTGCGCAGATTGTCCGGTACCAGGATCTGCGATGTACCGCCGAGAAAGGCGAAGCAGCGTACGTGCGAGCCCAGCCAGTCAGGCAGCTTCTGCGACCAGGTGGCCTCGGCGAAGGTGTAGCTGGACGCGCCGAGGACGGCGACGAAGATCTGCGTCTGGCGGATCTCGCCGGTTCGCCGATCAATGACCGGCACGGTCTGGCCGGCGTAATCGACGAACAGCTTTTCGCCAGCACGGTGTTCCTGGCGCATGACCACGTCGACCTTGGCAGCCCAGAGGCGGTAGTGCTCGCAGAACCAGCTGTATTGGAAGCCTTGCGGATGGGTGAGCCGATACTCTTGCCAGAGCAGGGCCAAGGTGACGCCGGGGCGACGTAACTCGGCATGGACATGAGCCCAGTCCGGCATCGGACGTTGATCGCTAGGAACCGTCGGCGCTGGCGGGAACAGACATCGCTCCAGTTCGGCGTCCGACAACTGCGTGGGCCAAGTCAGCCCGCAAGCGTTGAAGCGGTGCAGGTAATTGCCGGCACTGCCGCTGCTGATGCGTAGGCTGGTGGCAATTTTGCGCACGGACAGGCCGGCGTCGAACTTTAGGCGTAGTACCTCTCGGATTTTACGCATGGATATACGCTCCACGACGACCTCTTCGCTTCGAGAAAAGAGGTCGATGGTAGTGAATAATCCTGCGTTGCTGCCTGCCTGAGCGTGGGGTCGGATCAGTGAGAGATCACTGTCCAAGTGCTCGTGGAATCAGTGTCCAAGGGGCCGTGGAATGAGTGTCCAAGTCAGCGTGGAATCGCTGTCCAAGTGTTCGTGGACTGGGTGTCCAAGTGCGCATGGAATCCCCATTCGTAAGGTTTTGGGTTCAAGGCTGCGCTCACCAAGAGCCGGAGCTGAGCCTCATTTTCGGCATAGAACTTGAGCGAGTCGCGGTTGGCTTCCAAATACTGATCGGCGTCAGTGTCTTCATCGAAGCCGGTCAGAGCCTCCTTGACCAGGAGCACGGCCAAAGTCGTAGGCGCATGCTCTGCTATTTGCGCGAGGCGCAATTCCAATTCGCGCATTTCATGCGCCAGCTCAAGTAGCTCGTCGCTATTGCCGTGCTGGCCTTCGACAGCCAGCTGGAATGCAGCCGTAAACAGCTTGTCACTTCGTGTGGCCATGGTGTCGATGTTGTTCAAAGGATCGCTCCATCCGGTTGGTGATGGAGCAATAGTCATAGCGTCCTGGCTGTGTCACCGCGAGAGACAAAGAAGGCGGAAAAGTCGCGAGTTCAGAGGCCTGGATTTGGCATCAGGAGAAACTGTTCCGAGTTGGGGTGAACGCCGTAAGCGCCCGTGCTTGAATGGCCCTATTCGTAGTGAGGATCACATATAAATGGCCCTGCAACGGTCGAAAACACAGGTTGAACGTAAGATCGCTGAGAACCGAAACTACCGGGATGACCTTGAGTACATTCAGGAAACGCTCGAACAAAACAAGGTGTTCATCGGGCAGCTCACCTCGGATCAGCTCGGGAATACTGAGGCCACCTTCTGGGTGACGGTGGGCATGTTCCAGCGCGACCTTCCCGAGCTGGTGCTAACTGGGGTTCCCTCTCCGTTGATCAAGGGCATCGTCGAAGAACTATTCGAGGGGCATGACTTTGATCGCGAGTTTCTGGCCGGTGAGCGGACAAAGATTATCCATGATCTGAACGTCCTGGCCTTACCGATTACCAACCCTGAATCGCACGATGTGCTGTCAATCTGTCACGATATTTACGCCTTAATTGACAGGCCCAACCTACAGGTGGTCCAGCTTGTATTCGCTGACGAGAGCGGGGCGTACCCGTGGAGCAGCGATTACGCGGCTCAGGAGCGCCAGTTTCAGCCTGTTCTTGGGGTTGCGGCTGGGTCAGGCCGAGCTAACTGACTCTGAAATGAAAAAAGGGGCTTAGGCCCCTTTTTTGATTAGCTGATATTGAAGTTAGGTCAGGTCGCGGAATGCTTCTTGCTGGCTGGGGCTGGCGGGCGCAAAGCCCAAGAAAACCCCGTTTTCATGGCGTAACTCGTCGAAGCGCATGACCGAATCTCTGTAAAAGACACGCCTGCGCCCAAGCCCGCCGAGCCGGGAATTGAGGTCTTCGATGACGCTTGCTGCGCTGTTTGTTACAGATGGGGCGTCATCGGCCAAGTCATCGGTTATGACAACATGCAGGTCATTTACTGCATGGATGGTGTATCGAGCAATCCGCATACCGTCCGCCATCGTTATCCAGTGTCAGGCAAGCGCGAGGCTGCCATAGGTCAGTGAGGAAATGATTGCAGCGCCGCGAGCAGGTGGGCGGATGCTGTTATTGAAGTCCTTGTGAAGGGCTTTTGCGCACTGTTCCATCTGGTAGCTGTAGATAAGCCACCAAGAGACGACATGCTTGAGGAATGAGTTCAGAGAGACAGGACCGACCTCGCTTTTATGGGATTCCCATGCTGCACGAAGATCGGCCTCCAAAGACTCTTTCAAGCGGACGTTGGTTTTGCGCGTATCAGCTTCCTCGCCAGAGACTATCAGGTAAGAGGGGGTAGCTTTTCGAATTACGGTTATGGCCTCAGCGCTGGTAGAGGCCATCAGCCGATCTTTCATCAAGACCATGCTGTCACGCTCATAAAGCCACTTGTCCAGCGCCGTACAGATTTCACCATTGACGCTTCTGTTGGCAGAGCTGGCTTGCTCTGAAATAGCTGCATAGAGCGAGGGGTTTACCCGGAAAACGACGCGATCTTTTTTGGCGTCTTGATCGGACATTTGCGAATCCTTGGTGCCAGTTTTTTCGTATGGAACCCACTCTATTTCGGGGGTTCTATGAGAATCCACCAAACCCTGTGCAGTTTCACGAACGCAGCGCTATTCGGGCTTCCCGCCAACCCAAAATTGGACCCGAGAGAAACGACCGGCCCTGATGACGGTTTGCCATTGGATAGTGACCAGCTTCATCTTGTTCGTGATTCCAATGCCAAATCGTTCTGGCCGGGCGTCGGAAACCAGCGGGTTAACAGATAGGCCTGTGGCTTCACTGGACAAGTATGCGAACTTCGGGGCTGCGATGAAGGGGCAGGCCTGCATGGCGTAGACCGCGCAGCTTTCGTGCATTGGTAGGTCGGCAAACAGGCGGTTCTTGATCGAAATAGGTCCGCCAACGAACGCAAATTGCTTCCCTAGCTTTTGCCCGCACATCCCGCAGAGCCCTTCACGAAGTGCTAGAGAGCATTTCGCTGAGTCCTGCGCTCGATAGTTCGGCTTCCCATCAGGCGAAACCAGGGCAGTGAAAAAGATGGGATAGCCGCGCTCGTCCTTTGGAAGCGCAGCAATTCTGGGAGGTGTTTCAATCGCGGTGAGGTCAGTCCAGGCAGCCATATGGATCACTTCTGATTCGATGAAATAGCCCGAAAAGTTGAGGCGGGCGATTGATATATCCGCAAGTGCGATCTGTTAAGGCAGCTATTCCACTGCGGTCATGTGGCGGGTCAATTTCATGCCGATTTCAGTGGAGGTCAATGCTTCTCGCTGATCCGGGCTCATCAATCCGAACGCTGCAACCACCAATTCCTGCAAGCACTCTATGTGTGCATCATTGCCACCAGCCCGGTCTGCGTGAGCTGTTGCACCATCCAATAGGGTATTGATGATGGATTCTTGTGAGTTTGGATTAGCGGTCATGCGAGAGCCCCTTGCTGATTGGATGTAGGGCGAACTATACAGAGCGCCCAGCTGTGTCATCGCCGGGGGGTAGAGGCTTGATAGCTGGGTGCCCCTACGATGATTGAGGCCCACCCATGTCAGGTTCTTGCTCTAGGGCACGCAATCGCTCCAAGAGCTGTTGCTGGAGCAGTCGAGTGCCAGCGAGTAGCATTTGAAGCTCAGCATGGCCATCCAGAAAGCTATCCATGCCCTGAACAAGCGACGTGTTCATCGACAGATGTTTGCTGGTTGCGTAATCCTGGAAGCGCTCCCGCATGCCTTCCGGCATGCGGATTACAAATTTGTCGGCAGCTCGCGAGACTGGCTTTCGTTTCATGTTGTGGTTCCTCGTCAATTCCAAGAAAGGATAACGAGCAGAGCCTCGTTCTCACCTCGGGAGAGGGATGGGCGACGACAATCCCCACGCCCTAAGTTGCGACCTGAGAACCAGGGTTCGAGAGGGCTGGATGGTCAGCTACTCTCAGCGACCAGCTCAGATTCACTGGTGGGTTCCGATCCTGGTAGATCAGCGTTCCGCTGAAAATGCCCTGCTTGATCAACTCGCCCAATGCCCCCTGGAGTCGATTGAAACAGTCGTTCCTTAGTTCAGCCAAGGTGAACTCATCCAGGGGGTTGCCGAGAGGCGCGGCGCTACAGGTGAGAGTCAGGATTCGGGTGTGGTCAATGGTCATCACGGAACTCTAAAGCATATTGGTTCACCTGATTTTCCGCGCATGCGCGGAAATCAGGCCGGCTGGATAGTAGGTAGATCAGACGGACCCGCAGCCCTCTTTTCCAAATGCACCAGCAGGGAGCTGCCATTCCTGGCCTTCCGGCGTGAAGATTGGCAGGGTGTATTCGCATTTATCAGCCTGAGCAAGCGCTTCGAGGTCTGTGATGCGAAAGGCCTCAGCTGTCGAAGACAGGTCGAGCACATTGATCCGCTGACGGCTGATGGTGCTCTTGAACTCGTCCTCATATCGGGCGATTGGACGAACCCGATCTGGGAAGTAGCGTTGAAGGGTTGCCCATATAGCGGCGCTGTTGAAAATACATGTCATGCAGGAGCTGCGGCTCCAGCCCAGGCGATAAGGGACAGGCGCTTCAACTCGATGGCGTTCGAGGGCGTCCCAAACCATTTCCTCAGACCAGTGGAGGACAGGACGCCACGCGTCAACATGGCGACCCAGGCGTCCGCTTCGGCGGTCTACAGCGTGCGGCTCTAGCTGGTTGTACCGGGCTCGGTTGGAGCTTTCAGCGCGGCGTTCGCCAGTAACAAACAGGGTCTTCTTCCCTAGGAAGCGATCCTGGTTGGTAAGGGCGCGGCGACCAACGTCAATCTTCGCTGCTGAGCTGCACCAGCGGGTAGCTAGACTCGCGCTCTGTTGGGGAAACTGGCGGCGCGTCCCAGGCTGGGAACGATTCGTGTCACGCTCAAGCTCAACAAGACCATCAGGCGTCTGTATCACATGAGGCTGAGAGTGGGAGTTCTGCTTGAGCATTTCTCCCTCAATGCCCCCTTTTAGCCAGGAGAAGTAGGCCGGCAGGTTGAATGCTTCCCCGAGTTTTTCAATGAAGCTGTCGTTGAACGCCCAATCCATGAGAGTGCTGCCCTCGCGACCGTCCACGGCCGTGATGCCAGATTTCAACCCGGCTCATGTCGGCCCCTTGCTCAATCAAAGCCAGCAGGCACGCTATCGAGTCCTTCCCTGACATTGCCACTACGATACGGTCGTAGTCGCCGAGGTCGATATTGGGCGCATCAAAGTAGGTGCCAACGGCCTTAGCAACAGGCTCTTGCTCAAAGCCCATCAGGCAAAGCTGTTGGCCAATAGCGGGGATGATTACGCTGTCGTCGTAGCGATCCAGGTAGTTGGCTTTTGCGTTCATGGGCTGACCTGCTCAGGTTTCGTTTTGATGCGCCCATTGTCTGGGTAGGTATCCCGTGTCACCGGATTCCCCCGCAAAATTGCCGGCGCGCATTCTGGGTTCCGGGAAATCCACCAGCCTCAGTCGCGACCTGCGACTGAGGTTGCTAGGATTCGAGCCAAGCGAATCCATGACCCAATGACAGACGTATGAATCGAGCAAAATCCGCAGCCACCAAACAAGCAAAAGGGTACGAGCTACAGCTCTCCGAGTGCCGTAATGCTGTCTGGATTCATTGCCTAAACGATGGGAGTACAGTCGGGCGCTTTGGCCGAATGGGCGTTGACCTGCACAACTCAGTGCTCGATCAGCGTCGAGGCATTCCAGAGTGCAGGCTTTGCACGCACGGGCCAGTAAGTGAGGCTGATTGGCAGTTGTTCAGGGATAAAGCATTGGAGTGGTGGGGGGTTGTTGTTCCGGCTGGAGCTTTTGATCATCGCTGGCTAGCGAAGTAGAGCCTAGCGCTGATGCCGCCAGCCCCGAAGGGCCGGCGTGTTTGGTTGCTAAGTTACGGGTTCTCGCCGCGATTTCGCTGGAATGCCGCAGCAGTGGCAGCAGAGCCGACAGCCAAGCCGGCGACGAATGCGATGCCGACTGCCAGGATGATTTCTGGCAGCTCGAAGAAGGGGAATGAAAGGGTCATTTGAGCCTCGATGCTTTGTTAGTGGGATATGCCTGACTTGCTGAGGCTAATGATCCAGCGAAAGGCGCTGTGTCATATGGGTGGCTCTGAAAATGCTCACCACCCACAATGAGAACCGATGACTGCGCAGCTAGATTTGCACCCTACGTTGGGAGGCGGCAGGCCTGCGACTCTACTGAGTGCAGTTGCTGATCGGCAGCGGCGAAGGCTCGCGAAACCTCTGCCGCAAGCCATGCCGCAATCCGTTCCTGCTCATCATCGGTTGCCCTTTGCATGAAAGCTCGAACCTCATCGGCACCCCGCATCAATGCCTGGGTCTTGGTCGAGGCAAAGCGGTTCCATTTGGGCAGTGCTCGGCTGCCTTGTGCGGCGCTATTTCGGGAGTTCAGGCAGGTAGCCCACATCCATTGTCCTGCATGAAAGACAAGCTCGATTGAAGCCAGGGCCAGCTCGGTTGCCTCCCCATGAGCCCACTTGTGCGGGCGCATAAGTACCAGCGTTTCATCGCCCTGGTTGAATGCAGGGCACGCCGGGAACATGTCGAATTGAATGTCAGTGATGGCCATGTCAATCACGTACCTCCATGCGGCATGGGCGCACGATTGTGTCTAAGAGGCGCCCCTCGCGCCCGAGGGCCAGCGCTTCTTCGTGGTGCTCAATCAGCTCGCGGCTGGTCCAGGAAACAGCGCCAACAATCACAATGTCAGCGATTGCAGCAACGCAGCCACAGACGCCGCTGCCCGCCACATAGGTGGCCTCATGCGGCAAGCAAAAGCGAAGCTTGATGCGCCTGTGTCCTTGAGGAATCTTTGCGTCTTCCTCGGCATTAAGCTCGGCGATTAGCTGAGCCAAAAATGGGGTAGCTGGAGGTGTGGCTTCAACTTCGCAAAGGAAGGCGTCCAGGCGATAGGTCCCGGAGCCATACTCGAAGACAGCTCCAGCTTTAAGTTCTAGCGATTCTGGGTTGTTGTCCGGCATGCCTGCGACTCCTGTTGTGGAGCCGCCATCATCCGGGCGGATTAGCTGTGTCACCGTCTTGGCCTCGCATATTGCGAAAACCCATGCCCCGAATCGGTGCCAGCATGTAAGTCACCTCAATTCAAAGGTCTGGGATCGACTGCGGCGATATGATGGCGCGAAAGGCTACTAGCTCTCGGAACAATCTGATGGACTGCGAAATCTTCACTGAGCGTTTGCGCGCACTTGCCGGGCTGCAACAGGGGTTCCGGCAAAGCCCGATCCTGGACAGTTTCCAGATAATGGGGCGCCTAGGCTTTGTCCTAGCCGCACGCCGGGTACAGGCCTCAGCGTTGGCTGTGACGATGGTGATCGTCGGCGTGTACGGCATGGGGATGCTCGGAGAGCTGTCCCAGCTGAGTATGCTCGGGATCGCGCTTGGCTATGCCATGGTGATGCTTACTGTGATTCGCCGATTCCCATACTGGTCGCCCAGGAAGCCCTTAGCCGAAGGCTTGCTGGCCTTGATTGAATGCAGGCTCAATGACCCTGACAGCTTCTTGTCGAATATCCGCTGTGATCTTGCATCCGTGAACAACGCCATGCTGAGCGAGCTGTGCTTGCAACTGGCTTTGGACAGGCACCGTGCGCAAGCAGGAGAACGCCGATGACTCTGCGGAGGGGGGCATTCACTGTCGAAGCGCTTAAACACCAGTACGCTAGCTGGTGTGCCGCGAGCGCATATGGCCGGGGGCTAGGCGGGGGAGGCAACGAACTTGCCTTTGCACTGATCAACGCCAGTGGGCTGGAAGCGGTGACAGGCCCAAGTGACATTGGCGAGGATGTTGATGCGTGGCAGCTCGATTTCATGCGCCGAATCATGGCTGCGGTTTCGAGCAGGAATGTGCCGCAGTTTTCGTTCGGACATGCCCAGAAACTGGTCAACATTTACCTGAAAACCACGCTGGTCTGCGGTGGCCACCACGACCACCCGCAGGTTCAGCTGTTGCATCCACCCCTTGATTCCGAGCTGTTCAAAGGGCTTCGATCATACCTCTGGGCCAATAGAACGGCACTTGGCCCGGCGCGGGAGGCATTCCGTTCAGCCCAGGCAACCAACCCCAGGTGGACGGGCTTCACAGAAGCGGACTATCTGGCCCACATAGTCGCGATAAAGCTAATCATGGGCGGGCGCCCGCTTTTCATGGTCGAAGAACACTGGGTGCTCTGACATATCAGCCTACCCACGCAGGCTGATGGTGTACCGTCCAGGTGGTGTCAGGTGTCGCTGCTGAGCTGAGCGCTCAGCACGTAGCCACCGACAACAATCACGGCTCCGACCGCAATCATGAACCAGTTCGCTGTGAACCACGGCAGGTCTGCATGCTGCGCATAGCCCACCGCGCTCCCGCCAAACTGGTCGAGTGCTGTTTGCTCAGCCTTCATCGTGATCAGCTGATGAATACCTGCCCAGAACAGGGCAGCAATCACCGGCCATGTGTTCGAAACTCGCAAAGGCAGTGGCGCACCAGATGCTTGGATCACCATCACCATTACCAGGGTTACAGGTGCTGAAAGCAGAAGCCGCGCTTCACTGAGAACGTCCCAGAACGAAAGCCCCATCTGACTGGCAACCCATTTAATACAGACGATTCCGGCCACGGCTGCACCAGCCACCACAAGCAGCAGAACACTCAAAAAGTCACTTGGCTTCATTGCAGATTCCTTAGTTATGCGTGAAGACTGGAGGGATTGCTGAGCCCCAAAGCTATGCGCCGGGGGCTACTTCGCTTAACGCAATCTCTACCCGGCGATTTTGAGAACGCCCTTGCGGATTAGCATTACTGAATTTTGGCTCGTTCGCACCAGCTCCGCGAACAAACAAGCGGTCATAAGGAACACCGGCTGCTGTGAGGTATGCGGCTACAGAGCGGGCTCGATCATAGCTGAGGCGGTTGTTCATGTCGGGCAAGCCAGTGTCGTCGGTATGGCCAGTGATGCCGACCTTGTACTGCTGGGCCTTCAATGATTCAGCAAGCTTGCTCAGCGCCGGATAAGCATCAGGGGCAATGTCGGATGATCCAACGCGGAAGAACACGTCTGCGGGGACGGTCACAACCAGTGATTGCTGGCCACTGCTGACAGAGGCTTGCTGCACCTGGAGGTCGGTATAAGCCAGTTCCGCCTGCATGGCACGGTAGCGCTTTTCCCAGAGGTAGCCAGCACCGCCCCCGGCTGCGGCGCCGAGCGCAGCACCTTTGATGGCCATGGAGCTGTCACCGAGCGCGGCGCCGACCAGTGCCCCGCCTACGGCGCCGACAGTAAGACCGACACCTGTGCGGGTAATCTCGAAGTTGCCGGTAGCGGGATTGGTTGCGCAGCCAGTTACGGACAGGCAGATCACGAGAATGCCAGCGAGTTTGAGAATGTTCATTTACTGCAAATCTCCGTTGAGTTGGTTCGTGCCTATGATCACGGGGGTAAGCCTGTGTCATCGGGCGAGAACAAACTTCGTCACTCCAGAACCTGGGAGCTGAGATTGGCGCCGACCCCTGGCAACCGAAGATGCCGGCGAGGTGGTTGAAATTATGGAGCGATAGGCAGCAGGGAAGATTGCTGCGGCTGTGTGATTTCAGTGAGTCCAGCCATTTTCCAGGACTCGCTCAGCGAAACACTACCGGGCGTGAGTGGCAGCGAGCGATACGCCTTACCGGAGACGTACCAACGTAGGTGTGCGCTGGCACGGCGACCATTCAGTTGGTGTCGCACAACCCGGACTGTGCGCTTGCCGGGCGGAGTGAAGTCTGCATCCGATTGAATGACGATTTCGCGGCCTAGAGCCACCTTGGCAGCTGCTATAGCTCGGGTCGTCATGTCCACTTCTAATGCGGTCAGGGTGCGGGCAGTCATGGCTTAGTCCTCGATAGGTAATTGCCATAGGCTACTCATGGTAGTGCTGTGTCATCGCGATGGCCGAGGTCAGCGCTCGGCGGCGTGCAGCTGCCTCGAATGAAGCAACGTTGCCACGGGGCTCAGCCGCTATCAGCTGCTGGTGCGAATGGATCAGCGTCCGGCGAATCAGTTGAGAGTCCTCGATCATCTTACCGATGAACCCCACTGGCCGGGTGTGCCGGCCAGTGAAGCTTCCGGCCAGCACATTACGGCGGTGCTGGCGAAGGTAAGGGATGCACTGATTCTTGATCCGGTGACGCACGCCTGGATCGGCGTAGTCACCGGAGACGCACAGGTAGACCATGCGCAGTAAGTGGCTGGGGAGCATGCTCTAATCCTCTCGTTTTGGTTGTTAGTGCTTCACAGCTTCGGTTGGGACTTGGGCAGCAGCACGAAGTGCCTGACCGCCGCGCAGCCGGGGGGCAGAAGCTCGGCCAAAGACCTCGGGGTGAGAAGCCTCCAGGTCATCGAGAAGTTCGTCATCCAGCACCAGCTCATCGTCTTCAAAGCTTGACGGCGCCAGCTCCTGTTTGCGGATTTGAGGGGAGGCTAGGGCGATACCCAGCTGCTGAGCAACTTTGCCGGTCAGTTCGCCGCAGGCCTCGCCCAGTGCGCTGCGAATGTCGGCAGGGTGGGTGTAGAAAGTCGCGAGTGCCGGGTAGTCCTCGTCGAACAGCATGGCGTCGATCAGGATCGGCGACTCATGTTCATGATGCCGGGCGATGGCATAGACCTTGATCCCGCCCTCGACCTCCGCGTAGCGAACCATGCTGAGGGAAGTTTGCTGCATGTGAATGTGGCTGGAGCACTCCACGGTGCTCGCGCTGCCCTTCATCAGCCAGCTGTTGGCCCGAGCCACGCGAATCTGTGTCTTCACATCCATCGTGATCGAACGGAACAGGTCGCGCAGGGAATAGCCCAGCAAGCCAACGATGGTTGCGCCCGTGGTCAGCTTGAAATTCTGAGCGTGCGTGCCGAGGGCAGCGGCGTAGTTGGCGTCCAGCGCGACATAGCCGCTGTAGACCCCGATAGCGGTGATGGCGGTGGTGATGGCGCCCGAGAGAAGGCTGCGGGTCCAGGTATTGCCTGCTTGGAAGGGGGTGCGGTCGAAGCTGTAGACCGACAGCATCTTGGAGTTGTTGGTCACGCTTTTCAGGAAGTCTTTCATAGGGGCATTCCTCTGTTTAGGGAGTACCCATACTCATCGACTCAATCGTGTGTCATCGGTGGTTGTTCGGAATCGAGAGAAATCGCCGAATACCGCAATGGGATTCGAGAGTACCGACCTATCTGCTGCCGATCCGATCAAGCAGGCGGTGCTGAGCGGCGATGCTAAGGTAGCCATCGGCCTGAATAGCCAGGGCAGCATCGCTTGCAGTTGCTGGGTGGGACAGGAGCATGCTGGTAGTGAGTTCGTAGGCAGTCGGTTGCATCGCACGATAGCCGGCGCCGAAGAACAGCCAGTATCCGAACATCGCTGTCGCGATAAGGCCGCAGAGCAGTAAGCGAGCGTAAAACCCAACAAAGGTGCTGGTGGGGATCGTCGAAGTCCTCACCGTGTTAGACAGGGACAACGTTGAGCCCAAGGTCACGCGCCCGACTGGTTGCGGCGACGGCTGTGTCAGCGCAGTCGATCCAGAAATCGCTGCCCTTGGCCACAATTGCGAACGGCGGTACATCATCCCCGCACTCGCGCTGGCGGATGATCACCACATCCGTGGCCTTCTCCAGGTATGCAGCCATGTCGCTGCGGCACTCTGGGAATGCTGCATCCACAAGAGCCTGCTGAACTGTGGTGAGTGCCATATCGCTTCTCCTAGGCATCAGTCATCGAGGTCGGCGGGAGCGGGTTCCAGAGCGACATTCTTGATTGGCACCCACTCCAGGCCTGCACGATCCAGCAGCACCCTGTGGTGCATCCAGTCGAAGCCCCAGACCTTGTATGACCCTGCGTCCCCTTTCACCTTGGCGATGAACTGTGGTGCCGTGGGCATGTTGCCGTATTTGCTTGGTCGAGCCATTTCCGGCACTCACTCCGATTCAGGTGGGGTGTAGTTGGGGCTGAGTTTCCGGCCCTCGTCAGTAGCCACCCAGCACGGATGTTGAGATTCGCGCTCTACGAGGCCCATGCGGCTGAGCGCATCATGGTGTCTACGTTGCATACGCGCTCGCCGTTGATTTCAACAGCGGTGCCGTGCGAGACGCGTGCGCCCCAGCCCTGGCTGAGCCAGTGCATGACCTTCGCTTGAGCTGGGCTGAGTTTGGGCTTCTTCATCTTTCTACCTATGGCTTGATCTGTGTCAGGCAGCGTCAGATGCCGCCAGCTTGCTTCGCGAGGAAGTAGGCCTTGGTCCCACTCTCAAGCTTGTCGAGGCCGAGGCTGCCGTGCTCGCTTACAAGATTGCCAGCCAACACGATGCGGCACGTCGAGCCATCGTGCTCAGTGCAGGTGATGGCCGCTTCGTCGCCGCTGAAATAGCGATAGGCGCGACTCTCGTCTGCCTTTCGGGCTACCTGCGTGGTGATGGTGCAATCGCGCTGAATCAGTTCATCAACCATCTTGGCGTTGGCCTTGAGGATAGGACTGTCGTTGCCGCTCAGACCTCCGAAGTCTTTGATCTTTGCAGTTGTCAGCACGCCTGGAGACGCAACGATCACCGGGAGAGCGGCCATTTTCGGAATCATTGTTGGCCACTGATCAGGAGTCTGCGCCATCGATAACGGCGCCAGTAGAGCTGCGATAAAGAATGTGGTGGTACGTTTCATCGTTGGTTTCCTGTCATTTGATTCGGCCCGATTGAATGCCGGAGAAAAGGTCGTTTCTGTACTGGTCGCGCTCGATGACTTCTTCCTCACCCACGCGCCGCAGCTCCCACATCCCAAAATCACCGGCCCTTAGCATAGAGAACTTGGGAATGCCGCCGCATCTGACCTCTATGCTGCCATCAGCCTGCTCGTGATCACTCCACGGCAACATCAACGGCATTCGTCGCCTCCTTGGTTCGCTGCACCAACGCCGTTCCAATCAAAAAACCGCCGAGCATGCCGAAAATTGCGGCGGCGGTGGGGAAGGCCAGCATCAGGTGTTCGTGATTGCGCTGGGCGAAATCACTTCCGAAGCCGGCGGTTCCTTCGATCCAAGAGAATCCAGCGCATGCACCAGCAATCATGACACTCAGGATTCCAAGGCTCAGCCGTACTTCACTCATCATTCGTCGCTGTCTCCTGGGGTTATAACGGCTGCCAAAGGCAGGCCATCAGAGTGAAGGTAATGATCACGTCTCCGGCCCGGTGGCTTCCCATGTAGGGAATAAAATCTCAAATCCCAAGGCGGGATTCGGCGAATTCCTTGGCCTTGCGGGTGCGTTGATCCACATGCCTTGAGAACTGACGCTCCGCATCGCGCATCGCCTTCGCCCCCATCTTCTGGACTTGTGCGTGCATGACCATCTGCATTGCCGGCGTGGTGTAGAGCTGCGAGGTATCCAGCACCGCCATCACGCCCTCGGCTGTCTTCTCACGGGTACACATCCTCACCTGAGTGTCCCGGTGGCCAATGACCTGGAACCCAAGACGCTCATAGAGCGGCACCTTCTCAACGAAACAGGTCAATTCTGCATGTGGGTGCCGGGCCAGCAGCTCAGCCATCAATGCGCGAGCGACACCCTTTCTCCGCTTTTCTTGCCGGACAGCCATGTACGTGATGCCGCAGGCGTCCGGCATGTCTTTGAGGGGCAGGTACTTGAGGAACCCGATGACCAGATTGGGATCATCCTGCTCGGTGGCCACGTAGAGGCCAATAGGGCGCTCAGGCGACTCACCCATTGCATGAAGATAGGTGCCAATTTCGAATGCCAGGACGGCTTGATGAACGGGGTACAGCGGGTTACTTGGCGTCGTGCCGTGCAGGCTGATTTCCGTGAAATTTTCAGCCGCCAAACTGACGATCTGCATCCCGATATGCTCTTGCGGCGTCTTGCTGTAGTGAGTGATCTTGATCATGGCTTTCCCTAGGGACTGCATTACTTGGGCGTCTGAATAGTGGCAATCCTGACAGGCGGACTGTCCACGCGGTAGCCTAACTTGTGTACTTTTCCAACCCCAATGCTGGGGCGCGACGATTTTGATCGTCGCCCGATGACACAGGCCGGGTGGCCTCAAGATGCAGCCATCACTTACACAAACGAGGGATTACCAGTGAGCCGCATCAACCTGACCCGCGCAGCCTGCATCTCCCTTTCTTGTCTCTTGGCTGGCTGTGTGACCAGCCATAGTGCCGAGCAAAACGAGACGGCTTCCAATCCCGTCCGGGCGGCGGCTGTACCTGTCTTCGTAGTGCCGAACTGCCAATCGCTGGGCGGCGAACAGCGTTGCCAGTGGATCGAGCCTCGCGGCTTCGAGCGAGGTGCGCCTGCTCCGTCCAGCGTACCTACTGTTCAGGGCATTGCCCTCTGACCCCAAAGGAATGCCTTCGATGAATGCCAAGCCCTGGACTGTAGCCCGATTCCCTGACGGTAGTTGGTCAACTGGTGGCGCACCGGATGACCCCGACTATGCCAATTGCACCGTCTACCGTGTGCCGGCGAAAGACTCCGACGAGGCCCTGCGCTTGGGCAAGGCGGAGTACCGTAAGGCGGTGCGGAAAGCTGCAAAGGCAAGCGAGGTCAAAGCATGACCATCCAATCCATGCCACAAGCCGCCACCTTGACTTGGGAAGGCCTGCGCCATCTGCCGATCCCCCAAGAGGTTCGCCAGGGCAGCGTCTTCAATGAAATCGAACTGAGCCGAAAGGGTATCGACGAACTGCCGGCGCCGCTGAACTGCGCTACTTGCTGGATATACTGCCGCGAGGCGTGGCCGCACTCCGATCCCGACTTCGAGGGTGATATTTTCATCACGCTGGCGGTCCAGGCTGATCATCGATACGGCCAGCTCGTTCCGGGGAACAAGCACACGGAAATCCCGGTTTTCCCTGGTCTTTTGTTCACGACTGATCCGTTGTCCCTGCATTGGCTTGCGCCGAACAGTGATGACGGGGCCGGTTTCATTGGCCTCCAGTTCCAGGTGCCTTACCACTCTGCGGACGAGTTCTTCTCGACTCTGACCGCAGAGCTGTCCTCGCTCGGTCAAATTCGAGTTGAGCGACCGGCTCTGAATGATGCGCTCTTGGTCGCGACTGGCGAATATGTCGGTACGCCTCCAGGGCCGCTTGCTGCATTGGAAAGCTGCGCATGAACGTCGATCTGGTGAATGGGTATCGAGCTGCATTCGAAGCGGCGAACCCTGGTGTCGGTCTGCCTCAGATCACCTATCAGCGTGGCTGGTATCGCCTGAGTAACATCACCAAACCTGTCCGAGAGTCGAAGCTTGCTGAAATGCGCGACGTGTTGCTCAAGCGAGTCGAGTCGGCTCAACACCTCAATACCCAACAAAGGAACTGACTGATATGGCATTGATCACTGGACTGGCCATCGAAGAAGCGGCGGAAATGGAGCTTGCCGAGGGCGGGCGATTCGGAGATTCGCTCTTTGGTGGGCAAGTCATCGAGGCCGCACGCGAGCTGCTTGAGCAGCAAACCAGTGATCCCGCTGACCCACTACCGCTATTACAGTTCGACCGGCCTGACGATATGGGGCTAGGACGCCTGCGGCTGATCCTGGATGGCGATGCAGACGTTTCCATTGCCGTGATCACCAACGAAGGGGAAATGGCTGATGTTGAGTTCTGTACCCCTTTCTCTGGGGGTGGCCGCTCACCGAAAGTCCGTGAGGCCTTGCTGAATCTAGCTCGCGCCATTCGTGACGAGAACGCGACCAACCCGCTTGACCGTAGCCTTGCGGGAGGCCGTTCTGCTATCCGCATCGAAGGTGCTTTTGCGGTGGCCTGGAAAACGCCCGACCAAGACGCCTGGGGGCTCATGCCGGGGAGTCTGCTGCATGATTTCGACGCTGTTTGCTCTCAGGTGCAGGCATTGGCCCTGGCCGGCGATGCTGAAACCCAGTATTCGGCAGTGAAGATCGAGCGCAGCGGTGTGATCCCGGTAGGCGAAATTCATTGGGGCGTGAAAGAGCTGTGATTGTGCAGCATTGGGCCATGGGTAACTGAGCGACATTCAGTTGCGCCGCCTTCGGGGTTCTTTGCACTCTGGCTGACGAGTTCAACAGGAGTCTGCCCCATGTGCGAGCCAGTGAAGATCGTTGCACACATCACCTATATCGAATGTCCGCATTGCTCAGTTCCTCAGATGGGGTTCATCAACGATCCCCGTGGAGGCTCCTTCAAGTGCGAAGACTGCGGTCAGGATTACGAAGTGCCCGAGGATGCCGAAATTGACTTCGGGTGACAGGTGTCGGGTCTGAGCGGTTAAAAGGGCAAGCACGCCCGTTATTGTCATAAGCCTGAGAAATGCAGGCGCTCCATCAGAGGATCATCCGTGAAGAACACTTTCATCTGCGTGCTGCTGGCTATGTTCAGCGCCGCTGCACATGCCACCGACAACGGCGACAACGGGCCGGCTGATACCGCCGCAAACTTCATTGGCCAGCTCTATGGCGTGAAGCCGGAGCAAGTAGAGGTGACGATCATCAAGCGTGAGGGCTGGCTCGCCAGCGCAGTTACGAGCGCCAGCGGCCATCCTGCCTGTACCCTCGATATGGCCCAGGCTCCTGAGCACGTCCAAGCGAAGCATGGGTGGCTTATCGGCGGTATCGCCTGCGACAAGTCACCCAACCCCAAGCAGCAACAGTAGGTGCCCCTATGAGTACCAATTCCCAAGTTGTGACCTCGCTACACCTCTGGACTGACGGCAACCCCAAAGCAGGCATCGGCGGCGAATCTGCTGAGGTAACGGCCCCAGGCTGGCTGCTCAACTCGGCAGACACAGACCCGGATACCCACCGCGAGCTGCTGGCATCCTTCAAGGAAAAGATCGTCGATGCCTTCGGGGTGATCTGGGAGGAAAAACCTCATGCTGCTTACGACTTCGAGCTGGCGGCGCAGAACGCCTGCGGCGAGGCGGAGTAGCCCATGCCCGGTGTCATCTACGAGATAGCCGGGATACTGGCTTTCATGCTGGCGCTGGTGCTGTTCCAGGTGGCAGCAAGCAGGCAGCGCCTTTGTCCTGCTCGAACCCGCGTCCGTTATTTCCGCGCATGCGCGGAAAGCCAGCGAAGCCAACAGCCCTGCGCCAGCGCCGTAGGCGCGCGTTATAACCATCGCCGGAGCCTGCAATGACAACTGCGCTGGGCAAGCAAGGGTATGTCGCCCGGCAGGTGGCCGATCACATTCAGCCCCTGGTAATGCCGTTGCCAGAAGGCTGCTCAGACAGCTATGCCGCAGGGTGGGCAATCGCGGATATGTCGATAGTGCGGGGGGAGGGGGTGAAACTCGATGTGCCCCCCGACTGGATAGAAGACAAGGCGAGAGGCTTTCGTGAAAGGATCGCCGCTGAGGATTTCCGAGAAGCGCGGTCAGCAGAAGCGATTTCTGGATGATCCGCCAGTGCTGACGTGCCTATCTAGACGGCAAAGCTGGGGTCGATGATCCAAGTTTTGCCTTTGCTTGCAACTGCTACAGGTCGCTGGCGCAGAGCATAGATGGCATGCCCGGCAGTGATCTTGCCTGTCAGGTAGTGTCTGGCGACACTGATGAGGTATCGCATGCGCTCTCCTTGTCAGTCCAGGGCACCATTCATCAAGCCTGCCACGCGGTCGGCGCTCAGCACCACCAGCGTTTCTGAGCAGCGATTGCAGCCAAGTACGAATTGACACGCTACGTCGCTCAGTCTCAGCCGACCATTCTGTGCTTCACCCTGCGAAACGATATTCGTCGCCCAGGACTGATCCTGGCTGCCGCAATGCTTACAGGGCGTGTTCCCGTTCTGTTCGATGGCGGGTGCGTTCGTGCTCATAGCGCTGCTGTTCCCTTGTTGATCTGGTTGGAGGGCTGGGTGCAAATGGGTCTGATCGTTCTCGACCGCATGTAGGGGACAAATACCCTGACCAAGCCAAGCAAATTCGTCATCACAAAGCACAGGTTCAACGTCATGATCCCGTAGGCACCGATCAGAAGGCCGTACAGCGACAGAATCAAACTGCTGGCCAAGAACAACCACCAGCCCCACGGTGAGAGCCGCACGTTGCTGGCGATCAGTGCGGCACCTGCGATTCCGCAGATGGTTCCAGCCCACTCCAGCACTTCGAGCATCATTCGTCTTCTCCTTCGTCGGCTTCGTATTCACCAAGCTGGCGCTGAATGTCATCAATCTGCTCCGCCAACTCAACACCCCGGCCACCTGCCGCCGCAAACTCACCTTGAAGCTCGGCCAGCTTTATCCTCAGCGCCGATTCCTCGATCTGGGAAGTGGCCCAGTCCGGCATGGAGTCAGTCACCTCCAACTCGAAAGCGCCCGGATCATCGAACAGCTCCGGGTTGGCATTGACCATCGAATCCTCAACATCCAGCAGCTCAGTGCGCGTGGAATGCCCATAGCTATCGGTCACTGCGCGGTTGCGCTGCACTTGCAGCACCAGCACCTTCTGGGTGGCTGTGTCCAACACAACACGCGTCATGCGTTCGCTGCGCTCACCCTCAAAGATGTGGCTCCAATTGCCAGTGATGTACTGTGGTGCGTTGCTCATGTCGGCTCCAGGCAGAGGCTTACTTGATTAGGTGAAGCCATTGTCAGCCCCAGATGCGCGTGTCATAGGCATGGAAGTCGTGATTGATGAAATCGCCAAAGCCTGTCACTGGATTCGAGCGGGGCGGGTGGGGCCGCTGAGCTGCAATGAGGATTTACAGCCTCGTGGTGAGGGCAAGCCGGCCAAGTGGCAGAAAGACCCCGCCGAGGCAGGTGTAGAGCAGATATGCCGGTGATTGGACGAAGTGGAGGAAGTCCGAGAATGCAACGGCCTGTGGATTCGCATTGAACAGAAAGAGGGCGATGAGGGCTATTGCCGTCACCGAAGCTGCCTTGAGGAACGGAATTGCTACGCCAATTATCTGGGCCTGGACTGACGCTTCCAGTCGGTTGGCTGCTTGAGTGAATCCTTTCATGGTGAAGTTGAAGCGCCGCATGGCCATTGCCTTCATGGTTGTGATGATTGAAACCATGCTCACTGCGCATTGACCATGCTTGCAACTCAACCGAGAGCGTTTACCTCTATGAATGACACAAGCTCCGCGCCCAGCGACCCCCGCCTCACTCTGGTGAGTCCAGTCGCTTCCAGGCGCGGTGGTACTTCGCGATGCGTTGCAGGTCACTCTCAGTCACAGCATTGAGGCGTAACAGGTTCATGTTGTCCTCAATGTCCAGGAGCTTGATCTTCCTGGCCAGCGGGTGGACGCGAACGCGGTCGATGAACGCCTCATAGCTTTCACCCTTACGGCGCGTGAGAGCCACAACAGCGCTGATCACCGATTCCGGGAAGCCATCGTCCCGCAGATCGTCTTCTGTGGCGTCGCTGTCCTCGATCACATCATGAAGCAATGCCACCGACTGGCTAATCTGGTCTTCCAGGCGTGCAGCAAGGCGCAGAGGATGAAGAATGTAGGGCTTGCCGGCCTTGTCCACCTTGCCGCTGTAGGCCTTGAGCGCACGGTGCAGGGCGAGTTCGATCAGGGGTTGAGCTGTGGTCATTGTTCGCGTTTCTCCTGTCGGGTCAGCCATTCAGCAATGCCCGAGTCTTCAAGGGCGTATTCGCCGCGAGAGGCCTTCCATACCAGTTCCTTCTCTCGCAGCACGTCGAGTGCCTTTTGCACGTTGGGTGTGCTTGCATTTGCCTCGGCACCGGCCAGCTCCAGCTTGCGGTTCACGTCCTTGAACGTCTGTTCGGAGAACGGGGTGAAGGGCTGTTTGCGCATGACGCGCTCTCCCATTACCTCCAGCACGGCTTGCTGCAACGGTGAAAGGTCGTTGTAGGCGCTCTCGTAGTCGCTCCAGACCCCAGCTTGGTGGTTCAGGGCTCCAGTGCGCAGCAGGTCGCCTAGATTGCTGGCTTCACCAAGGCCGACACTGACCTCGGTAAGCAAGGCGTTGAGCATTTCCGGGCGACGGCCTACCAAGCCGAACGCATACTCCATATCGTCGGCGCTGAACTGGTTGGTGTCAGCGAGGCGGGCGTTCCAGACCCCCGTCACGAACTCTACGAAGTCGCGGCCCAGTAGCGGGAACGGCGTAATGTGTGCGCCATAGAAGGGCTGCTTTGACTTGAGCACAAGGTTTGCCAGCTTGTCCCGGCTCGACCCTGTGAAAACCAGCCGCAGGGCATCGGGGCTGGACCCGCCTCGGTTCAGGTGGTCACGCGCCGCCTTGAGGGCAAACATGGCGTTTACCCCGCTCTCGCTGTTCAGGGCGTGCTGAGCCTCGTCCACGATCAGCACAACCATCTTGCCGGAGACTTGATGCAGCACATCCAAGGCTTTGGCCAGGGTTGTGCCTGCCGGCAGTTGAGGTTTACTGAAATCCCAACTGAGGGTTCGAAGGAGATTGACCTTCTCGATGCCAGCCTTCTTTGCTGTCTTGCGAGCTGTGCTGTCAAACTCAGCAAGCGCTTGGCCGATGGCACCGGCAATCAGCTCCGCAGGGTCAATCTCCCGATTTTCCCATAGGTCTACATAGACCGGCAGCCAGCCACGGGCCTCGCACTCTGGAGCAAGGTCTGAGCGTAAGAAGGTACTTTTGCCGGTGCGGCGCGGCGCAGCCAGGAACATCCCGGAGCTGTAGTCGGCAAAGGATTCGCCTGCCA
The DNA here is from genome assembly GCF_057838565.1 of Pseudomonas sp. KH_027. Taxonomy (NCBI): domain Bacteria; kingdom Pseudomonadati; phylum Pseudomonadota; class Gammaproteobacteria; order Pseudomonadales; family Pseudomonadaceae; genus Pseudomonas; species Pseudomonas sp. KH_027. The sequence goes on from NZ_JBYQOM010000002.1 coordinate 322,474, forward strand.
AGTCCCGCACTAGGGACTCGGCTAATGCCTTGCGGTGAAAGATAGGGCGGGTAGGGCTCATGTGACTATCCTGATTTATCGCTTCAACGATAGTTTATACCTTGCTGGATAGAATCACGATAGAACGGCCACCTGATCGGTTGAATTTACTCCGTCATGGATAGCCAACCCGTCCCGAACGGCGCGAATGATGCGGCACAGATAGGCGTACTCAGGGTGTGGCTCCGTGGCTGTAGACGCTTCATGCCACCACTCAGGGCCGAAGAACTCGGCAAGAAGATCGCCGTGATGAGCCAGCGCTTGGTCAATGCTTTCCGAGAACCCAAAATCAGAAGCGGCGTCGTAAAGGGTTCGCGCAGCTTCCTGGGTCAGATGCCCAGCAGTGTTGGGGCTCATGCGGCGGCGCTCGATAACCTTGGCTCTGGCCATGCGACATAGCACACGTCCCGAAAACCGGCTCATAGGCAGTGTGGGCGCTAAGCACCCGGCGAGGTAACTCGGCTCGCTGGACTGAAAATACTTACTGACCGTTCGGTTGCCGATACGCGCCCACCGAGCAGCCCAGGATTTACCGTAGCACTCAATCACCACCGAACCCTGGTTAGAGCCATCTTGAAGATTGCTCGGGCCAGAGTCTTCGAGATAAACCGTTACTGGGTCCAACGGGTAGGCTTGCAGTTCGCTAAAAACCAGCTTCGTGACTTGGGAAGACGTAATTTTCAAGTTTTCACTCCTTGGCGAATGCAGGATATTGGCGAGCACCGGCACGCCACAATCGAACAGGAGTCAGTTGCTCCTGTGCGCGGCGGAATGGGCGAGGCCCTACTAGGCAGGGCCTGGGCGTGCGACTTAACAGGCGACGGGCCGATGCCGGCATTGATAAGCCGACTCGATGTAGCAGTCACTCGGGATCGAGGATTGCTCGAACTCAGCCCGATCCATGCGCAGCAGGTGCGCGAAGACCCGACCGTCCTTGTGGCGAGAGATAACAGGGATCGTGCGGCTGGGGTCGGTGTTCGGGACGGCCTCCAGCTTCTGGTGGTCGAACACGTACTTCGCCGTCACCACTCGGTGCCCGTTCACCTCTTTCACATCGGAATCACGGTGAACCTCGAAAACGTAGGCATCGGACATGGCGCTCTCCTTCTGAGCTTGTGGGGATGGAGTAACGATATGGCCTCTAAGCCTGTGTCATCGGCACAGCGCGGAAAAGCTCAAACATCCTCAGTGCCGAAGTGCGGGTGTGGCAAACCGACCCATCGGGCCGGGAGGCGCAGCGTGAAAACCACTTTCAGTTCGGCTTTTGTGCTGCGGCAAGGGCCTCGCGAGCCTGTTTCTTGGCCGCAGCCAGCTCGGCAGTGTCACAGGGGTCTTCATCGAGCCAGGACATGGCATCAAGCGCCATCAGCGCAGCCAGGGGCTGTGTCTGGACGATGGCCACCTCGTCCGAGCCTTTGTGCCGGGTAGCGTAAAGGCGGTACTCATTACGCCAGGATTCCTTGCAGCGCGGGCAGGTGACTGTCTCGAACACCTCGGCACCAAAAGCCTGCGGGCCTTCCCCAACGGTTTCTTCTTCGTACCCGCAGCACGGGCAAACGAACGCATGCACTTGGTGTTGCAGGATGTGGGGCATAGAGGTGGCAGTTGTCATGGCGCTCTCTCCAGTTCGATTTGACTGGGTAAACAATACGGCGGGGAGAGCTGTGTCACCGGACAGGCGAGCCAGGAACAGAAACTTCCCGCTCGGCAGAACGGGAAATCAGGAATACGGGGTGTTCAATCCTGGGGAGCGCGGCGGGCCTTCAATGAGAGCACCGGGCGAGTGCTTGAGCTGGCCCTCGCTGGCACCTTAGATGGCGCAGCCACCTTGGCCTTGAAGCGAGCGATAGTGGAGGGAGAGCAGTTGCAGTCATCAACGTCACCGACCGAGCGCAGGGGCTTGGATTCAGCCTCGTAGCCGATGCTGATCAGGCGTTCCAACTCTTTGCGGTCAGCTGGCTTGATGAAACGCTGGATGCAGTACAGCGATACGCCCTGGCATGCTGGGCATCGAGCAAGAGTGACGGTTTCTTCCTGGGAGATAACTGGCTTGCGGATCACTGGAAAATCAACTTCGAGAGGGGAAAGGGCTCTGGGCAAGGCTGTCTGCAATGCCCAGCATCGGCTAGGTGATGTAGTAGTCCGGCTTGAAGTCCGGCTCGTCGATCAGCGCAAGCCAGCGCTCGCAGTGCTCCGGCTGATCAAAGAAAATCTTCACCATGCTGGGCGTCCACAGTTCCCCGCGTTCGGGTGCATCCGCTGTGATCGCGTCACACATCAGTTTGAGCGAATCGTGCAAAGCGAGGGCAACCTCACTCCGCTGTTCTTCGTTCAGGCCCGTCCGCAATAGTCGGCACAGTGCTTTGACAGTGTTCGACGACTTCTCATACCGCCAGTCTGGAGTTGGCATTTCTGATCCTCTCATTGACCGGCGTTGATAGCTTCGCCGGATTTGCTGATCAGCATTCTCGCAGCTGCAAGGGCTGATTTAAACGTCTGCTCATTATGCGCGACGCCTATGAACTCGAAGAATTCTTCCTTGGGGAGTGCGTCCACCCAGTTGCCGTACTCATCTTCCGACATGTTGTCGATCTGCTCGGCCAGCTCCACCAGTTTTGGCAGCAGGCGCTGGTATGCCTCTTTATCGCGTGCGGCGAGGCCCTGCGGGGTTTCTGTATCGGATGCAGTACCTGCACTCAGTGCGGCGGTTGATTCGAGTGCCTGCTGAATAATCAGGCGTTCAGCTTCGATGTACTGATCACCATCAGCAGCGAATGGCACGCACAGACTCGCCAGTTCATGTACTGGGCTTTCGGGCGGGAGTGTCGCGCTCTTGCGCCAGATCAGCACGTCAGCAGACAGGGCCGAAACGTTCTTCTCCACAAAGTCTCGGGCCTTCTTCCGGCTCTGTTTGATCGTCATTCGTGTTCTCCTTGATCCGACAAATCTGGATTTAATGGGTAGCACTGCTTGTGTCGCCAGCCCTCATAGCTGGCGGGGTCAAAAGACTGTCCAGTAGCTCGGCTGAATTCCCATTGCGTTCTGAATGCCTCGGCGGTGCATGCGGCGTGCAACTCATCCTCCCAGGAGAAGGCACCGACCTTGCCCGCCTGAAATGTAGTCACACGGCTGTGGCCTGTGTCATCTACCCAGTTGACCGCGAACCGTAAGTATCCAGGGGCTCCCAGCTTCCTCCGGTCAACACCGATGTAGCGGGAAATACCAACTCGGTTGTAAGAGCGCTTGTTCTTCTGTGGGGTGACGCGAAACGAGCCGATGGTTGTTGCAGCCGGGGGAAGTTTTGCAAGCATGCGGTCACGCCACGCAACAGCCTCGCTTAGCGCTTGATCCTTTGACCCATACCGCCCCCATGCAAACGTTGCTGAATACTCATGGCCGTCCCGCACGATGCGAACCTGATAGGCATCGAAAGCGGGGATCGTGATGTTGGAAGGTAGATCGCGAGACATAACGCACTATCCAGTGAGGTCGGGGTGACTAACCGAGGTGACGGCTGCTTGTTGCTTTGTGCTTGAGGGATCGCTCAAGCGGTAAATACGGGTGCTCTGTGATGTGCCGCCGCTGAGTGAGTGCAATCGGGGCAGACAGGGGTAGTAGAGCTGCTACCAGAGAGCCGGAAAAAATCATCGCTGCCGCCAGCCGGAATACATCCCAGGTGTCGGGTGCGAGCGCGAGCCCCAGCAGTCCGAGAATCGTCAGGCTGGCTGTGATCAACCAAAACCGAGGATCGATCCTTGCGTTGTTCAGGCTCGCGAAGTTTGCCGACATGGGCTCCGTCATGTATGCCTCGGTCGCTTTCAGGGTGTCGAGGTCAACGATGGGGTCTTCTGGTGCGTCAGGGTGCCCAAGGGCTGTTGTCGTACCTCGGGGGCCGAACAGGGCCTGAATCACCAGCTCCGGTGCTGGGAAGTCAGATGGCCATGAAGAACTGACTCCCACTCCATAGGCTTCCATCATCGGCACCGTCCAGCTTGGGTTCTCAACTCCCGTGACCCAGCGACCATCAAGGACTGCCCAGATGGCCGAGTAACCATTGACCTTAATGCTGTGCAGGCTAAGCCGTTCAGGGCTCGGGTAGCTGTGCTCGGTTACAAGGGCGGGGATGTAGTCGATACCCTGGCCGCGAAGGAAATCGACCCGATTCTTACCCTCGAACGGCGCTATAAGCCCTAGGGGCTTGATCCAGTCGTACTGGGTTGCGCCCAAAGAGCCATCAAGCATCTTCTTGGTGTCGGTAAGTTTGTCAGTCATGGCCGGAACATCGTCATAGTCGAAGTTCTTCATGCTGCGTTTCCAGCTACAACCGAGAGTGTTTGAAGTAGGCACCAGGGCAGGGATAGGCCGGGAAGTTTTGTCGCTCAAGAAGAAAAATGGCAGCACCCGGTAAAGAAATGGGGCGGGCTCATGCGGAATTGGACCGTAATCGCAGAGGTCGCGGGCCAGCATTGAGGCCCGATGATCCTTGACCGCCTTGTCCATGATGTACTTGTCCCGCACCATTCGCTGAGCAGCATGGTTCAGCGCATCGCTTACCCCGAGGTGGATGGGGGCTACCACAGAAGTAGTGAAGTCGGCGGACTGCGTGGTCATCGTGGAATCCTAGATTCGAGGTTGAGAGTGCAGTGGTTCGCTCAGTCGTCGCTGGCGCTGGGATCGCTTGCGCGGTTCGAGCGCAGTTCATCAACAGCAACAGCAAGCTTGCTGGAGAGAGAGAAAATCAGGTCAATCTGGGCTTGCTCCGGGTGTAGCAGGGCATTGATTCGACCGATGCGCTGAATGTCTTCTTTCAGCTTATCCAGCCGCATCTTGAGCTTGTGAGCGTGGACGCCGTGATGCTTCACCGCCTCCTTCACATCCACCCCATTGACCAGATGGTCGCGCAGGGCGCAGACCATTTCTGGCCCATAGTTGTTGCCAGCAGTCAGTTCATCAAAAACTTCGTTTGGCAGGTCGCCAGGGGCGACCTTGCGCAAGTCAATCAGCATGTCGAGGTTCCGCAGTTACAGAGGGGAGAGTGGGTCCAGCCGGCAGCGAATCAGGCGTCAGCCTGCTCGCCGCCCTCGGTGGTTTCTTCCTCAGTTTGAGCCGGCACGGTGTCGGCTTTCTCGGCTTCTTCAAGCTGAGCCAGCAGAGCCTCCAGCTTCTCGCGGGTTTCCTCCGCGAGAGTGGCGTATGCGGGATCGTCCTTGACGGCGCGGGTGATCTTGAACGCATCCAGGCCGTGCTTGCGGACCACTTTCTTGACGTTCGCGTCAGAGGCGTGACGGGCTGTCAGGCGGGGCCGAACCGGGGCGATGGTAGCCGGGGACTGCTCCTGCTGCTCCGAGGCCAATTCTTGAACTGGCTCTAGGGCAGTTGCCGGGGCTTTGCTCTGCATTTCGGCCAGAGCGCGAGCGCGGCGAGATTCCAGCTCTTGCACTACGCCGCCGTTGCCGTGGGCGCGGATCATCTTGATGGCTTCCGAGGCTGCCAGCTCGTTGCTTAGTACCGCGTCAACCAGAGGCGTAGGCGCATTCACCAAACGTAGGAGGCCATCAACATACTGCGGCTTGATACCCATGCGCTTGGCAATCACAGCGTCGTCCAGACCGTTTTTGGCCAGACGCTTGCAGAGTAGGCCCAGCTCGAATGGGGTGAGTTCCTTGCCCTTGTTGGCGCGGTACATCTGAACGTATAAATCGTCGAGATTTACGTTGCGCCCATCCTGAACAACCACGGGAAGTAGCTCAATCTCGGAGCCTTTGGCAATCGCCTTGTGAGTGCCGCCCAGACGGCAGTGGCCATCGAAAACATACAGGCCCAGTACGCCGTCAATCTCCAGCACCAGCGCTGCTAGCGGCTTGTGCTGCAAGAAGCCTTCTTCAAGGATGCTGTTGGCCAGGAAGTCGATGTGGGCGTCCAGCTCGGGGCCGGGCAGGCGGACGTTGAAGCCTTCCAGAACCTTGAGTTCGTTGACTGGAACTTTCCACAGGTCAGAGCTACCGCCAGCACCCTTGATCTTGTGCTCTGCATCTACGGCACCTTCATAGGTGGCCTTGATACCAGCCATAAGTTTCTTAACGCTGCCCGGTACGAGGGTCAGGTCGAACGAATCGATAGCCAGTTGGGTTTGCTCGAAAATGGACATTGCGGTATTCCCTTCGCGGTTGGATTTGATGGAAAGAATATTAACCCCTAAAGGGTTGTGTCTCCATAAATACCCACCCTTACGGGTAAAGTCGTCAGCCCCTATAATTGGGGCTGAGCCCGAGAGAAAAACGACAACGTGAGTAAGGCGCTCCCTTTATCTGGGAGCGTGCGTCGAGTGAGTTGATATGGACAGGCTTGCCTTCAAAACCCCCGCTCACCTTGAACCACACCAGCAGCATCATTTAGGCCGGCAGGAAATGGTTGGCCAGCCAGGTACGCATCTACCTCTGCAATGAGCGCGTCAGTCTCGCTGGAACCTTCTTCCAGGGATTCGCGGCACTGGTACAGAAGACGTACCGAGGTAAGCGAATTGGAGCCAGCATCGTGGTACGTGTCGTACCCGATGCTTTTCGGGTGAAACTGATCAGGCCCGATGTAGATTTCATCTGGTGCCTCCGGCCATTCTTTGCGCAAAGAGTCGAAGTTGCCTTCGTTCCAGCAGCGCAGGAACTCCATTGGGGACTCGCAAGGATTGGCCAGGATGAAATTGATTACCGCATTGGAAGCATCTTCGGACTGCATCAACTGCTTAATGTGGGTGCGCAAGTCATTGGAGAACATCAGAAGCTCAGGCCCTGTAAGCCCAACACCCGGTTTGACAATGCCAGCATCCACAATGCAGTCGCCAAGGGCTTGACCAAGAATGCGAACTTGGTGGCCTGACTCAATTTGAAAAGCGCGACCTGCATCGGTCCAGCTGGCCCGCCAAACTTCGAGCTTTTCAGAAAAGCCCGGCGCACCTGGGTCAGCCTTGTAGCGCTGTGCGAAAGCTTCGTCGCACGATAAAGCAGGGGCAGGATTCTCAGTTTGGGACGTGGAAGTGAGCAGCAATAGCAAGTCAGCAGAAGATACTGTCACTTCGCCGGAAGCTTGTGTTGCGATGTGGCGAAGCCGTTCGATAGCTTCCTTCATCTGATCGGAGAGCGGATTTGGCATGCGTTTGACCTGCTGCGATTTGAGTTAGTTGATATTGGTATCGGTAAAAGTAGAGTGCGTTACCCCGCTGATCGGGTAGTAATCACTGAATGGTGTCAGATAGCTTTGCCGGTTCCGGCGTTAAGCTTTGAGCTTCCAGCTCGGCCTTCGCGCAGGCCGCCCGAAAATTGATTGACGCCTCGCTGAATGCTGCCGCATGTGCGACTACCCACTCGTAAAGCTCGTCATCCTCGCGGTTCTCCAAGACGAAACGGGATTGCATCCTGACTGTTTCAGCCCGTCGCCTCTCAAGCCATTGGCCGAACGTTGCAAGATCATGGACACCTGCGTGGCGGATGAATGCGTCAAGCGGAGCACCTGCAAGTATTTCGGCTACGGTGAGCATTCCGGCAGCCTTTAGACGTTCATCCAAACTGGCGTTGCTATCGAGGGCTTTGCAGATCGCTAAAGCCGACGCCTGTGCTTGCTGTAGCTGCTCGACTTCACTAGCAAGAACAACCTCACGGCCTTGAATTGCAGGGTCGTTTGGGAGGTATCGTTTCAACTCCATTACGCGCTTTCCTCAATCAGGACGCTGCCACGAAGGCCGCTTTTTAAGAGCACGGGGTAAATGTAATGTTCGCCTCGTTTCTTGCACCGACCCCACTGATTAACCAGAGAGCCGGCGTGCTGCTCGATAGCTCGGCTCATCGCTTCATAAAGAGATTCGCAGTCCCGAGGTTCTGCTAAAAGTTCGGTGCCATTGAAGGTAATGCGGAAGGCTAAGTGGTTTGGTTGAGGCATGGATGGCACCGAAAGTGTGGTCGTGTGAACCCATCATCACCTGCTACAGGTTGTGGCATCGGCACGCTGACTTCTTGGCAGATATTGCTCAAAACCGTGCAGGGAACTGAGGAATCAATGGTTCGATATTACCCAGCTGAATCTTTGCTTTCAGCTAAACACGCAACACTTCCTCGTCGAGGTTTCCTAGTGGCCATAATGAAAAAGGGGAGCGCAATGCTCCCCTTTAGGCGTTGAATTATTTGCTCAGGTTACTGGAGCCAGGACTGAACAGCCTCAGCGCCCCACTTCTCTTTCCAGGCTTTCAGGGTTTTGTGATTGCCGCCCTTGGTTTCTACCACTTCCCCAGTGTTGGGGTTCTTGTAGCGCTTCATTTCGCGAGGGGCGCGTTTGCCTGTACCGGACGCCTTTACGCTCTGCTTTCCGGCATTCGGATCGAGTAGCGAAATCACGTCACGCAGACTCTTGCCGTGCTCAGCCATAAGAGAGCGAAGTTTCTGATCGAACTCCAGCTCTTTTTTGAGGCGGTCGTCAGCCGAGAGGGATTGCAGGCGCTCTTGCAGCTCCTTGATAGCTTGTTCGGTAGTGCGGTATTCGTTGATAAGCGACATATCAGCTCACTTGTTGGGTTATCGGGTTTAGATCAGAGCAGGCTTACAACTTCGAGGCAAGCCTACATGCTGAAAAATCACAAGCTCTAAATAGTAAGGTTCACTGGGGTTGTGGTGCCGGCTGCGGACCAATCAGATATTCACCTTCGCGCAGCCAGGATTGCTGTGCGCCGTTAAATGACTTCATAGACTGTCCCCATCGACTCTTGTTAATCATAACCGGGCGCGGTTCAGACTCACCGTTCTCAAAGTACCAGTAAAGACCGTCTTCGGTGATCGGAAGGGTATTATGCTTTTGCATTTATGTACTTCTGTTTAGTTTGGAGGGGTTGTAGTTATCGTCTCCTGTCCAAAGGCGTGTCATCGGACAAAGCGCAAATTAATTGCGCAATGACCGGGACGGACTAGCAGGCATTCAACCAAACCTGAGTAGCAGCATTAACGTGCGGTAGTTTGAAGCGCAGCTTTCCGTTAGGCCAACACAACGCCCAGAGACTGAGCCACAAACCAACCTGGGAAATGGCAATTTTTCATTACTGACAGTGACACGTACAGCTAAGCCCCAATATGGGCTTGCGCTTGCGCTTACGTGATGCGTAGAGCGCAGTGGGCAGCGCATGCTGCGGGGCAACCGTAGGCGCATTCGATGGTTGTCAGAAATTTAAGCGATGAAGGAATACGCACCATGAGCGAACAGGCGAGCATCAGCACCCAGGCCGTCGCCCTGTGGGAAGAACTGACCGGAAAGTCCGTCAATAGCAGCTCCTACACCTTCCGTGTGGGCGGGCATTCATTCGACCTCTATCAAGCCAACAAGCGGGTCCAGCAAGCGCAGACTGTGGGTGACGACCTGACTGTGGCCCTGGTGGTTAAGACGCTGGCAGGGCAGTACGCGGAGGCCGAGACGTTCACCCTTGCGGACATTCTCGCCGGCAATGAGCGACTGAGCGCTCGGCTGGAGTTGGTAGGTCGCATGAGCACCTTGTTTACCGCCGAGTCGGCAGTTGCTCGCTTTGAAGCCTTCTTCGGCTACTGCGACGGCGCTCTTGCCCATTACCGCGACCTCACCCCCGAGTCACTGAGCGAGCAAAGTCGCAAGTTTGTGCGCGATAGCGGCTGCTTCGTCGGCTTGGACGCTTATCACGGGGTCGAGCGCCTGACCCGCCTTATGGTTTGCGATGGCCCTGTAGGGGACGCAGACAAGGCCAAGGTCAGTCGTCTGGTGTTCGCCTTTGAGTCAATCGAAGAACTGATTATTCACGCCAGACGCATCCCTACCGGGTTTTCACTTTGCGTGATCACGGCGCCTCACATTAGCGACAGCTACTTCGTGATGGTCGTCAACACGGGCGGGCGAATCCTGAAGCCCCTATTACTGCAATACCGACATTGAGCCGGAGGACAGTCACGTCACCCAGCTCAACCTCCAGGACTTGGAGTTCGCATTCACCGGAAGCTTTCTGGAATCTGGATTTGCCGATATTCGGGACTTTTTCCCCGAGGGGCGCTCGAAGAAGACTGCAAAGGGCAGATGATCCGGTCGGTTACTGCTCGCATGCGCTGAACGTTACCCGGCCTTTGCCGCCTACGAGGTGGCCGTCCTGGTCTGCCAACCTCCTGGCCATGGCGTTCGCCTCGCTTTTGCAGTCCGCCTCGATTAACCGATACATGATCCCATCCACCTCATCCCAGGCCGGGTACTGAAAGCGCATGGTCACGTCGAAGCATTTGCGCTTGGCTACGGCAGTCTCAGGAGAGCATGGGGTAGGCTGAGGCCGGATGCCCATCGCTACTTCGACTTCTTCCAGAGTGCCGAAGAAGGGCTCGTCGCTATAGCCGTTAAGGTAGCTGTAGAACTTGCCGCCGTTGAGCTGGCCGATAGATGGATGCATCAAGGTTGCTCCTGACTGATCTGTTGGAGTCTTTATCTTCAACCAGCAAGACCTGTGTCACCGATGGGCCGCAAACAATCCACCATCCTCATTCCCCGACGAGGGAAACGAGGATCGCCGCGGTTGATTCGAGTTGGCTAGGAATGCTGGAGCCAGTACGCGAGCGCGGGATAAACCGGGAGCGGTCGATATGGCGTGGCCCTGCGCACGCAGAAGCCTGCGTGTGAAATGCCGTTGATCCCTAAATAGGCACCAGCAGCCAGAGACTTGCGGATGAAGCGACCTTCACCGCTGTATTCGTCGTCCTGGATGATCAATTCGTCCGGCAATCCAATTGCTCTGCCAGCCGCAAACGCCCAGGCGGTAGCCTCGGCGTCTCCAGTCTGGAGCATGGCTCGCTGTAGGTGGGAGTCAGGCTCAAGCTGCATCACGTCCAGGTGCTCGAATATCTGCGCCATGCCTGCGTCAAGATCGCCGCTCAGAAGGTGCCTGAACCCGGTTGGGACAATCGCCAAGTGGCCTGCCTCATGTAAGAGGCCAGAGGCCGGGGCGCGGGGGTCAACGTGAAGGCCACCGTTCACAACCTCGACGTGCTCGATGAATCCGCTGGCGCTGGGTTCCACCTGCACTGCAATACCAATTTTGCTTAGGAACTGCATGGCACGCTCAGCGTGGGGGCACAGCATGCCGTAGGTCTGATCACCCAAGGTCTGTGCCATCAGAACATCCCAATATCACGGCAGTAGTCCTGCCACGCCGACAACACGCCCCCTGCCAGTTGAGCGTCAGTAGAGCCTACCCAGTCTTGGCGCTCGTAGCCTTCGACCGCTCCAATTTCGTCGAGGCAGGTCGTGCGCTGGTCTTCCGTCATCACGGGCAGAACGCCGGCAGGGCCGTAGGCGTAACCGCGCAATACACGCTCCGCGCCGCTGCACGCACACGCGTCTTCCGGGTTGCAACACTGGGCCGTGACGCCTGCAAATGCTTCGTCCAGTTTCTTCATGGTTTATCGCGCTCCAAGGCTCAGCCGATGCTAGTGACCGGGCAATTAGCCGGATCGAGTTGGGCCAACTTGGCCAGAAGCTTGTTGCAGCGATCTTTTTGCGAGGCGACGCTGGGCAGCTGTTCGGTCATCTGCCGGCCAGCGTGGGAGCGGTCAAGCATGTCGCGGTACGACAGGTATGCAGCACGCAGCTTGCGTTTGATCAGCCAGATGCGGAGTTGCTTCATTGCGTTGTCCTTGATGGAGGGGTGGTATGAAAATCTGTGGTCATGTTCATGCAAGATAACGTGTGTCATAGAGCATGAACTGAACTACCACCCCCAAATATCGGAAGCCATGAATCTACACATCTACCGGGGCGGTTGATCAGTTCGCAGAATCTTCGTCGCCCCATGAGCTACTAGCTAGTGTGGTCAAGCTCAACACCTGGACCTCAACAGCGCTGAGCGTCAGACCGCAATTGATCCTGGCCGCGTCACGCACGCGCTTCCCAAGATGGTCGTAGCGTTGTTCGAGGGACATAGCGGGTTCGTTACCAGTTACTGAGGCATCTTCGGTTAAAGCTGGCATGGTCATTCTCCTATCCTTACATGCTGATAATGGAGGCCTGCCAGCCCCTATTATTGGTATTGACCCAAAGACCAATGCCCCCGTGATAGGGCAGCGATGATGAGTTCGGGTCTGCTTGATACCGTTCCAGCACCCCACCGCCTACATGGCGGGTCAGCTTGATGCCGTTCCAGCGCCCCCCAGCGTCGGCTTGACGTTGCCGCTACCATCACATTTCAAGCAAGTCCCACCGCGTACATGGCTGTAGGCCTGGATGTGGCCTGTTCCTCCGCAGCGTGGGCAGTTTCCCTTGGGGCGCTCAGTCTTCGGCGCAAAGGCCAAGTAAACCTCCTGCAAGGCGTTGTGCCGCTCGTTTGGACCGAGGCTACCCCAGCTCTCGTTCTCGGGATCGGAGAGCTGGCGGCTCAGCGCTTCGCGATAAGCTTTGACCAACGGCAGCAAGTCAGCCGGAACTGAGCTGAGCCGCAAGCGCTCCAGGCACACGCTAAGGCGGTACTGTTTGAACCGCGCCAGCAAATCATTGCTCATGTCTAAAACCTCGCAGCCGGGTTTGCTCGTCAAGCAGCTTGCGCTTTGCTGAGGGATCGGAGGACTTTCACCTTCGGGTCTTTCGTCTTTCCAACCTGCGTCTTTGCGATGATAAAGCGCAGACCTGCGATCAGCATCGTAGGCCCGCTGATGTAGCCGAAATCCAAGTCTGCGTAGGAGCGACCGTACTCACTCCATTGGACGCTACTCCCCGTTGGCCGGAAACGACAGTCCTGCGCCAGCCAGAGCCCATGGCGCGAATGCCCATCGCTGTCGATGTGTCGGAGCTGGATTTTCTCGCGCTCCAGCAGCGGGTGGCCGAGCGCGGGGTCGGTCGATGGGGAGTAGACGGCGCCCAGAGCGTTCTCATCAGCCAGCGCATAGCGGACATAGGCACCATCGAACATCACCGCAACGCCTTCCTGCTGGGCAATCAGCCAGTCGATCTGGATTGTGGTCAGGGTGCTCACGGCGACCGCCACAGTGGCGCCTTGCTTGCGTGGGGAAGGGGTGCTGTGTGATTTAGGATTCATGATTGTCAGCCTGCCGCCTGCGCGAACTCGTTTCCACGGTGGAAGCGCAGCTCAGAATGATGAAAGTTGCCTGCATAGTTCCCGGATGCGCCGAAGTTGCACTGGCAGAACCCGGTGCGTTGATTCACCGAGGTGACGGTCATCCAGAAGGGGAGGTTGCTGCTCCTGGCCTTAACTTCATCGCCAGCATCGAACATGACCTCCGACAAGAGCGCCAACGGGGCATGTGTAGCAATAAGGGATTGGCTTGCGATGGACATGGGAGTGATCCTTCATGCGTTGATGTGGGATCAAGCTTCGCATTAACGGTCGCGTGTCATCCTCTGTCGGTAAAAGTCGTCACTGCCAATCATGGGAGCTGGAAATGCACTGCTCAGCAGTGGCGAACTGAGAAGGGCGGCATAGAAACTGGCGTAAGGTTTCGTGCCTTGGCAACGCTCGCACGCAGCGCCTCCAAATCTTCCAGGTGCGAGAAAGCATCGTCAGAAGTTTCTGGGGTTGCGTAAGTCAGCAGAAAGCTGTTGATCAGACTCTTTATTAAGCCGGCACAGTCTTCGTTGCGCTTTATGCTCATCAGCGTGAACTGTTCAAGAAGGGCGGCAGGCAGGCCCATGAAGAACTCAACGCCCAGGCGACTGGCCACATCTGAGAAGTTGCGTGACAACGCCTCATGAAGCTGCTCGGAGTTAAGGTTGATCCCGTGCTGTCTTAGATCGTCAGCTGTCATACGCCGACCGCTGCTGAAACCAACTGGCAGTGATGCTAGCTCGTTGAGTTTGGTCAAAACTGCGAACTGAACTAACTCACACATCGTGGCTGACATTTGGGCTCCGCTTGATAAAACATGCGCCAAAAGGCTGGCTCAGCATCTTAGGATTCGAGCATTCAAGCATCAACTCAAGCGGGTGCAGTTAAGGCGCGTGGAAGAAAATCCCGCGCATGCGCGGAAAAACACCGACTGCGCGGGTGGCCGCGTGGGTTCATTGCCAGTATCAATCTGCCCCTGAGTCAGCGCCTGAGCCATTGTTCTCCGCTTCCATGTCTTTGATCTGGCGATACAGATTGGCCTGTTGCTCGGCAGTCAGAGACTTAAAGATGCCCGGCAGCCTACTGGTTGCCCAGTTTGCCAGATACAGTCTTTGCCACTTGGCCTTGATTTCAGGCGTGGGCTGTAGGATCACGCTTCGACCCCAGCCAGCCGAGGTGCCGATTGATACGCCGGTTTGAAGGTTGTAACGCCCTCCAGTCACCATGACGATTTGTGTCTTGGTGATCTTTGCTATGCGGACGCGCTCGATGCTGTTTGATCCAGCTTCGCGATAAACAGTGTCGCCCACCATGAGGCTGGAGAGGTACTGCTGGAGTGATTGTTCGGTGCTCACTTTGAGTTTCCTTGTGCATCAATAGCGGTAGACGACTCGACCAGTTCTCGAACCTCATCCGCGTAGGCCCACCAGATGATTTCGGCTGGATCAACCTTCCAGCCTTCGCTACACGCGGTGCTCCAATGGGGAGTGCTGTCCTCGTCATAGCTATCGTAATGCGTGACTTTCAGGACGTGCAGGTCATGGCTGGTAGTCATCGCTATCAGCTTTGGCGACTCGCAATCTATCAAGCGGGGCAGTATCTGCGGTGTGTATCTGGTCATCATGGCGGCGGTACTCATTCGTTGCCGTTGAAGGTTCAGCCCCATGCAAGCCGGGGCGATTCCAGTCAAGCTGCGAGGCGTTTATTGCCCCAGCAATCTAGGTCGGCCCGGACGCTAAGTGTGGCAGCATCGAGGGCGGCGGCAACGCTCGGCTGCGGGCCTAGGCAGGCCATCGCAAGCTCCTGAGTCATAGGGCAGCGGTAGTACAGCCAGTAGCTGGTATCGCCGCAACGGCTGCTTACAGCCAGCCCAGTCCAGTCTGCGGCGTACTGCGTGAAGGCAGCCGCGTTATCCGGGGCTGGGCCGAAAATATCGCCGTTGATCATGATGTGCGGCAACTCCAGGTTGGTGCATTGCTCAAGCAGCTCGCGAGGATACGGCAGGGCGCCTTCCACAATCGCAACGGCTGCTTGGTCAATCTGGGAATCGGTCTTCATCAGGCTCATCGGGCAATCCTCATGGGTGCTGTTTAAGTGAGCCCATCGTCAGCCAAGCCCGCTTGTGTCATCGGGGCATCGCGAAAGTCGTGGAACCCCATCCAGGGAAGCGAGGCCAACCCCTAACCGCCAGGGCAAACTCATATTGGCCATTGCGCCCGAAATTGAAGGGTTATGCCGGAATCCAGCGCTCAACACTGCCTTTGCTTCCACAGCGGATAGGGCGCAGCCCCTGCAAGCGGCGCTCGGCGCTGTTGATCAGGTAGTTGAGGCGACCCATGCTGCTACGGGCCTTGCCGAAGGTAGATCGAGGTACGCGCTTGATTTCGGACTTTAGGATTCGAGCAATCTGCTGCTCGCTGCCTTCGATCAGCTCAAGGCATTCAAACGCATCGCAGGCATCCCAGATCGAATCAAAGGAACTCAGCCAGTACCAGCGGGTGGCGAGGCGATACAGCCGGGCTTTCGCATCGAACAAAAGGAACAGCCGGACGCCATCGCAGGTGTAGGAGCTGCGGAGTGTTTCCGTATGGCTATTCATCCCGTCATTTCCGCGTGTAGCGCTCATCGGTCTGTCCTCAAACTGCGGCTGGCGAACGGGTGTAGTCGGGAGCGTGAATAGAATCACTACTCCCGAAACCGGGGGCCGAAAGCGGTATTTATTCGACCAAGTACAGCGTGCCGTCCGGTGTTATGAACCGCTCCATGGATACGCCTGCTTCAAGGCGCAGCACGATCTTGTCATTGACCTTAAAAGCGCTGAATGCCAAGGCATTACTATCAAAGTGAATGTGAACGACTGGAACTTGATCCACGCCGTTCTCTGGGTTGGTGCTTACCTCGGCAGTTACCGACAGCATGTCGTCTACATGGCCTTCGAGGGAGCCAATAGTGAGGCTAAGCTGACCATGGCTGGCTCTCCGGTCTTCAATGTCCATCTGGTGTGTAACCGGCATGTCGCTATCGGCATAGGCGTCCCAGTGCTTCACCTGAATGGAATGCTCGCGACCCATGACCGCGAACTCAAATTTGCCGTCATCACCGAAGATCGAGGGGCCGCGCACAAGGCGCACATCGCGCCCTTCGTATTCAGCCATGACGCTCGCGTCAGTACCAATGGTGGTGCCGGTGATTTGGTATCCAGCTTTTGCCTGATCAGGGGCAGTACCGAACTCGCAGATAGTCGCCATTTAGTGTTCCTCAGATGAATTTGTTAGCGCTTATTCTCTGGCCTGCCACCGCGTGTCACGGGCAGGCATGGAAATATCGTCAACCCCAAAGCCTGGATTTGGCTCCAGCTGCTGTGGGGATCAGAACTCCAGAACCCCCAGCTCTACGAGGTTGCTCTTGATTTCCTCGTAGGCAGCTGTGGTTTGCTCGTTCAAGTCGGTGGAGGCAGCGAGAGCCGCACGCTCGATGCGCTCATGGTCAAGCTCGTCGATCAACGCTTCTGCCATGTGCGCGAATGACTTGCCATTGGTGTTGGTGACGCGGAGCGAGTAGCTGCTCAGAACGTTCTCAACGTCATCGCTGGTGATCTGGAAGGCGGTGCAGGCCATGGTCGAATCCTCGTTTATGTGTGACAGTCAGATGTGGGCTTCTGCCAAGCTCGGCAGGTGCCATGTGTTTGCATCGGAATCCAAAGAGCCATCAATCGCCGCCTCAACCAAGCCAGAATGTGCTGCTTCCAGCATCAGCTTCCCGAAAGCCATCATTTGGTTGGCAGCCACCTCGACGCGCTCAACCAGCTCAGTCACGGTCAGGCTTTGATACTCCGCACTGACGGTGAAATCGGTAATTTCGCAGGCGATGAGGCAGTTGCCCTCGGTTGCCAGCTGCTTCATACGTGGATAAAGCTCGTCAGCATCAAAATTGATCAGCTGGTCGTCTACAAAGTGAGAAGCGGCGAGGGTGATAGCGCGGGCAAATACGTGGCTCATGTCACTTTCCTGTTTGCGTGTTTTGATGGGGTTACGATATGGCCTACAGGCGCGTGTCATCGCCCCACGCATAAATTCGTCACGACCAATAACTGGCTTTGGCATCCATAACTGCCTGTTGGCGGCAAATGAAAAAGGCCGCTGGTGCTGCCAGCGGCCTTGGTGTTGAAGCCATAGTGCGGAGTGGTGCAGCTCTTGATTAGCTGCGTGGCTGTTCCATCGCAGAAGCGGCATTCAAGAATCCTTCATTTCCAAGCGCGGCGCGTGCGGCAGCAAGCTCTTTACGCAAGAAATTCGTTTCGGCGTCATCGAACAAGCGCTCTGCCGAGCCACTGCGGTTGCTTACTGCGTTAGCCGGGTCGCTATTGAGGTCGAAGTAGCGGCCCTGAGTGGTAAGCTCAGCCGCGATTCTGAAAAGCCGTTCTTTGGCTGCCAGAACAGGGTCGCTTTCCGGGATAGTCACACCGCATTCACTTACCACATCAGCTGCAACGCCCTGACCAATCAAGCGCCACTTGGCCTCATGTGCATCCTCATAGCTGACGCCGGTCAGCTCAATGTTTCCTGCTGTGGTGGCGCTGTAAAGCCGCACGGCAGTGTCTTCTCCAGCCGGATTGCCGGCCTCGTCAAAAGCGCTGGCTTGCTTGATGGCGGCACTGCTAGGGAAGAAATCGACGACGAAACGTAATGCGCTCTGTTCCGCGCTACCTGAGTACATAACCGGCTGGAAAATCTGGTCGTTTTCCGTCTGCTCATAGAAATCTACAGCCCGAACCTGAGCATTGAAGTCGTAGCTCTTGAGTGCGGTCTTCATGGCGTCGCGGCGAGCCTTGAAAAGGGTAGAGTTGGCATCTACCTCGCTTGCATGTTTAGGGTCGTTGAACTCAAGCCAGACTTGGACAGCCTTTTCTGCCGCCTGCTCAAAAGCGAACACGGTGCCTGGGTCAAGGTCGCCGCTTTTGATATGCGGGTGGCCCTTTGCAATTTCTGCCCAAAAAGCGTGGACTGCTTCGTCGATGATCTGTGACAGGTTTTCTGCGGCGAGCTGTGCGTTAAGTTCGCGGATCATTTTGTTGCCTCCCCTTGCGGTCGTATTGGATTGGTCAACAATGCGGGCTGAATGCCTGTGTCATTGCCGCGACAAAAAAATCCCGCCCTCCTAGGATCAGGATCGACAATCCAACCGCTACTGACAGGCAAAAAAAGGCCGCTGGAGTTGCCAGCGGCCTTGTTGTCAGGCTCATTGCTTTCGGTGATCTGTGGCTAGCTAAACCGTGTCAGCCATTGAGCGACGATACTGCGAACATCGGGATTATCTGCGTAAAGCATCTGCGCGAGACTGCCTTCACTGGTGTCCTCCAAGCGCTCCAGCCACACGCACCCATCCCACTCAGGCCCAGTGTCTTGGTGGTGCTCGCCAAGAGCCTGTGCCGCTTGCTCAGCATGATCCATCAGCGTGCCGTATCCGATTGAAATGATCGACTTGTCGAGACGATCAGCATTGGCTTCGCCGTAGCGGAGGATCGAATGAAACAGCAGGCCAACGTCTTCGGGGTCTTTGGTGCGAATGTTTGTGGTGATCATGTTTAGTTCCTGGTGTGGGGTTTCCGGTTGACGGGGCAATCATCAGGGCAATGGCTATGTGTCATCGCGGCTCGGTCTACCAAGCTGATAATCGTCAATACCATGGCTGTGAACTGGGCAGCCTGATCCAGAACTATCCGCAGTCGGGCTCAGGACTCTGGAACCCGCTTACCACTGAACCTCACCATCGGCGTAGCCGTATTTCTCGCGCTCGGCTCGATCACGAAGCACAGATGCAGGCGGTGAAGGTGGGAACGCGCGAACTACCTTGATGAAAGGCCCGCTATATCCCGGCACAACACCTTTGACCTGCAACTTGATTTGCAACTCAGCCTCGGTCGGGGCGGTGTAGCACACGCCGTTGGCCCCCGACCGTATATCAGTGAACTCGTAGTGTTCGATGTGCCCCACGGCATTACCCTCAGCGGTGCCTGATAGTGATCACCCAGGCGTTTCTGTTGAAGATTTCGGCTCAGTCAAGACTGGCCACGGATACAGCCTCAAGACCGATAACAAGACCTGAGCCGGCGACAGCGGCGGCACAGCTTTCCAGCACCAGCAGCACACGGCTACCGCTGGAACGGCACGCAAGAGCTTGATCCTTGAACATCAAGTAGACGCCGTTGCTCCACCAGCCTTTGGGCGATCCCCCAGCAGGAGCCCCGCCGATTGGCGTGGTTGCGCCAGCACCATGAACAGCGGCGACAAGGCCGGCGTTCAGGAATTGGCTCACGATCTTAGGCGGCTTGCGGAGGGCGGCGTTGACTCGGGTCAGTAGGTCTGTGCTGGCGGTAGCAGCCATGGGAGTTGCCTCTGTTCAGTTGGTTTGAGCACATTCTGTGGCACCGGAAGCTGTGTCAGCAGTCGAGCTGGCAAATCGCCGAGCCAAAGTCTGGGGTGCGGAAACCCTGCCGCCAATGGGGCAGGGGTTGCGGTCTGCGGCAGCCTCAACCGTTGCAGGTGAGGAATTTCAGGGGCGAGGGGATCACCGCAGGCTGAACCCCGAACAGGTACTGCTCGGCGCAGTCCTTGTCGGCTTGCTGAGGCTTCGCCAAGCACGCCTTGAACTGGAGGGCGTTGAACTCGTCGCCTCGGGCCTCTGCTTCGTCCAGTGCATTCTGCATAAGCCATTGATCAACGCGCTTGAGAGTGTTGGAAGCTTTTCGCTCGCCCTCAAGGTCTACCTTGGGAAACGAGCTGCACAGGCGCCCTGATGAGCTGCGAACGACTTCGCCCGCTGAATATGCGCCGCCCACTTGGCCCTGGCGAACCTGTTCGGTTGGTTCTGGCCGTTGGTTGCTCACGTACTCGGTGTAAAAGCGCAGCAGCTCAGCAGAGCCAGCCTTGAACTGGACGTGAACGGCCAGTGCTCCTTCGTTGCCAGCCAAGCCGGCGCGGTACTGCCTGACCCACTTGTCCCCAAGCGGCTGCCACTCGCCAGCTTCGATGATCGTGTAGCCCTGCTCGTATCGCTTGAAGTGATTGCTGGCAGAGGCAGCGCGAGCAAGCCGGAGCCCTTCTGGGTGCTCGGTGACGATGGATTCCGGGCTGCACTCAACCATAACCCCAGACTCCTGAATCACCCCCGTGCCGTCCGGCATGATCCAGCCCAGGGCTGTGTAACCGTTGGAGGTGAATCGACACTGGATGCCGATCATGTCGATGCGCTCGATGCTTTGTTGCTGCCAGCTCATGGCTATGTCCTTTGTGATGGATAGGGAGCCATCATCCACGCCAAGACGCTGTGTCATCGCAATCGCGCATACATCCTCGATCACCAACCCGAGCATCGAGAAGACAATCAGCAAGACAGAAAAGACAAAGCCCGCTTTCGCGGGCCTTGCATGGTGGAACTACTGGGGGTCTACCTCATCCAGCAGCGCCTGTGCTGACTGAATATCCTGGCAGAGTTGGCAGCAGCATGACTGCGAATGGTCTTGGGGTGTAACAGACTCGATCAAGCAGCCGAGGGCGGATACCAATTTCAGTTGCTGTTCAGCAGAGAGATTCATGAGGGCACCTATGGTCAGTTAGTTGGCTTGCAGAAGCTCGCGCAGTTCGGCGACCGCGATATTTGCAAAGAACTCGCCAGTGGCCTCGTAAACATGATCGTCCTCAATGATTTCGGTGTCGCAACCGGACAGCACCAGCCGGATATGACTGCCCTCGTTGAAGGCGTCCAGGAACAGCTCCAGGTCGAGAACCGACTCCAAGTCAGTATCGTCACCATCCTCATTGAGGAAGCTGGCTTCGAAGCCATCTTCGGCGAGGTCTACGCTCAGAGACTTGATGCGGGTATTGCTGTTCAGCAGCTCCACAAAGTGATCAATAGCTGCCAAGGTCTTGGCTGTGAAGCGAACGACAACAGTCTCCGGGGTCAGGTCGGAGCTGAGGTTGTCCATGCCAAAGGTTTCGAGGGAGAGGGTGATCGACTTCTGGGTCATTGCGGCGCTCCTGTTGAGCTGTCTTTGATGGGCTCAGTATCAATGCTGCGTGGGTGTGTCATCGCCAGCTGGTGCCAGAAAGCAGAAATGCTCACTCCCCATGCTGGCGTCCGACCACAAGGCCAGCAGGCAGACAAAACAAAGCCCGCAGATGCGGGCCTTTGTCTTCCGAGAGGCGTCCGGTGCCCCCGGTTATGCCGCTACCGAATGCTGGTCGCGCTTGGCAAGCATCGCAAGGACTTGCTGCCGGATAAGATCGCGCTCTGCGCGGGCTGCTGCGTCGCGAGTCTTGAAGGTGAAATCTCCAGGCTTGCCAATATTTACCCGGCGCGGGTCACAGACGATTCGCCAGCGGCCATCTTCATAGTTATTGCTCACGCAGCCAGTCGCGCCGCTGGGGTAGGTGTTGTTGACGTACCAGCCGCCATGACGCCAAGGGCTGTAGGATGGTTTCCAGTCTGCATCGACAGACAGTGCGCGAGTGATGTTGAAGTAGCTGACATTGGCCCAGGCTGCTGCCCGGTTCACGAAGCTGACAGTCACCTGCACTTGGACTTGGGCTCCGCGCTCGACTGCGGTGAAAACCATTACCAGATTGCCGTCTTCCTCAAGCCATTCGCCTGTCTCGGTGGCCTTGTCCCCGTAGTGGCCGCTAGCGAACGCGCTCTGTGCAACGGCACGGCGGGCCAGGAGCAGTGCAGCAGTGTTTTCGGTCGAGATAGTCTCGGCCAAGTAGAGGTTCTGCGAGCCGTCCGTGTGATCGACTCCGGTGCCATTCGGCATGATCCAGCCGGCGTGTTCAATGCCATGGCTCTTGAAGGTGCAGCTCACGCCTTGGGCTTCGATCTGCGCTTGGGTGAAGGTCTGGTTGTTCATGGGTAGTGCCCTTGCTGTGTTTGATGGGCAAATGATGCTGGCAACTGCTGCGTGTCATCGGGGGGTAGTGATTCCTCGCAAACATCCTCGCAGCCCAAAACTGGAACCGACGAGTGGCTTCGCTGGCGCTGGGGGATCACCAGTTTCCGAGGCTGAGATTAAGTGATTGATACGCCTGGGTGAGAGCCGCCTAAGCGGCGGCAATTGGTGCATAGCTACTGCGACCCTATGCCCGCTCAATCTGCATGCCGTGATCAAGCTGCGGCCATCCCCGCGAAGTCAGAATGCCAACGACAGAAAGCGACGCACCCTTCGGATTCGTCCACCTGACCCAATAGAGGCGATCTGCCGGGCTGTCCTCGGCATCATCAGTGCCAATTGCCACCTCCCAGTTTTTCACCGCCTCCAGGAATCCCTCAGTATCAAGCGACCGCTCCGCATAACGCTTTAGGCGCTGTGCAAGGCCGCTACTGATTACTTCGTCAGTTAGGTGTACTTGAGTGGGAAGGCTTTGCCCGCACATATCAAATCGAGCCGGGCCTCGCACGTAGACTTCGGTTGTGAGTTCCATCTGAATCCCTATGGCAATCTGAACTGGTAAGCCCATGATCACGTCTGCATGCCCGTGTCATCGGCCAAGGAGCACGTCAGGCAAATATCCTCACTCCCTACGCCAGGAACCGACGAACAGCATGGGGTTGAGCGGTAGCGGCCCGGCAGGGGCGTTAAAATTCATGGCCAAGCCAGCAGTGCTGGCGCACCTAACCAACGTTCACCGAGTCTGAGAAAAGCATGCTGGTAGCCATGAAAACCCCGAGCCCCGCCAAGCAGGTCAGCCTGCTCACTGCGATCACAGCTTTGGCCTTGGCTGCGAGGATTCATGGAACCGACAAGGCGGTTATGGAGACTGGATTCCGCCTATTGGCCGGGTTGAGCCCGAACTATCAGCCCGTAGTCCTGGCAATCATCAACGCGGCATCGCCTTTGGCACACATGAACCAGTACGTGGCCACCCTCCCGAACAGAATCCTGGAAATGAAGATGAAGGCGCCGGCTTTGCCGCTGCTTGGCACTGGCTAATCACGCCGGTACTTGGGGGAAAGCGAGTAGGGGCTTAATCGGTAGGGGCTGAGCCCGGCATTTGGGCCTGTGATGAAGCGTTATCAGCTTCCATCGCAAGGTCAACCTCGCGGGCCATTTGCTCGATGCTTACGCCAAGCTTGGCCGCGACCCTGCCTGCGTAGTACCGCCAGCGCTGAGCATCCTTCGACATTTCGCACAGTGCCCTATCAGCTGCGTCAAAAAGGGCAATTGCTCGACTCTGGTCGGTCATGCGACTTCACCCCTAGGGCTGGGGTTTGAGAATTGGCGGCAAACGCAGTTGCGACGATTCATGCAGATGCTCGATCAGTTGGCTTTGTCTCGCGAGCTGTTCGATTGGGCGTCGCGCTGGCGCAGTCGTTCCATCATTTCCTGGCCCTGAAACATACTTTTTACATCTTTGAATCCGACCCGAACCCACTTTTGCTTGCCATCGACTAGCAGGCGCAGCTTGTGACCATGCTCGTCCATGCCGAGGGTGAGCAGCGTTACTTCGTTCGCGGGCGGGCACTGATCGGGGTAGGCGTTTAGGTCATCCTGCTTTTTGTCAGTTTCGACCATGACAGCCCCGGAGAGCACCATGGCGGCATAGCCGAGGCCGAAGAAAAAAGGGAAGGCCAAAAGGAGCCACCATAGCGAAAGGTCAGTGCCTTGCATGTATCCGACAATCAGGGTGACAGCGCACATGCCGACTGCAATAAGCACTGTCTCAGTGAAAAAACGGGTGGCGCTCATATGGCGATAGTCGATCATCGAAAACTCCAAAAAAGCGGGGCAGGTTACAGGGCCGGTATTCTATCTGGGTATGCACCTGGAAGCGGGGACATAGCGGGTTTACCGGCCTGCTTCACGCGGATGCGGTTGATTGTTTCGGGATGGCTGATTCGCTCCAATTCAGTTTCGCCCGCACCGTGCATGTCCAGCTTGTGAGCGAGGCATAGCGCTGCAAGCGTCACCATAACTCCGCCGACCTCTTGCGAGCGCTCGCCAATCGGACGCCCGTACACATAAGCGACCAGCTTGATCGCTTCATCCTCGGTACATCCGCACGCCTGGACTAGCTCAAGAGCTTCCTCAAGGAAACGATGGTTACGCTCCATTCCATCAACAGCGATGGCCTCGCCAAAGCACTCCAGCAGCCACGGGCGAACGCGAGACTGAAACGTCAAGCAGGTCTGAACCGGCGATGCAGCAAAGGCAGCCAGGGCGCGGACAGCAACCCCTACTTGAGCGGGAAGCTCCGTGCCGGCTTCTGGATGGATAAGGCGCCCGGAGAGGAACCCCAGCAGCGCCGCTACCTGCGGGCGCAAGAACTCAATATCGGAAACCAGGGCTCGGCGCGTGGCCTCGGCAGCTTCCATGTAGTCATTTTTGTGCTGGTGCAGTGCCGCGACTTCCCGCTCAAGCCTCTCTTTCTCAATGCGCAGGGTGTCGTGTTCGGTTGCCAGCACGAAGTCGGCCCGCTCGTTGTGGCCACCATGGAAAAAGGAGTAGCGCTGCGCGAAACAATGTTCTGCCGGATTGTCATTCATGAGTAGTTGTCTCCACGCTGTGTCGCATGCAGGTCTTAGTAGATGGTTCCGGGCTTGAGCATCATGGTGAGGGTCTTCCCATCGTGCATTGCCCGTGCAATGCGGGTCAGCCCGTACCTGAAAGCCACGTTTTTGCCTTCCATGGTTTCTACTGCGCAAATCCAGTTTGCCTTTGCTTCGCCGTGGGCAACGCTATCGAGGGTCAGGAATCCCTGGCGTTGATTGCCGCCTACTGGCCAACGGATCGTCACTGGGACTCGAACCCCTGCTTGGGAAGCCATGCGGGCGCTGTCGATCAACTCCCTGGCTGCAACGCCCTCTGCGCTGTCTAGCCAAGCAATGATCAGCTCCTGGATTTCCTCTACGGCGCCCAGCGTTACGGGCTCCAGGTCGTCAAAGGCGAAATGGCTGACCATGCAGGTTTCGGCATGGGCCAGGAAAATATGGGTGTCATTGACGCCAGCGAAGTAGAAGGGCACGCCCAGGTTGCGGACTTTCAGCGGGACTCGATCACAACAGCTCTTACATACCGTTTTCAAGTACATGCGCAGGTGGTCATGCTGCATCGGGGTAGTACGAGCCCGTTGCTCTCCAAGCTTGTCGAGTAGGCTATCCAGCGGATTAAAACTCATGCGTAGTGTTCTCCAGTTAATCCGCAACAGGGCTGCGCTGGTCAGTGTCGGTTGCGAAAAAGTAGTCGAGGCCAGCCTGAATCCCCGATTCCCAATCTGAGGCCTCAGTCGTGCCGACGCTGTAGGGGCACTTGGCCTCAAACTCCCAGTCATCCCCCCAGAGGATCGCGGCGGCACGCCCTTTGATCCAGGCCCTGGACTTGTCCGGGAAGTCGTTCGGTGCCGCGATGATCGCGTCCCCCAGCGGTAGCGAGGCGTTCCAGAGGGTCATCACTCTTGCGGCATCAGCCCTGGCAGCAGGCGAGTCCGGGCCGAATAGCGCAACAGCCAGTCCAGAGCCGTCCTCAGCCTCCAGAATGACTTGTGGCGACTGATCGTCGCCCTCCTTTGGCAGCCGGAGAGTGACCATCAAGCGCTTTCGGGTGAACTGCGTTGCGTCTACTTCGAGTGGGGGCGTCATTTCGATTGTCTCGCGTCAGGCCTGTTGGCGAAGCCGGGCGACCTCGGCCAGCAACTTGGGGCAGACCACACGCCAGACCGGGGCGACAACGTAGCCTGTGACAGCGCCTTTACCTGTTTCCTCGAATTGGCCGGTGGCGAGATAGCCGGCGAGAAGGTCTTCCCGGAGGTTCCAGCTTGGGATGCAAATCTCGTCGTCTTCAATCTGAGCAGCGACGATGTTGCAGGTCAGGGCGCCGTAGGGCTCGCCGTCATCGGACATGAGGCGAAACGCAATTCGCTTGTTGGCGTAAAGCGTAGGTTGCAGGGTGAGGGTGTCCACGGTTTCCATGCGCTGCGTCTCTGCCGGTTACTCGGTTGGGGTTTCAGGTTTAGCGCTGTGCTCGATCAGCGACACGGACTGGTTGCGCAGTGCCTCCAGGCCGGTGCGGGTCGCCATGTCGTTGACGTAGGCCTCCAGCTCGATCTTGCCGGCGCTTACGGTCTTTTCCATTGCGGTTGCCATTTGCTTCTGCACAAAAGCCATGGAGTTGGGCATGCCTACGCTCAGGCTGCTGGCCAAGTCACGCAGCTCTTTAAGCGTGCCCTTGTTTGCCTTGCCATCTTCCAGGGCTTTGTCCAGGCCTTCCAGCAGAGTCGTTGCAGTTTCCATGTACTTGGCGCATTTCTCGCGAATCTCGCGGTCGAACTGCTCCATCATGGTTTCGGGGGATTCGATGCGTGGAACCAATTGGATGGGGGCGGCATCATCCGGGCGGCTCTCGAATGTGATCGGCACTGCGGCTCCGCCTTGGGAGCTGATGAACCCCGCCCACTGCGCCTCGCTCATCTGGAATGAAACAACGTTGCGGTCGGAGTGAATCCAGTCGCGGTTGAGGTGGCGATCCAGGTGCGCGGTACTCAGGGTAATCGTCAGCACGGTTCGGTGATTCAGGTCGGAGCCAAACAGCTCCAGTCCTCCCTGGCCGCAAGTCCCCTTCATGAGGCTAATAGTCCCGTAGGCGGGGTGTCGGTAGCGTTCGCCATCCATAGGGCCATCAAGGGGCGTCACCGTGGGCAGCTGTTTATCGACCATCAATCTGTCCTCTTTGTGCTTTCTCGCTACCAGTGGAGCTGTAGGCTCACGCTGGCGCCGGGGTACTGGTTTATTGAGGCTCATTCTGAGCCATGTTCTTGTGTGTCAGCGCCACTCAGCCCTGAATTTCACATTGTTCTTGGTCGGCTAG
Organism: Pseudomonas sp. KH_027; assembly: GCF_057838565.1. Lineage (NCBI taxonomy): Bacteria > Pseudomonadati > Pseudomonadota > Gammaproteobacteria > Pseudomonadales > Pseudomonadaceae > Pseudomonas > Pseudomonas sp. KH_027. Next base: position 349,458 of record NZ_JBYQOM010000002.1, read on the forward strand.
TAATCGGGCGTGGCGCTCAACGCATTTGCCGCAGAGCTTCCGCCCGGTCACGTCCGCGCCGTCCGGCACAAGGAACCATTTGGCCCGCGACTTCATGCGCCAAGCGTTGTCCTTGGGTTTGTGGCCACACAGACCCTTGCCCGTGCTGGGAATCACCCAGTGCAGCATGTGCCCGCCATTCGCCCGCGCCAGCGCTGGGATCGTGCTGGTGCCAAAACCCACGGTGGGACGCAAGAGGGCCGGCATTCCGAGCACAGCCTCGCGCCCATCGGGGAACTGGCAGTCGTAGTGTGCCCCGGTAATGGAATACACGGCATCTTCACCCCAGCGGATTGCCTTACCGCAATGGCAGCACAGGCCCTCGTCTTGGCACTGCGCTATGTGCTCACGGCTCATCATGTCAGTTCGCGCCTTCTGGTTGATCCTGGTACTGGCTATCCTGGGCATCGCGGTAACTGACGCACTCATTGTTCTGGTCGAGGTGCGCCCCGCAGTCCTGGCAGAACCGAAACCAGCACTTGGGATTTCGGCACTTCCAGTCTCCCCAGTTGCCGCCGACTGAGCCGGGATGCTCCAGCTCAGTGCCGCAGTCGCAGTGCGTGCGCTTGTTGGTTCCGGCAGGCATGGCTGCTCTACACCCGTGAAACAATGTCGTTGCGCGACTCAGTGCCGGCGTAAAGCCGTCCGCTCTTGTGCCAACGATCCTGGGTGCCGCAATCAGCATAACCACCGACGCACCCAAAGCTGTGCCGGGTTGATGCTTGCTCGATGGTGACTCGCTCTCCGCCACGGGTCAGGTACTCCCCTGGTTCGCTGATAACGACTGGCAGATTGACGAAGGCTGCGAAGTAGGCGCTCATGAGAGGTTCCTTGTCCGGGGCTGGTGCTGGTGACGGTGTGATTTCGTGATGTGCCTATTCTCGCCCTGGCCGCTGTGTGTCACGGCGAGTAGTTGCATCAGGTCATGAAATCCTGAGCCCCGAAAGCAGGAAGCCAGAAGACTTTGCGGATGGGTCAGGCAGAGGCCTGCGCCTGGGCCAGCAGGCCACGCACTCGCTCGATTTCCTCGGCGCTGTGAGGTGTGCCACCGGCATTCAGTGCGAGATAGTGCGCAAGTAGGTCAGCCCGCTTGGTGAATCCGTGGATCGCGACCTTCATGTAGATGCGCTTCGGTGAGAACTGGGTGCCAGACAGCTCCTGAGCAGTGAAGCCGAACGGCTTGACGTTGCCTTTGACGAACTCAGTAACTGCGGTGTACCGCTGCAATCCATCGACGCACTGCAAGCCCTTCGGGAGGTCTGATTCGGGGTCAGGCTCCCCCCAATCAGCACAGTTAAGCTGGATGAGAAATCCGCTCGACGCGACGATGCCGCGCATGCAGTTTTCTATGTAGTGGGCTTGCTGAAAGGCCGTCCACACATGCCCGCGCTGGAAGTCAGGATTCAACTCCAAGCCACCATAGTCATTGCCCAGGTTAGCCAAGGACTTTTCCAGCGAGTCCCAGCGATAGTCTGCTTGCCATTTGGCCGTGTGCAGCGGCCTGACAATAGTGAGCACATGCTGCTCGAACTCGGAAAGCTCGCGTGCCATGTCGTAAATCCTCGTCGGGGCCGGCTGGCCTGTTTTGGTGAGGTGCCAATTGTCAGGTGCCAAATGGTGTGTCACCGCGACGAATGAATGATCGCAGAAATCCTCGAACCCTATGCTGGCGCTTGAGGGAAGGAATGGATTAACCCCGCTCAAGCAGTTTGAGAAGGCCTGACCTGGATGTGAGAATGGCGGGCAGCAATTGATACTGCCCGAAGGGCCGTTATCCTCTCTGACAGACCAATACACCTCGCTGCTTTAGGCCAGTAGGAATTCAGCATTGAACACCAGCTCGCACAACAACAGGCTCGGCGGGGTAGCTGCCTACTTCACGGCAGCCATCACATTAGCGCTGGCAAGTATGGTGATGCTCACCATCCTTACGATGATCGCTACTGACAACTCCCGCTCCCGCGCTGAGTGCTTACGATCTGCCCAGGCCATCGAACAGTGCCCCCAGGCTAGCTGGTGGGAAGTCGTCTTGAGGAAGGGGCTCGGCCTGTGATCCAGTGTGACGCAAGCCAGCGACCTCCGACGAACCACATGCGGTGGTGGGCAGCGACACTACCGAGCAAGTGACCCCCTCGAACGTCCACCACCATTGCGCCTGATGGTCGCCGACCTTGACCGTTACACGGCCTTCGCCGCCCGGATCATGGATGACTTCGCCGTGTTCGCCGCAATACTCGATCACAGCACCTGCCGGCAGCGGCTCACGCCCGATACTTGCCATGGTCAGGCTGCTCCCTTGGTTTCCGCTTGATCATCGTTGCTGCTTTGCCCAGCACCAATTTCGCGCCAGCCCTCGAACTCGCTGGCGGCGAGGTGTTTATCGCCGTTGGTGGTGTCGGTGTAGCTGTATTCTTCCTCGCGCACCATGTTGACCAGCAGAAATTCGGTGCGCAGGATCACCCCGCCAAAGCCGCGAGGCTGATGAACGCGGACGGCCTCGACTAGCTTCCCAATCTCGGGCTTGGCCTCGTCGATCAGGGTGAAGCCCATGGATTTCCAGCGTGCTTCGCGCTCCAGCTGGTATTCGGTCTTGATCTGCTGCGACATGGGTTCTGTCCTCTGGCCCGTTATGGTCGGTCAAGCATGTTTTTGATGGCGTCGGCGGCGTCGTAAAGCCCCAGTTTGTTTGCAATCACCCGCAGGTCAGCCAACTGGGCTGCTGTCGAATCCTGGCGCTGTGACAGCTGAGGAAGGCTTGCCAGAACCGAGCGCAGGTTCTGGGGCATGGCCGAGCGCTGAGGCTTGTCGTCGATGCGCTCGCCGGAGCGGTTGAATACGGCGTTGGGCTCGGCGTCGAAATCATGGGCGTCGTGGGCCACGCAGCGGGCGCATGAGGCGTTACGGGCGCCGTTGGGGTCGTCATCCAGGTGACACAGTGCCTCACCGCAGTCGATGCAGTTGCCGCGTTCATTGTCCATCGCTTTTCTCCTGTACCGCACTGCTGGCTTGCGCAGCCACGCGTTCGATGTTCTTAGCTGCGTCCACCCATGCGGCGGAAGCGGTCTTGCCTTCGCCGAGGCGCACACTATCCCGTCCTTCCGGGAAGCCAGACCAGATGAGGTAGTAGCCACCACCACCGTGGGTGCTATAGCGCTTTTTGCTGGCGCGGGAATAGACCGCTTTGACCTTCTGCTCACTGGTGGCCATGGGTTTCTCCATTGCCATCCGTGGATTTGGCATTGCGCTCTGCGCTGAGCCGATCCCAGAAGCCGTTGACCTTTTCCTCATGCCACTCAGCTGGAGCGTCAGCATTGAGGTTGCCGCCTTTGCGGACATGCCCGTCTGCAAACGCCCAGCCGGAGGCATAGCGGTCGGTGCAGTCATCCGGTACAGGCATCGCCAGGATGCTGGTGGACGGTAGGGTGTCGATACTCACGGGGCCACCCCATCGGATTTAGATCCGTCAGCGGGAACGTCAACCAGCGGGCCGTCTTCTTTCGCGCCCCCGTCCTCCAGGTGGGCAAACATGGCATCGCATTTCTCTTTGCCGTGGGTGCTCGCGAACTTATTCAGACGCATGCGGCAATCGATACGCTCAAGCTGGTTCGGGCTGGACACTCCATCCACAAGATCGTCGAACTCGACAATCTCGTCCTTCGTCCAAAGCGGTTTTTGTTCCATCGGTACGATCCTCGGGCTCAAATGCGTTCAGGATGGGCGACGATTTTTCAAGGCACGCTACTCTAGCTCAGGGGCTTCGCAATGACCGGATACCCGTCCAGGCTGGCTACTGACTCGGGCTAGTCGCCCCTCCTGACCGCACTTCTGGTCAATTGGGCATGGGTATATTAGGGCTAGCCGGCGTGTGTCACGCCGGGTTCGCTTAAATCAGGCGACAGGATGCGCGCAAATCTCGATTCTCAATGGCGGCATCGAGAACATCCAGTGCCGCCATGCCCGTGATCCAAGTGCCACCGGCACGGCTGCTCATCCCCTGAACCACTTCACGGGCCTCGGCCAGGGACTCAACCGGGGGCATCAGGTTCAGGTTGCGATTGTTGTTTGCCAGCGTGACGGCATCCGAAAGCGAGTAGTCGGCGAACGGATGACGGACGTTGTTGCTCAAGTCAATTGCGGTTGTCTGCATGGATTTTTCGCTCACTTGCGGAGTTTGAAGCCGGAGGCATCCAGCGCCTCAAGCTCTGCTGTTGGGATGCCTGTTGCAAGGTTCCATAGCGCCGCCACTCGGCGAGCTATCTCGGACTTGGTTTCTTCGTCCTGGCAGTAGTTGTAGGTCGAAGTGCAGAGAGGATATTTCCCGTCTGCCACACGAACTGTGCGCGCCCTCCATCCGTCGCTCACAGCAGCTCGCATGGAAATCAGTTTTTCAGCTGACTGGTTCGGGTCATTTTCCGACATGGTTCTCTCCTTGCTCCTGACCGGCCTACTTGTCATCGGGCCATGAAAATCATAGGGCTGGTATTCGTGTGTCACGCGGGCTTGTTGCTACAGCAGCATGACTGGCGCAACTCTCGATGCTCAATGGCGGCTTCGAGGGCATGCTATTGGTCAATCACAGAACAAAGTCGGCAATGAAGTCTTCGACAGGGCCATCAATGGCATGCTCAAAGCCCCGGTCGTCGATCATCGCGGGATCGCCATTGCGCATGGTGATGTAGAAAGTGCTGCCTTCGACTTCTTCAAGATCACAACCAGTTGCACTGCATACAGCTTCCAGTAGCGCCGGCTCGTTGTCGAAGAACCGGCACTCTCGCAACTGATCCTTCTCCACTGCCACTTCCTGCATGTTGATTTGGAAGTAATGGCCGTTGGCGTTCAAGACAAACAGGTTCACGGTTTCTGCTGGCATGGTGATTACTCTTGCTTGCTGAAATTCGGGCAGCTGAAATTCGGGCCGGTCTTCAACAACGTGTTGAGCCCTGTGTCGTCACTTACCGTGGCGATGATCTGGCAACCCGATGTTTCCGCCACTCGCTCGCCGGAAATGGTGTCGATGAAGTCGCAGCAGCCCTCATACATCTGGCCCCAGTAGCGGCAGTTCTCGCACACGCTTACGGCTTTCTGTTCGGCCTCTTGTCGTGCCGCCAGAAGCTCGTCGAGAAGGGTGCTCACACCCGAGCCGCCGAAAGGAGCCAGCACGCTGGTTGCATCGCACCAGCGGTCGGGATCGTTGCCGACCCCTTCGCTCAGGTACTGCCAACCTTCGGAGGTCTTTCGCAGTTCGACTGCGCCGACTTGCATGGTTTGAATCTGGCTCATCGTTTGCGTCCTCTTGGGGTGCGGTTAGTGAAGAAGGCTGCGTGGGATTTTCACCACTGGGCCGAGCTTGTAAGCGACGATGGCCCGGCAAGCAGCAACCATGACGCCATCGGTGGTTTGAAACTCAGTTCCGCTATCGAAGCAGTGGGCACTACCCCAGAACTTCCCGTCTTCTTTCCCGGACTCATGGTTGCCCATGACAATCGGGTACTTCATGACCAGCGGGCCGAGTTGATCCCAGCGAGTGGAAGGGCTGTAGTAGCCGCCGTTATGGCTCGCGGGCTTCGGGCCGATCTGGAGCATCTTGCCGCCAGGGCGGTTGTCCCAGACCCAGTAACCGCCGTTAGCGGTGTTGCCGAACGCCATCGGGTCATGCCGGATGGGCAGTTCTTCGATGGTCGCAATCACATAGTCCAGCGCCGGGCCGATCAGGGTGCCTACTTCTACTTCAACCATTGCCGTGATCCTTGTTCGTTTGATGTGTCCATTCTCATCCTGGTGCAGCTGTGTCACCGGGGAGCGCGAGCAATAAAACGAAATTCCCCAACCCCCATGCTGGGCTTCGGGCAAGGCATTGATGCGAGAAGGCTGGCATCGATCCTGGGCACTAAGCGCTGCCGTGCTGCGTGGAGTGACTACAGGCAGAGATAGCCTGCAATCCGGCGATGGGATTTGTGGGGAGGGAGGGGGCGGCGCTGATTAGAGGCTTATGCTGGGCGCTATGCCACGGGCCACGGCGGGGAGGCTATAGGCGTCCCATGTACCAGTCGGCATCTGGTAGTTGCTTGGCCAGCGCGATGAAAGCGCAAGCAGCAGAAGGGGAGGCAAGCGCAAGCAGCCACGCCGCCGCCAGTAGCGAAAGCTCTACGAGCACCGCGAAAGGCAGCAGGGGCAGCCTGCATAGTTTCGTCATCATTGACCCTCGGCACCGGCCCCGCCAGGGGGTATCAGTTTGCATGCGCAAGCAATCATGTAACCCACCCCGGCAATCTTGTGTTCGTGCTGCGGCCCGAATGACTTGAGGTGGGCTCGGATGCACTCATTCAAAGCCTTGGGCTCAATTCCATCGTTGAGGGCAACAGTGCATTCAGGCATTTCAGTCCCGTAAAAGATGGCAGAAGCCAGATTGGTGTAAATGTTCCCGGACTTGAATTCCTCTGGAATGTCTTCCCATGCAGGCAAGAGCCGCTGAGTGGAAAAAGCCATTTCCGGTTTGGTGATGGACGCAATCTGCTCGGGGGTTAGCTCGTATGCCATGGTCAGTCTCGATTCCAATGTTTCCATTTGGCGAATGATTATTGAGGCAGCACTTTGTTCAGGCCGTCACGCAAACAACGGGCTTGATCCTCGTAGCGCTCAGAGCGGTCGAGAATCTGACCGCTGGAATTTGTGGTCTGCCATACGCTGTCGCCGGTTTCGCATTCATCGACATGCAGCTCAAGCACTCGGTTGCCGTCAATCTGGACGCTGAAAGACAGCTCAAAACCTTCAAGGTCTTCGTACATGGGTTATTCCTGGTGAAGGTCAGTGCAGCCTGGAGCGTGCCGCCTGCAATGCGTGCTCGGCCTTGGAGAAGCTATAGCTCCCGACCGGGTTGTTGAGGCCGTTGCCTATGCTCTTGTAGGGCCACCACTGGCCCTTGGTGCAGACGGCAACCGGCGTGCCCGCTGGCAAGTCTTTCAGGGCGCTCAGCGATTCGCCCTCACTCAGAATCACTCCATCCGCTTCTTTCATGTTCGATCCCTCTTGCTCTGCCCCCCTGCACGCCAGCGCCTGCGGGGGTTCTCATAGTTTAACCGTTGAGCGGCCATACTCCCCGGTCTGGGAGGTGAGGATGGCCGGTTAGCCCCAGACTATCCGGGGCCGGGCACTGATCAGCAGGCCAGCAGGTCAAGCTGCTGTGCTGGTGCGTTGCCGGTGAAGACGTAGCGGGCGAACTTCTCACTGAGTGTCGCGACACGGTAAAGCGCTGTGTAGTCGGTCGGCAGATCGATGTAAATTTCATCGCCGGACTTGGTGTGCTTAGTGTTTGCCAGAGCCCAGTCAACGGATTCCTGGTGGTAGCGCTCGGCGATGGCTTTAGTATCAATGACCAGCTTCGCGTTGCTCGGCATTACCTCAGCGTTCTTAATCGCTTCGCGCATAACCTTCATCTTGCCGCGATAGGTCAGCGGCTCAGCCAGCTCCGACTTCCAAAGATTGGTGATAAACGAATTCATGAAGCAATGCGAGGCGTCACCGCGCCACTCGCCTTTGGCGTCCTGTTTGGCAATGTGGCTATGGCCTTCGCGGACCCGCAGGAAGCGAGGGGTGTCCATGGTCACGACTTTGGACTTGGCCGGCGCGTAGCCGAGGCGCGGATTACGCGGCGCATACAGGGCGTCGGCTGCGGACTTAATGATCCGGTTGGCGCCGAAGTGGATGCCATCGTATACAGCCGCCAGCAGCTCTGCGTCGTCGTACAGCGAGACGATCAGATGCTCGCCATTCTCCAGCTTCACGGCGTCAGCATCGCGGCCCACGCTGACCATGGCAGCCTTGGCCCAAGCAAAGTTCTCGGTCGGGATCGGTGCCATGTAGTTGTTCACGGCATACAGCTCGAACTTACGGTCGGCAATTTCAACCGGGCTCTCCAACTCCTTCATCCAGCCCTGGACGTAGCCTTCCGGGGTAATATCGCGCCCGCCAGCGCCCTTGAGCATGCCGCCCTCGCAACTGGCTGCGGCGCGGAAGATGTGGCGCATAACGGCAGGCAGCTCGCCAATCATGTAGCTGCCCCAGCGCGGAGTGCGCGGGTAGCAATTCGACTCGTAGGTTTCCTCGAACAGCACGTACATGATCTTGCCGCCAGTGGCCTGGAAAGCTGCTGCCAGTTTGCCGGTCGATACAGTAGAGCCCATGGTGATTCCCCTAGTCTGGTCGGGCGGTTCGCCCTTGTTTTCGATGTGCCCAGTATCTAGGTGGAGGGGCTGTGTCATCGGCGGAAGGGAAGAATTGCCGCAAATGCTCAGCCCCAATGCTGGCGCCCGAGGATTGCTCTACCAGCGGTAGTGGACGTGGAAATAGTCGCCGGCCAGGGCGCCACTCCCAACCGCCGCCGCTATAACGTCATCAACGTAGAAGTGCAGGTAGTGCGCACGGGAATGCTCGGTGACTTCAAGGCGGCGCAGCTGCTCAATGGTGATGGGTTCCTCAACATCCACCGCTGCGAAGTAGGCCGACTCGCCCTTGCAGTGCCACGGACGGTTAATGACCGAGATTGCTGCATCCTCCGGGCATAGCGGGGCAAGGTTCCGGGCCACCCAAGCGCGGATGGCGTCGGCGTCGATGGCAGTGACGGTGCTTGTCTCTAGAAGATGTGGCATTGCGCGGCCTCCACTTCCCGGATTGCGACCTGAGCCTGTTTGCGTGCCTCTTGAAGCTCGTCGGACTCCATCATGCCGATGCCTGTTTCTACCATTGAGCCTTCATGCTCCAGCAGTGCTTTCAGTGCCGCCAGTAGGTTGTCACGATGCAGCTCCGCCTTGAGGTAGCGGCCTTCTGCTTCGCAAAGCTTGTCGGCGTAATAGGTGACTTCGCGCTTTACGTTGCCCCCTTTCAGCTCCACCAGCTGCTCGGTCGTGTATCCGTCACACGCGTTCACGCAAGCAACGATCCGGGCGGCATTGGCTTCGTTCTCGCTGTCAGTGCGGGAAAGGCCTTTCACGTCGCAGATGTGGATGCCTTCATCCCCCATGAGGGCGATACCGTATTGGCTGTACCACACGCCCTTAGTGTGACTGGCCATTGGCAGCCTCCGAACTCATGGCAGAGGAAGTGGATCGTCCAATGACCTTGGCCACGCTCAGGCCTTGGGTAAGGCTCAAAAACACGTCCAGTTCGGAACCTGTGACTTCGAGGCACTTGGTTGCCTTAAACAACAGGGCGCGCTCTACAGCGACGCACTGCCATTGCAGGTCATCATCTTCAACCGCGACGCCATTGTCTCCGTGCCAAATAACGGCACGCTTGCAGGCCTCGTCTTCGTCCTGGGCTTCGACTGGAACGTAAGCATCGGCGATTTGACCGGCTACTTGGCCAAGGTAATTCAGTTCAAAGCAGGTCACGCGGACAATGAAGTTGCTCATGTTGGGCTCCCGTGAGGCATGCGCCTCGCTGATTTAGTTGTGTCCATCATCGGGGTGCCGGCCCTGTGTCATCGCCACCGGGGTTCATCGCTCGACAGTTCCTCAACCCCTAGTCCAGGGAGTGGCGCAAGACTGGCTCGCGGGGTGCTGGTGCCGGACATGAAAATGCCCGCGCTAGGCGGGCATGGAAGGTTGCCAAGGGGAGGGACTAGCCGGCGAGCAGGTCCAGTTGCAGGGTCGGCGCTGCTGGTGCTGGTTCTTCTGCCGCAAGGGGGATGCAGACGAACTTGGTGCAATCCTCATGCAGGCAGCACACGTTGTAGGCTTGATCCGGCTCAGTCGGCACTGCGATGTGGATTTCGTGGCCGACGATGGTATGCGGGTTCTCGTTGACTACGCGGTTCAGGGTTTCCTGAGTCCAGCTCTCCAGCTTCACAGTGGTGTCGATCACGGCAACAGCATCAGACGGCATGATCGGGGCGGTTTGAATGGCGTTGCGCAGATTCTTGATGCGGGCACGGTAGCTCCCCGGCTCGCTCAGTTCTGCCTGCCAAAGCTCTCGCACATAGTTCCCAATGATGCTGTAGGCCCACCCACGATTGCGCCAGTCACCGTTTTGGTCTTTCAGTGCCACGTCTTCGCGATGCTTGAAAAGGCGCATGCAGGCATGGGTTTCGATTTCGAAGGTTTTGGCTTTCGCAGGTGCATAGCCAAGCTCAGGGTTGCGCAGGCCATAGATCGGGGCGTTGTGGCCCTGGATGATCCGCCAAGCGCCAACAATGCCGTCATAGATGCTGGCCAGCAGCTCGGCGTGCTCATACAGGCTGACAGTCAACTTCTCGCCGTTCTCCAGCTGGGCCGCTTCTGCCTCGAAGCCGTTGGCGGTCAGACGTGCCTTGGTGTCTTCGAAGCCATCCTTGGGAACTGTGGAGTACAGGCTATCGCCCAAGGCCAGCTCGAAGGTTTGATCGTGGAACACTACCGGGTTAGCCAGCTCCTTGAGCCAGCCTTGGACATAGCCCTCGGGCGTGATGTAGCGCCCGCCAGACCCCTGGAGCATGCCGCCCTCGCAGCTCGACGCTGAGCGGAAGATGCCGCGCATGGTCTTGGCAATCTCGCCAATCATCAGGCAGCCCCAGCGCGGGGTGCGCGGGTGGCAATTGGACTCGTAGGTTTCCTCGAACAGGACATACATGGTCTTGCCGCTGGTGGTCTTGAACGCTGCGGCAAGCTTGTTGGTGGATACGGTGGAGCCCATGGTGATTCCCCTTGTCTGGTAGGGCTGTGTGCCCTTCGTTTTGGATGTGCCCAGTATCTAAGGGGAAGGGCTGTGTCACCGGGGCCAGGGCTGAGAATGCGAAATTGCTCAACCCCAATACTGGCGCCTGAGAATGGATGGGGGCGGGACAAAATATGCCAAGCCTTGGCCGGGTAGAATCTTGAGTTACTTAGCCGGCCAGCAGCTCCGTAGGCACAGCCATTGCTAGCTACTACGCCGCCGAAGCCGACTGCGGGCCTTGCAGGAGTTACCGCCTGTAAGGCTTGGCCGTTCTCCCGTGATCAGTTAGGTATTTACCGCATACCCGGTTGCGGTGACGCCGTTGGTATGATCCCGCATGCAGCAAGATGATGCTTCTGTGGGTAGAACATAGCTTGAATTTCGGTAGCCCCATCACGAAGGTAGCTATTGAAACGATGCCAGCCATCCCAGATGGTTGCGTAATTGTCGTAAGACAGGAGTACAGGCCAGCGGTTATCTGCTGGATGGTCAGACGGGCCGGTTCCGTATGAAGCGTGAAATTCCTCCCAACTCTCCCAACTCGAAGCAAAGTCCTCGTCCTGCATAATCGAAGCTTTGAGCGCATCAACGCTGAGCGTTACCAAGCCATAAAGGTTTTCACCGTAACGCTCAACGTACTCAGGCAACAGCATGGCAAGCCCGGCCTTAGCATCTTCATCAGTCTCCCAATCGGGAAGAACTACGTCATCCCACACACCACCCTCTATGACGTTGAACCAAACCGTCGCCAGTTGGCAATGCGCCGGTAGGTCTGCGAACTTTAGGATGGAGTAGCCGTTACCAATAAGTGAGTCCATGCGAGCAGTCATTAGTGATTCCCCCTGCCTAGTCGGGCTGTGTGCCCTTCGTTTTGGATGTGGCCAGTATCTAGGGGGGAGGGCTGTGTCATTGGGGTGTCGGGCGATTCCAGCAATTGCTCAACACCCATCATTTGAACTGAGGAAGGACACGGCATGGGCCGTTATCATTCCACTCAAAATGGGATAGGAGGCTGCATGAGTACCATCGGTAAAATCTTTGCTGGAATCGTCACCGGCTACATTCTGGCCATCATCATTGGCACATTAGTGTTGCAGGGGAAGCTGTTCCTGGACGGCCTTGATCTTCTTGGTATCAGCCCTTTCGGGTTGATCTATTTCCTGGGTGGGTTCCTGGCTAGCGTCGGGCTCCTTGTCACCTCTCCTGCCGCCCGCACCTGGAAGCGCTTGCTGATGCTGTTCCCGGTCGCAATGGTCATGGTGGCTGCGGTAGGCGGTATTCATGCGATAGAAGCAACAGTAGGTGCCCCGCAAGGCGCCATGGTTGATCCATCCAAGATGCTGGGTGACATGGCGCATGCAGTAGCGACGGTAGCCTTCTGGCTGGTGCCACTGATCGTGGTCGTTGCGTATTCGATGATGATCTTTGAAAAGCGGCCTGCAAACGCTGCGTGACAATAGCGATTGCTCGGCTCCAATGCTGGCGCCCGAGGATCAGGCGCCAGGGAGGGGTTATTTGCTTGGGGCCGGGCGCGGTTTGCAGTACAAGCAGTAGCCCTTCTTCGCGCCCTTCTTGAACACGTCGAACCACTTTTGGCAGCCCTTGCAATGGAAGTCGTCAATCTTGGCCATGATCTTATCCTTGAATCACACGTTGCCGGTCGTGAAGTAGCCCGTGGGCCGACTGGCGTTGCCAGCATACCAACCCAGTTGCGGGGCGCGGCGGCGCAGGTAGCGGCCAACGAAAGTGTGGCCCTCGCACTTGTACAGCTTGATCTGTGGCGTCACGCGGTAACGGTTGTTGGCAATCGCCTCGATCTGTACGCGGGGGGAGGCGAGGATGGTCAAGTCCATGTCGCTATCGAGTTCGACGGCTAGCAGGTGGCTGCGCATGGGGTGTCTCCGGTGTTGGTTGCGTGACGGGGATCGTCGATCCCCGCATTGCTGATTGGGATTAGGGTCAGAAGAAGCCTTCGTTGACCAGCGCCTCGTAGGCGATGGCCAGGGCCGGCTTGTGGTGCTCTGCGCTGGTTTCCGCGTCCATCTGGTCATAGGCGGTTGTCACGTCCCACCACGCGTAGAACTGCTCGAAGTCCGCGAAGCTCAGCGGCTCGTCGTCCACGGTGTCTTTGATCACCTGCACCAGCTCTTGCAGGGAGGTCAGTTCGGCAGCATCAACAAGGCCCTGTGCTGCCATTTCGGCGATGGTGTTGGCGTAGCGTTGCTCAAGATCAGTGGTGTTCATGTCCGTCTCCGGCTGCGTTTTCGATGGGGTAATGATCAGGCAGCCTGTGCTGTGTCATCGGCACGCAAAGCAGGATTTTTCCACTTGATCGCCTCGGGGATCAGCAGCTCGAACTTGTAGCCAGATTCCGTGCTGACCTTCTTGGTGTCCCCGCGCTCACTGGCAATTTTCAGTGCGTACTCGGTGGCCTGCTCCAGCTCCAGCAGGGAGAAGTAAGCCTCGACCCGGATATTGGGATTCAGGAAGTCATCGGTCAGCAGGGCAGTACCGCCATGGTTCCCGCCCAGACCGAACGTCATCACCAAGTACATCGGTTCGCCGGCAGGGCGGTGCAACTGGCCGTCGATGATCAGCCAGTCGCGGGTGCAGGCCTGGAGGTAGTCAGCGATACCCTGCCTCCCTTCACGGGCGCAGACGTAGATTCCCAGTGCAGTATCCGAGAGCACGGCGCTGTCTTTGACCAGATTCAGGGTAGGGCCAATGGCCGGGTAGTTGGTTGCGCGGCGGCGCGAGCAACTGGACACAGCACAGTTAGTCCACAGACGGCCTTCAAACCAGCGGTATACAACCGGCTCCAGGTAGTCATCGCTCTGGTAGTCCTTCTCGCTACCGATAATGGCAACCGGCGCTTGCTCACTGGTCACTTCACGGATCGAGAGAACGGCTACACCATCGTCAAAGCGCGTGGGGCGGGGATTGCGGCAACGCGGCGGGATGATCTGCTCGATGTAGCTGTAGTTGACGGTCAGTTCCATGATGCTGCTCCAGTGGTTCTGGCAGGGCGGCTTGCCCGGCGCTTTCGATGGGTCAACTATCCAGGGGGAATGGCGGTGTCATCGCTGGTGCATCGCGAATGGGTGAAGATCGTCAGTCCCCAAGCAGGGGTGCCAGAATCTCGCAGGCTTTGGAGTGCTCGGTTTTGCTACGCCAGCCCCGGAGAAATGCTCGGTTTCGCGGCGCGGGAAGTGGAAAGCTGAGCGGATATGGCCGATGGGCTGCCGGCGTCGCCGTGGTCGCTACGCCCCGCGCCTTGAACCCCACCAACTGCTGGGGCTGACCCTATGTCCAGCCCCGGCAGCTCAGGCGTCGAATAGCGAGCCCTGCTCGGGGGTCAAGTTGATTGCCACCGGCTGGTTAGTGGTGATCAGCGATGGCGACTTCCCGATTGCTTTCAGCTTCTCTGCTACGCGGGCCACGATGGCTATCGGGTCGTTCAGCACCTCCAGCAGGTTGTGGCGGTGCAGCTGGTTGGACACACGCAGCATTCGATCCCAGTCGCTCTGGGTGCCCTTGTACAGCTGGACTGTGCCCAGGCCGAGTAGATAGTGAACGGCGGCGCTGGGGGCGTCGTTAAGGCGCGGTGCCTCCAGTACGCGGTCAAGCTCAAAGGCCATGAACAACTCCAGGCCCTCGTCGTCAATGTCGTACTCGTCGCCGGTCTGGCATCGGGTCAGAAAGCGCCCGTCGCGTGTCACCATCAGGTCTTCTGCATCTGCCGCAGCTGCATCAACGTTGCGAAGGCCGCTGAACAGGCTGTCGTACTGACCATCAGCGAACGGGATGCGGCCACGGAAAGAAACGTCCTTCTCGGTGTACACCGGCATGGATTCCAAATCCGGGATTCGGAACCGCTTGCCTTCCTCGTAGACCGAGCGATAAACGCGCATTGCTGTCCATGGGGATTGATACCCGTAACGGCCCCAGGCGAGTTCGACTGCCATGACCTGCTTGAGCGTCAGCAGTTCGAAGCGCGGCTCAATGCCAAGCTTACGGGCGGCGATTTCCTCGTCTGCCTGGATGCTCAGGATGATCCCCAGCAGCTCCTTTGTGTACTGGGGGCTATAGGCGTTGGGCATCAGCTGGATATAGCCGTCCTCACCAACATCGCGAGCCACCCAGGCGCGGGCCTTCGGATCGAAGTGCTTGCGCTTCATGTACTCCCGCAGGTTGACCAGCGGGCGAAGCCACTCGTACTTGCCTTCTTCGTGGTTCAGGAAGCTATTTGCCGATGAGTCTGTGCTGACTCGAAGGCATCCCCAGCACCCCGTGCGTGCCGAGCATGGAGTGCGGGCCTGCTCTCGGTTCGCAATGTAGGCAGTGACCATGCAATCCCCGTTATTCGCCGAGCGGTAAATCTCCACCAGACTGTCCCAGCTGTCGTATGTCTCAAGCCGGCCAGCACGCACGTTGCCGATAAATTCGAAGACTTCCATGGTGGTGAAGTGGGCAATCGGGCTGAGCACCAATTGACCGTCGCTCATAGCGTCAACGGCTTCCAGGGCGCTCTCTCCGCGCTCGGTCATTGCGCGGTTGCGTGCGGCTGATTCCTCAAAGCGAGTGCCGATCAGGGTCACGATTTCGACCTCTTTGGTCTTCTTCCCCGTCTCCGCCGCGATAGTCTTGCGCAGCTGGCGCTTGAGCTTATTCAGTGGCTCAACCTTCATCATCATGGAGCACTTGGCATTGGAGCCAACTGACATGATGGTGCGGCCACCGATCACAGAAACGAGGTAGTCACCGCTAAGGCCCGGCGAGGCAATCCACACACGAACAGGGATACCGCTCGATTTGGAGTAGGCCTCGATCTGCTTGATCATCTGAGTGTTGTAGGCCTTGACCACGGGCGACTCGATCTTGGTATCCGAGTGGCAGACATTCAGGGTCGGCACGCTGACGCCTTCGTCGATCAACTCACGCATAGCCATGAGTGCGATGGCAAGCGTGCAAGATGAATCTTTGCCACCCGAAAATGCGCACGAAAGATGCCGGCCAGCCAGCACCTGGGCCTTGATCGCCTTGACTGCGAGGGCCACCTTCTCGGTCAGGTTCAGCTGCTGCACTGGAGCTGGGGCTACCTCATGAACGGCCACTTGGGTGGTCACGTCGATAAGTTCGATGGTGGTCTGTTGCATGCCCATGGCTTTGATCCCGGCGCTGTGTTTTCGATGTGCCTATCTTCAAGGCCAAGCCTCTGTGTCATCGGGGGCCGGCAAAGAAACCTAACAATGCTCAGATCGAATAATGGGAGGCGGGAGAGCCAGGATCGGCGGGCACAAAAAAGCCCGCAGGTGCGGGCTTGTAAGATCAGCCAAGCCACGCCCCGGTGGTGAATGGGTTCACTCGGTTTGCGGCCTCGTAGGCGGCTACCATTACGCGGTCGCGCTCTTTCTGCACCTTTGCCAAGAGCTTGGCCTTCACGCCCTTGGAAAGACGGCCTTTGAGTGCTGGTGCTGTACCGCTCAAGTCGAATAGCAGCTCACCGACTTCGGTGTAGCTCTGGTGTTCCAAGAACTCGGGGATGCCTTTCGCGTCAACCGGGTCGTAGTGGTTAATCAGGTCTTCGATGCCGCCCTCTACCGTGGCGCGAGAACTGGGGCTGATATACAGGGCCTTGGACTTGCTCAGCACAACGGCAAAGGTCGCACGCTCGCCTCCCAGGACGCGGGACGGCGCACCGGATTCAAGCTGGAACACTGCACCTTTCCTCACGGCTTGTTCCTTGTCGCGGATAAGCTGCGTATTCAAGCAGGCCTGATACCAGTCCTCGTTCACTTTCGTCATCGTGCCCATGGCATTGCCGGCCTCGAAGATTTCACGCGGGCAACCGATCAGGGTAAACGGGACGCTGGCGGTAGCCAGGAAACATTCGAACTTGAGCCAGTAGCCGTCTTTTTTGCGGTGGCACTGGATAGTGCCGGCAACATAGGTCTGCATGGTGTTGGAGCGGAACGGGTAGCTCACGCAGGCATAGAACTCGCCCGGCGAAGTGACGACAACTTTGTGAACTCGGAGGTAGCCGCCCTCAAGACGCCAATGGGTCAGATTGTTGCGGATCACACCCTCACGCTGGGTCAGCGTTGGGGTTTTGTCGGTTAGCAGCAACTGGCCGAAATCGTAGTTGGTCATGAGGATGGCTCCGGTCTGGTTTCGATGGAGCTATCTTCACGCGCCGGCAGCTGTGTCACTGCCAGTGCCACAATAATTGCCGCCCCCCATCCTGGGGCTTGAGGAAAGGAATCGATCATCTTGGCTTTGAGCTGCGTGACGACTCGCAGAGCCAAGCTCTTGGCGGGGAGGGCGGGGCCGCAGGATTAAGCCTGTTGCCCCTGCCGGTGGTTTAGATCGGGGTGATGGAGAGCTTGAGGCGGATTTCGTCGGTCTTGATACCGTTAGTGATTTCGACGACTTCGCCCGGGTTGATGATCATGTTCGAGTTTAAGGACGAATCGCGGAAAGAAGCCGCCCGCAGGTCGGCCTCGACGCCTTTCAGGTTGTACTCGCTGATCACGTCCACATAGCTGCCCTTCACGTAGAGCAGGATATTGCCCTCGTTGGCTTCTCGCGCCCCAACCTCAGCATTGAAACCGATAGCCACTTTTTCCACTTCACGGACGGGTTCGTCGCAGCGGGGCTTGTAGAACTGCACCCAGCGCTGCATGCCGGTACGGCAGTTGACCGTGACCTGGGCATCGATTTCCTTGAACTTGGCATCGGAGAATTGCGCGGTGCCGCCGTTCTGGATTTCCTTGATGCCCTTACTCACCACTTTGCCACCCTTGGTGACTTCGGTATGGATGGCGAAGCGCTTCGCGGCCTGGGCCTGGGCCTGGGCCTGGGCCTCGGCATCGACCTCGGCGGCGTGGGCGGTGAAAGCCGTTGCGGCGATAGCAAAGGCGAGGAACAGTTTGGACAGTTTTTGCATGGTGTCTCCTGGTTGGTTGTATCACCCCAGCGCTCATACGCTGGGTTTAATTCTGGTTCGCTGGTGCTGGGCTATGCCTCTACGCCGAGGGCATACCCTTCTTCGCGCAGTAGGTGACTGACGGCCTGTGTACGCCGGCTCTCGAACATCTGGATTGGCATTGCCTCACGCAACCGTCCTGCTTTCCTTGTCCGGGAGCGCAGCCAGTTGGCGTCGGCGGTCAGGTTGGCATCTGGGGAGTTTGCTTTGAGTGCTGCGACCTTGGCAGCTACCTCGTCGTTGAGCTTCACCCGGCCCAGAATGTGGAAGTCATGGTGGCGAAGCCGGCTGCACTCAGCTGGTGACATTGCCGCTTCGTTGCTTGGGATTCCGGCGCAGAATCGGTCGGTGCCCAGCAGCTCGATTGCTGCATGCAGCAGCTGGTCGGCAGGTATCGGGCCTGTTTGCAGGGGCATGATCACTCTCACGCCGCTGTCGATCCAGGAACAAATCAAGTCACGGTGCTCGTTCCAGAGCGCGAACGTAGCCGCCTGATCACCTACCACGTCAGGTGCCACGATGCTGACATTGGGAGAGCCATCGGTGCTGCTGATCACCAAGTCATACACCTGAAACACACGCTTCCACTGCATCGGTTCGCCCTTGCGGAAAGCCGTGAAAGCACCGCTGTCGATGAACAGGCTGCCGCCCTCCCGGATAAACCGGGGAATCGCCCCGAACAGCTGCTGGGTAGTCAGCAGGCCGGCTACTACGCCGGCTGGTGCCCCAGTGTTGATGCAGGCTCGAAAGTCGGATTGGGAACTCATGCCCGAGTGATAAGCGATGCTCCATGGGGTTGGGTTCATACTCTGTGGTGCCTTGTACCGCTGAAATTGAGTTACCAGTTTCGCGGTGAACAAGTTGTGTCATCGGAAAGAGCATCAACTGGCAACGCCAATGCTCAGTGCGCAGCGCGGGATTTGAGAAACTGCCAGTCGTTTATCCATGATCCCAATCGTAGGTTGTGAGGGATCGCCGCAGCCACTCAACCAAGTGCAGTTGTGTGTTCGGTCAGGCGTAATGGTCTGGCCGTGATATTGCCCATCCAGCATGAGGCAGATTCAAGTTTCAACTCAGGTTCGAATCCACTTATAAGCCTCAGTCAAATGTGCGGTAAGAGCGTGAATAAATGCTGGCATACCTGAACCTGAAACTTTCACAGGTGCCCTGAAAGTATGGGTTTTCTTCGGTTTTGGGGTGTTAGGCTTTTGGCGAAATACGCAAATCGGCTTGGTGACAAATGACAGAAAAGAGCCCCGCCCACAAAGTCATGGGGAACATTCTCAAGGCTATTCGCTTGCAAAGGAGTCGGACACTCCAGGATGTGGAACGTGACCTGAGCATATTCACCAGCGGCCTTTCGCGGGTTGAGCGGGGGTTGCAGGGCTTCCCTCAAGACACGTTGATCGGCTTGCTGCGCTATTACGGGATTGATCTACCTGATCTGCTCATCAAAACCGCTGGCTTGTCCGAAAGCGACCTCGATAGAGCCCGGCAGCGTTCTAAGTCCCAACATGAAGAACTGGCGAACACAGAAGCCGTCTCTGTGCCCGCTAGTGATGGTTGGGTTGAGCACAATCCGGTTCTGGCCAGTCGTGAGTATGTAGGCAACCAGATGCTGCTGTGCCGCAGGTCATTCGAGAATACTGAGTTCGAGTTGATCTACTTGGGGAGGGTGATGCGCAGCCTGGGGACAATCCAAGCTGCTAAGGCTGCTGCTCCTGGCTTTGCTCGCATGGTGCTGCGTGATGAATGCCAGCAGTTAGGCTTGTAGTCGTTCCTTCTCAATGCCGATGCCGGCGATGGGGTTTCAGTGCTGGTGCTGTATCCCGCTGCTGGTGCCCCACGCAACCGAACACTCCACCCATGAACCCCACACTGGGCATTGCGCCCATTTGCTTGCTACAGCGCGTTCACGCCATCCCGGACAAGCCGCATGGCGGTTTCATTCAGCTGGTGCAGCTTGGCTATGCAGGTTTCGCTTAACGGCAGGCCGGGGGGATGTGCAAGGTCTGTCAGTCCGCCTAAGCGGCTTACCTGTGCATGTATGTCCTGACGCTCAACACCCTCGGTACGGTCGTGCTCGCACTGGATCAACCATTTGAGCTGGTCCAGCTCCTTCTCAACGACAGCGATCAACGCCAATTCCCAGTTGTCCGACACAGGTGCCTACCTCCGCATGTTCAATTACTGGATTATGCCCGGCGCCTGTTCCTGGTGCCCATATTTGGAAGCCAGAAGTCCTGAGTGATTCGTCCTGTTCGCTCCATTCGGGCTCAAACCCATCCCTGGCACCGGGCAACAAAAAAGTGCCGGTGTCAATTCTTTCGCGCAAATCAAGAAGGACTTGAAACCGTATATGGGACAGTAGGTTAGCTCCTTTCGGGGCCGCTTAGAAGAAGAGCGGCGTTGTCGGCTAGGAGCGACATAGGAGCGTTGGGAGAGAAAGCCGCATCGCACTGTGTAGTGCTGGATTGCCGAGGAACGGCGGGCCTGTCGCATCATCATAGCCCAACAGGCTCGGCGGCATCCAGAATGAAGAACGCGCAGCCTGGGCTGCGCGTTCGATGGATGCCGTTGAATAGCATGCGGTGCAATCATGGCGGCTTCGGTGGTGTGCTGCGGGTCGCCGTGCCCTTCCTGAATCCTCGATCCCCCGCCATGAACGCTTCCAGCATATGCGGGATCAGCGTCGCCGCATCAACGGCCTCGCCATACGCCTGCGCGTGTAGCGCGGCGTAGCGGTCGAGGTCGACTTTCAAGCTGGTCGGGCAAACGAAAGTCAGCTTGGTGCTCTCGGTCTTCGGCAGCGGGCCGAGCCGCAGCTTCTTGGTCGTGCTCATCGTGAAGTCCCCCGGTTGAAGAACAGCGGCTGGTACGGCCGCAGCACCAGATCCCGGTTGACGATGATGCGAACCGGCAGGCCCGGCCGTTGCGTTAAGGTCGGCTGGATGTTGAGGTTGCGCCGGGTCATCTCCTGGCCGACCTGATTGATGCTGTCCTGCGCGCTGTCGCGCCCAGCGATGATGACGCGATCACCATCCTGCCGGTTCTCCGGCGCGGCCAGCTCGGCACCGACGCCCAGCAGCGTGGTGAGTGCCGCACCGGCAAAGATGCGGCCCCAGTGGTAGTCCACATCGTCCTCCAGCCCGGCATAGCCGGCTGGGTCGGTGCCGGCCAGGTTGTCGAGCGTGAGCGAAGACGTGTCCGGCAGGATGATCCGGTTCCAGACGACTTGAACGCGGCTCTGCCCGTAGCTGACCTGGCTGTTGTATTTGCCCAGGATGCGCGAACCCTGCGGAATCAGCAGGAAGCGCCCGGTGGCTGTGTCATAGACCGGCTCCGTCACCGTGGCGATCACGTCGCCGGGCAAGTCCGACTTGATGCCCGTCACCAAGGCACCTGCGACCACTGTTCCGGCCATAACCTGATACGGCGAAATTGGCAGAGTCAGATTGCCGGAATTACGGGTTTCAGTGGGGCCAGCTTTCATGAAAGCCTCTTTCTGGTCTTGCCGGTTTTGCACCGCTGTCGGGTCAGCAGGTTGGGCCGCCGTGGAGGCCGGCCCGGCCGCCAGCGGGTCAAACGCCGCATTGGCGGCGAAGCCCGGCGCAGCGGCCACCTGTGTCTGCGCTACCGGCGCCGCATTCTGCCCACCCGAGCGGAAGAACACGGACGAGGCCGCGGCCGCCTCGGCTTCTTTTCGCAGGGCATCGTTCGGGTCGTGACCGGGGGCCGCGTAGGCAGCCGTCGCCGGTTGCTGCGACTTCACGATAGCCGGGCCAAGATCGCCCGGCAGCGGTGGCCCTAGTTCGGGAACGGCAGGCAGCAACGCCGGCGGCAGCTTGGAATAGTCCGTCGGCAGCGCATCCAGTCCTTCCGACTTTGACACGCGATCGACGTTGTAAAGCTCGGTCTGCTCGCCTGTGCTGCGTCGATGAGGTTGCAGCGACCACATCAGCGCGCCGAGCACGGCGACCGCTAGGACGCCGGCAAGGATGGCCAGCGAGCGCCGGTTCAGGCGTGTGACTGGACGCGGCTGGGCGCGCAGCGCCACTGCCTCCGGCGCCACCTTGTCCGCCTGCGGCGCGGCAAGGTCGGGAGTGTCATCCTGGCTCATGGTCAGTTCCTCCGTGCAACACCATCGGTGCGCTCGATCCGCACCACGTCGCCGCCATCGCCGCCCAGCCGCAGTTCGGCCGCGCCGAACAGGCGATCCACGACGTAGTACGGCGAGCGAAAACGGTAGTTCACCAGTTGCCCGTCGCCCTGCGCGCCGATGACAAACAGCGGCGGCAGCTCGCCCTGGGCGATGCCCGGCGGGAACTGGATATAGACCTTCTCTCCATCATCGAAGGCGCGCAGAGGCTTCCACGGCGGGTTGCTGCCCGATACCGCGTAGCGGAAGCGGATCTTGTCCAGCGACAGGCCCGTATCGACAGGCGTTGTTGCCTGCGCTGCCTGCGCCTGGCGCTGCAACGCGAGCATTCGGTCTTTCGGATAGTCCCAGGACACCGACGCCATCCATGCCCTCTCGGTCGAGGTCAGCTCCAGCAGGTAGGTGCGCCGACTGGTGGTGATGACGAGATTGGTTTTCAGACCGGAGCGGATAGGCTTGACCAGCACATTGACGCGCAGATCGGCCCCGCCGCCGCTGGACGTGTCGCCCACGATCCAGCGCACGGTATCGCCGGCGGCGACCGTTACCAGTTCCTCGCCCGGTTGAAGCGAAACCACCGTCACGCGCCCCGGCGACGCATAGACCTGATAAAGCGCGCCATCGGTGAACGGCCACACCTGAATCGCGTTGACGTAGCCCTCACGGGTAGGCGCGATACGCGCTTCTGCATTGGCACGGGAAACGCGCACCTTTTCGTCGGCCGGCTCCGGCGCAACGGGGGCCTCATCGAGTTCCGGCAGGGGCTTCAACTGCGCCGGCAGCGCCAGCGGTTCAGGGACGGCGACGACTTCGACGGGCTTGGGCGGTTCGGGCAACGGCTGGGCCAGCACCGTCTCGTCGAGCGAGATGGATGGCGGCGGCTTCCCCTGCGAGGCGCAGCCCGCGAGGGCCAGCAGCGTCAAAGGAACAACGTAAAGGCGGAAACGAAGTTTCATGGTTTGGCTCCTTCGGAAGAATCCAGTTCGCGGCTCCATGACAGGCCGTTGACGTAGATACCCAATGGGTTCTTGAGCAGGCGCTGTTCAGTACGCGGGGTTTGCAGGACGGTCGAAAGCACGGCGTTCCAGCGTTCGGTGCCGGCGGGCGCACCGTTGACATAGCGCTGCTCTGTCCAGCGCACGTTGAAAGACGTGTCGCTCGCGCGAACCACGCTGGTGATTTGCACCGTTACCGATTCCTTGCCGATGCGGGCGAATGGGTCATTGGTGCGGGCGTAGTCGTTGAGCACCGCCGCGCCCTTGTCGGTGGTGTAGTCGTAGGCATCGAGCCAGTTCTGCCGCACCACGATGGGGTCGATGGACAGCGAGCGAACCAGCGTCACGAAGCGCGCCAGGTGGTGCGCGATCTGCGCGTCGCCGGGCCGGTACGGCGTGGCGGCCTCTCCCACGGCGCGCACCTGCCCGGCTTGATCGACCTCGATGACATAGGGCGTCACGATGGACTGCGCCGAGCGCCACACCAGGCCGCCGGCCATCAACAGCGCGAGCACTAGGCAGCCGAAGGCCATCAGGCGCCAATTCTTCGCCTGCACGCGGGCGGAGCCGATACGGTCGTCCCACACCTGGGCGGCGGCTTGATACGGGGTGGCAGGCTGCGGCGTATCGGCGTAGCGCACCTGCGGTCGTTTGAATCGCATGGGTGTTCTCCTTGAAGGTTAGGTATCGGAATCCCGCAGGCTCGGGCCTTGCCCGGAGCCGCCGCCGTCGCCGCCGCGCAGCGTGTGGGCGGCAGTGGTCGCGGCATGGGTAGCCTGCTGGCGGCGGTGCATCCGCTTGGCCCAGGCCGGTTGCTCTTGCTTCTGCGAGCCTGCGGTGCCGTCTGCGGTCTGGCCGGGGCCAGCACCGTCGCTGCCGGCTTCTGTGCCGTTCCAGCCAGCGCGGAAGGAGTCGGCCACCTTCTGCCCAACAGCGGAAGCACCAGAGGTGACGCTGCGGCCTGCGGCTTGTGCGCCAGTCTTGGCGACATTGCCGAGGCCAGCCGCCGCGCCCTTGGCACCGCCGCCGGCCGCAGCGGAACCGGCCTGGAACGCCGATCGGGCACTGCCGGCCGCCGAAGTCGCGGCACGCGCACCGGCACCGGCCAGCTTTGCGGCCGCCGGGGCCATTCGTGCCCCGGCCATGACGGCGCCGCCCACGCCCGTTACGGCGGCGCCGATGGCAACGCCGGTGCCGACAGCCCCGACCGCAGCACCAGCCATCGCGCCCGCACCAAGCTGTGGCGCACCGGACACCAGGCCGGTGGCGATACCGGGGCCGAAAATGCCCAGCGCCAGCAGCGCGAGCGAGGCCAGCATCACGACCAGCGCGTGGTCGATGGATGGTTCGTCGGGATGCACCTGGAACTCGGCGAACAGGCCTGAACCGATGCCGACGATGACGGCCAGCACCAAGACCTTGATGCCTGACGACACCACGTTGCCTAGCACCTTTTCCGCGAGGAACGAGGTCTTGTTCCAGAGTGCAAACGGGATCAAGACGAAGCCGGCGAGCGTAGTCAGTTTGAACTCGATCAGCGTGATGAAAAGCTGTACGGCCAGCACGAAGAAGCAGAGGATCACCACCAGCCAGGCGATGAACAGAACCACGATAGGGTCGATGTTCACGAACACCTCGGGGAACCCAGCCATGTCCCCGATCTGTTCCAGAATCGGCGCGGCTGCGTCGATGCCGGTCTTCGCCAGCCGGCCCGGCTGAAGGAAGTTCTCCATCGTGATGGCCGAGCCGGTAGCGGTAATTCCCAAGCCGGCGAACGAGCGGAACACGATGCTCGCCAGCCAGTTGAAGTTGCCGATGATGTAGGCGAACGCGCCGACACAGAGCACCTTGCGCAGCAGCTTGGCGATCACGTCGTCGCCCTGGCCGGTGGCGTGGCTCATGGCCCAATACAGGCCAGCGATCGTCATGTCGATGACGATGAGCGTGGCGGTGAGAAATGCCACTTCGCCCTGCAATAAGCCGAAGCCCGAGTCGATGTAGCGCGAGAACGTATCGAGGAAACGGTCGATGATGGTCACGTCGTTCATGGCGAATCCTCGGGCGGAGTGAGCGGAACGGCGCCCTCTGGCAATTCATCTGCGGGCGTATCGAAGCTCGGCGGAATCGGCGGGAGTTCAGCCAGCGAGTTGTATTCATCCGGCCCGGTATGGCCGGCGAAGAAGCGCCGCCGGAAGGCTTCAGCGGCGGCGCGGCAGGCATCCTCGCCCACGGCCTGCCGGTCGGCCGCGCATTGCCCGCGCAACGCCTTGAGCCGCACCGGATCTGCGGCCAGGGCGTCGGCCAGGTTCTCGGCCGGCTGCTGGCCGCACGCGGTCAGCAGCACGGCCATCAGGACGGAAGCGCATCGCATGGCCGCCTCCGGTCAGTTGTTATAGAAGTTGACGGACTGCGGCGTGTACGGCGTGCCGGTGCCCAGAAAGCGCCGCCGCACTTCGCGGGCGCGCTCCATAGCCGCCGCTTGCCGCGCCAGTTCCAGTGAAGCGGCCCGGTCTTGCGTGATCTGGAGCTGCTGCGCCTGGATCGACTGCTTGGCCTGCAAAGCCAGGAGCTGGTTCGTCGCCTGCATCGCTTGCAGCGCGCCGGTGGCCGACTGGCTCTGGCTCACGAGATCGGCCAGCGCGCTTTCGTCTTGGGCGAGGTTCTGCGACACCTGCGCCTGCATCCGCATCGCGGTGTGCAAGCCGTTCAAGGTGTTCTGCCAGCGTTCGCGGGCGTCCTGTGCCATGCGGTCGCCGCTGATGGTGGCGGCGTACTGTTCCGGGTACAGGCGGGCGAACGTGGCATCCATGCTCTGCACGTCGTAGGCCAAGCCGCGCGCCTCGGCGATCAGGCGCTCGGTGGTGGCGAGCGTCGAGCGCAGGCGGTTGACGATGTTGAAGTCGAGATTTGCCAGGTTCCTGGCCTGGTTCATCAACATCTGCGCCTCGTTCTGAAGCTGGTTGATCTGGTTGTTGATCTGTTCCAGCGTGCGCACGGCGGTCAGCGTGTTCTGCACGAAGTTGGACGGGTCGAACACCGTCAGCGCGGATGCGGGCTGCACGGCCAGCAGCGATACCGACAGCACGGCAGCGAGTGAGACAGAGAGCAAACGGGGCTTGGTCTTCATGGTGAAACCTCCAGCGGTTGAGAAGCGAGAAAGGAAGCTGCCGCCGGAGCGGACGGCAGCAGGTCGGCGGCCCAGCCGAGGCCGCGATGGCGCAGCCACGCGCCGGCGAAGCCGGGAGCGCCGGCCTGCGTCAGCACGCGGTCAATATCGCGTTGGTCTTGAGGGGTGGATGCGCCCGCGAATGCGAGCGCGACAGGCCCCAGGTCGAGGTCGAACAGGCGATTGCCGAGGCGCGACTGGTAGTAGTAATCGCGCTTGGGCTGTGCGGTCGCCACGATCTCAATCTGGCGGCTGTTCAAGCCGAAGCCTTCGTAGATCGTGCGAATCTGCGGCTCGGTGGCCTGCGGGTTAGGTAAGAAGATCCTGCTCGCGCAGCTTTCGATGATGGCTGGCGCGATGGTCGAGTCCTTGATGTCGGCCAGCGACTGCGTGGCAAAGATGACGCTGACGTTCTTTTTTCTGAGCGTCTTGAGCCATTGCCGGATGCGGGCCGCGAAGGACGGCTCATCGAGGAACAGCCACGCTTCATCGAGGATCAGCAGCGTGGGCGCGCCGTCAAAACGTTCGTCGAAGCGGGCGAACAGGTAGCGCAGCACTGCTTGCACGGCGGCGGGGCTGTGCATCAGTTCTTCCATCTCAAAGCCCTGCACGTCGGCCATGCCCAGCCGGTCGTGGTCAGCGTCCAGCAGCTTGCCGTGGGCGCCGCCCAACACATAGGGCGCGAGCGCTTGGCGCAGCGCGTTGGACTGCAATAACACCGACAAGCCGGTCATGGTGCGCTGCTCCACTGGCGCACCGGCAAGGCTTCGCAGCGCCGACCAAATGGCAGCCTTCTCGTCCGGGCCGACCGTCACGCCTTCGTGCAGCAGCCGGCCCTCCACCCATTCGGCGGCCCAGGTGCGGTAGCCCTCGTGGGCTATTCGCGCGAGTGGCTGGAAGGCGATGCCGCCATCGGCACCGAGGTCGTAGTGCTCACCGCCAAGGCCGAGGATGGTGGCGCGCATCGAGCGCCCCATGTCGAAGGCGAAGATCCGCGAGCCGAAGTAGCGCCGGAACTGCATGGCCAATATGGCGAGCAGCACCGACTTGCCCATGCCGGTCGGCCCGGCGACAAGGGTGTGCCCCACGTCGCCGATGTGCGTCACCAGCCGGAACGGCGTCGCGCCATCGGTGCGGGTGACGATCAGCGGCGGGCCATCGAGGTGTTCGTTCTTCTCCGGCCCAGCCCATACCGCTGACATCGGCATCATGTGCGCCAGGTTCAGCGTCGAAACGATGGGCTGACGCACGTTCGCGTATGCGTTGCCGGGGACGGACGACAGCCAGGCATCGACTGCGTTGAGGGTTTCGGGGATGGTCACGAAACCCCGGCCCTGGATGACGCGCTCCACCATGCGCAGCTTCTCGTCGGCCACGGCCGGGTCGGCGTCGAGCACCGTCACCGTGGCGGTGAGGTAGCCGAAGGCGACTTGATCGCTGCCCAGCTCCTGCAAGGCGGCATCGGCGTCGGCGGCCTTGTTGCTGGCATCGGTATCGACCAGCGGGCTTTCCTGCTGAAAGATCGTTTCGCGCAGCAGCGCGATGACGTTCTTGCGCTTGGCGAACCATTGGCGCCGCAAGCGCCCCAATTCCCGTTCCGCCTCGGCTTTGTCCAGGCACAGGAAGCGCGTACTCCAGCGATACGCAAAGCCCAGGCGGTTGAGGTCGTCCAAGATCCCCGGCCAGGTCGAGGTCGGGAAGCCTCGTACCGACACCACGCGCAGGTGCTGATCGCCCAGCATGGGCGCCAGGCCGCCGACCAGCGCGGCATCGGCCAGCAGTGCGTCGATATGGAACGGCACGTCGGGCACGCCGACGCGATAGCGCCGCGTGGAGACTGTGGCATGCAGGTAGGTCAGCGTCTGGCTATCGTCCAGCCAGGCAATCTCCGGCATCACACCATCGAGCAGGTCGAACACGCGATCGGTCTCTGCCACGAAGGAATCAAGCCGACCACGCCAGTCCACACCCTCAGTGGGCCGGTTCTCGTACAGCATCCCAGCCGCACGGGCGCGAGACTCTTGCGGCGGTAGGTGTTGCAACGTGAAGTGATAGACGCTCTCGAAATGGCCATCCGACTCCTCGAACGCCGCGCGTCGCTCCTCATCCACCAGCCAGGACAGTGGTTCGGGAAAGGAGGATTGCGGATAGCTCGATGCCCGCATCCGCTCGGCCTCGATATAGAAGGCCCAGCCAGACCCGGTACGGCGAAGCGCGTTGTTCTGCCGCGCCGACGTGGCAATCAGCTCGCCCTGTGTCGCACTGTCCAAGTCGGGGCCGCGAAACTGGAACGTGCGTTGAAACGAACCATCTTTGTTCAGCACAACGCCCGGCGCGACCAGCCCGGCCCAGGGCAGCCAGTCGGCAAGCAAGGCCGGGCGCTGACGATATTCGGCAAGGTTCAGCATGGCGTCCTCCCCTCACACGTCCAGAAGCGGGCGGTGTTTGATATGCCGCGCGAAGACCTGCATGAACTGCGGATCGACGCGCGCACCCCATACGGCCAGCGAGTGGCCGACGATCCAGAGCACCACGCCGGGAATCCACAGTTGCAGGCCCAGCCCGACGGCGGCGGCTAGCGTGCCGTTGGCAATCGCCACGGTGCGCGGCGCACCGCCCAGCAGGATCGGCTCGGTCAGCGAGCGATGCAGCGGCACTTCAAAGCCCGGAAGATCGGTGGCCTTACTCATACGACGGCCCCTCCGGAGAAGCTGAAGAACGACAGGAAGAACGAGGACGCGGCGAACGCGATGGACAGGCCGAACACGATCTGGATCAGCTTGCGAAAGCCGCCGCTGGTATCACCGAACGCCAGCGCAAGCCCCGTCGAGATGATGATGATCACCGCCACGATCCGGGCGACTGGCCCTTGGATGGATTCGAGGATGGAGGTCAGCGGCCCTTCCCACGGCATCGAGGAACCGGCGGCCTGCGCCGTGCCCGCCAGCAACAGCATCAGCGCGGCCAGCAGCAGCCCTTGCCCTGCGGGACGGGCCAGGTGGCGCAGCCGCGCCATGCTGGACAGGCGAGAAATAGGATTTACGGAAAGACGGAAAGCATCAACGTGCGTCATGGCAGTTCTCCAGGTTGGTCAGGGGTCGAGGAAGGCGCAGCGGCAGCGGCTGCAAGAGGAACCGGCGGCAGCTCGGGAAACGGCGTTTCCAGCGCATCTGTCAGGCGATAGCCCGCACCGTCGAAGCCGACGACACGGGAGATGGTTTCGACGTGACGTTTGCGGCCACGGCCTGCGATGTGAATCACCACGTTGACCGCCTCGGCGATCAGGGCGCGGGGCGGATTCACTGCCACTTCGAGGATCAGTTGCTCCAGACGCAGCAGTGCGCCCAAGGCGGAGCCGGCATGGATGGTGGCAATGCCGCCGGGGTGGCCGGTGCCCCAGACCTTCACCAAGTCCAGGGCTTCGCCGCCACGCACTTCGCCGACGATCACGCGGTCAGGCCGCAGGCGCATCGTGGCCCGCACCAGCTCGGTCATTGTGACGACGCCGGCGCGGGTGCGCAGCGGCACATGGTCGCGGGCCGCGCATTGCAGCTCGATGGTGTCTTCGAGCACCAGCACGCGGTCGCCTGTGGCGGCGATCTCGGCCAGCAGCGCGTTCGCCAGCGTGGTCTTGCCGGTGCTGGTGCCGCCGGCGATCAGGATGTTCTGCCGCTCGCGCACGGCGCGGCGCAGGAACTCGGCCTGCCCGGCGGTCAGGATGCCGTCGGCCACGTAGCGATCCAGGCCGATGATGCTCACGGCCCGCTTGCGTAGCGCGAAGGCTGGCCCCGGGGCGGCCGGAGGCAGGATGCCCTCGAAACGCTCGCCGGTTTCCGGCAACTCGGCGGTCAAGAGCGGCTGGCCGCGATGCACCTCCGCGCCGACATGCGCGGCGACCAGGCGGATGATGCGTTCACCATCGGCCTCGGGCATCTCCACGCCCAGCGGCGAGCGACCCGACGACAGCCGATCCACCCACAGGGTGCGATCGGGGTTGAGCATGATTTCCACAACATCCGGATCTTCGAGCGCAGCGGCGATCAGCGGCCCCATCGCCGTGCGCAGCATCTGGATGCGGCGATCCTGGGACGCCGCGGCGGATGAGCGAGATTCAGGCGGAATCTGCGGAACGGCACTCATGACGCACGCTCTGCAGCTCGCTCATCGGCGGACGCCATCGCTGCTGCGTCATCCATCCGCATCGGATCGGGGTGCAGTTCCTCCACCACGTCGCGCACCAGACTGCGGCCACGCAGCAGGTGGCGACCCAACTGCTCGACGAACTGCTCGAAGCGCGCTTTGCCCTGGGCGCGGGCCGCGTCCTTGTGGGCTTCTGGCACCGGCGTGCTGATGGTCAAGAAATAGCGGATGAACAGCGCCAGCGTTTCGATCTGGATGTTCTGGTCGCGCTCCATGCGTTCGGTCTGCCGCGACAGTCGATCCAGCCGCTTGGCAATGGCGGCCTCACGCTGGTCGCCCGCATCGGGTGACAGCCAGGACGCCAAGGCCGCTGCGACGATGGAGGACTTGGACACGCCTTTCTTGGCGGCAAGTTCATCCAGGCGCTTGGCGTGCTCGGGCTGGATGAAAAGATTGAGGCGGTATTGGCTCATAGGTCGATTCCGTCGTTGGGGTCGAGAGAAGCCAGCCGGGCCGTGCGCTGCATGGCCGGGTCGAGCTGGCCGGGAAGCGGGAGCGCCAGGTCGTCGTCATCGAGCAGCTCCAGGTCGTTCGCACACGCGTCCAACTCGGGCTCGTAGGCGACGGTTTCGGAGAGTTCGAGCTGGCGGCGCGGGCCGCCGTCATCGGTGCCGCCCGGACCATCGGCGGATACCGAGGTCGGCGCCGTAGGTACGGCCGGGATCGCCAAGCCGCTCCAGTCGTCGGGGCGGGCTGGCGGCGCGTCGGCGTACCTCCCGACTGCGAGCACGGGCGGTGGCAGGACGCGATCCTTGAAATTGGCGTCGACGTAGTAACGCAGCTTCTTCGCGCGGATCGGGGCAACGCTGGACACCATGACTACGGCGTCCTCAGGTGGAAGCTGCATCACCTCGCCGGGCGTCAGCAGCGGACGTGCAGTTTCCTGACGCGACACCATCAGGTGCCCCAGCCACGGAGCGAGGCGGTGGCCCGCGTAGTTGCGCTGCGCGCGAAGCTCGGTGGCGGTGCCGAGGGTTTCGGAAATCCTTTTCGCCGTCCTTTCGTCGTTGGTGGCGAAAGTCACCCGGACATGGCAGTTGTCGAGGATGGAATGGTTCTGCCCATACGCCTTGTCGATCTGGTTCAGGCTTTGAGCGATGAGAAAGCTGCGGATGCCGTAGCCGGCCATGAAGGCAAGCGCGGACTCGAAAAAATCGAGGCGACCCAGCGCCGGAAACTCGTCCAGCATCAGCAGCAGCTTGTGCCGGCGCGCGATGCCATCGCTGCCGTCGAGCGATTCGGTCAGCCGCCGCCCGATCTGGTTCAAGATGAGCCGGATCAGCGGCTTGGTGCGGCTTATGTCGGAGGGCGGCACCACCAGATAGAGCGATACCGGGTGCTCGGCGGAAATCAGGTCGGCGATGCGCCAATCGCAGCGCGATGTGACTTCGGCCACGGTCGGGTCGCGGTACAGGCCGAGAAACGACATGGCGGTGGAGAGCACGCCCGATCGCTCGTTGTCCGACTTGTTGAGCACTTCGCGGGCAGCGGATGCGACAACCGGGTGAGGCGCATCGCCCAGGTGCTTCGTCGTCATCATCCGGTGCAGCGTCAGCTCGAACGGACACGCCGGGTCGCTGAGGAAGTTGGCGACGCCGCGCAGCGTCTTGTCCTCGCCTGCGTACAGAACATGCAAGATTGCACCGACCAGTAGCGCGTGGCTGGTCTTCTCCCAATGATTGCGCTTCTCTAACGCACCTTCAGGGTCAACCAGAATGTCGGCGATGTTCTGCACGTCGCGCACTTCATGTGCGCCGCGCCGGACTTCAAGCAGCGGGTTGTAGGCGGCCGACTGCCTATCGGTGGGGTTGAAAAGCAGGCAGTGCGAAAAGCGCGAACGCCAGCCCGCCGTGATCTTCCAGTTCTCTCCCTTAATGTCGTGAATGACGGCGGACGCCGGCCACG
The DNA here is from genome assembly GCF_057838565.1 of Pseudomonas sp. KH_027. Lineage (NCBI taxonomy): Bacteria > Pseudomonadati > Pseudomonadota > Gammaproteobacteria > Pseudomonadales > Pseudomonadaceae > Pseudomonas > Pseudomonas sp. KH_027. Next base: position 381,593 of record NZ_JBYQOM010000002.1, read on the forward strand.
AAAGCAACGTAGGCACCACCAAGCCCACGCCCTTGCCCGAGCGCGTGGGTGCGAAGCTCAGGACATGTTCCGGCCCCTCATGTCGGAGGTATTGGTCGTCGTGTTGGCCGAGGAAGACGCCCGCCGGGAGGGTCAGTCCAGCTTTGCGGATGTCGACGGCATCGGCCCAGCGTGCCGAACCATAAGTCGTAACCAGCCGCGACTGCCGAGAACGCCATACCGACATGGCGATGGCGACGAGTAAAGCGAACAAACCGCTACCACCCGCAATCGCACCGCCTGTGTCGAAGACGTGCGGCGCGTAGGCATCAAAGAAGAACCACCATTCGAACAAGCGCCACGGGTGATAAACCGGTACACCTAGAAGATCGAACCAGGGCGATCCGAGGCGTACTTGATAGCCAAGGGTCGCTGCTGTCCATTGTGTGGCGCCCCAGACGCCGGCGATCACGATGCCGATTACCACAGCGATCTGGCCGAACAGAACGTTCGTCCCTTGCATGACCTGTCCTCCGATTTCTCCTGCGCTGGTGTCTCATTGAAAGCGTTGCACAGGGGGTGTCGCAGGCGTCAGGATCGGTTCTGGGCTAGTGCCGGTCAAAGACCGTTCGCAGCACAATGGTCGAGGGAAAAGAAAGAATGAGCGCGGTGGCGAGTCAAAGAAAAGCGCCGCAAGCGAAAGCGCACTGCGGCGCATACAGAGTTCCAAGCAAGTTACCCAAAAAAAGCCGTCAATGGGCCTTGCTTCCACTCATAGGCAATATTTAGATATCATGAAAAACGATGATATTTAAGATTGGAATAAAAATGAAAAATATCAAGAGTATGGATCTCAACTTGCTCAAGGCGCTGGACGCATTGTTAGACGAACGCAATGTGACACGGGCGGCGGCCCGTCTGGGACTAACCCAGCCGGCCTTGAGTGGCATGCTGACGCGGTTGCGCGAGAGCTTCGGTGACCCGCTTTTCGCGCGCTCGCAGCGGGGTATCGTTCCAACGCAGCGGGCGCTGGATCTAGGGATGCCTGTCAAGCAGGTGCTCGCCGAAATCGACGCGCTGCTCCAGCCACCTTCCTTCAATCCGGCCACCGCACAACTGACCTTCTCCATCGCCGCGACGGACTATGCGCTGCGTGCCGTTGCTGTCCCATTTCTATCGGCACTTAAACGGCACGCACCGCGTGTACGAGTCTCATTAGTGCCAGTCGAGAGCGGGCAGCTACAGAACCAGCTTGAGCGCGGTCAGATCGATTTAGCCCTCCTGACGCCAGAGATCACTCCGCCAAATCTGCATGCCCGAGAGCTGTTCAAGGAACACTATGTGTGTGTCCTGCGGGAAGACCATCCTGCGGCTATGGGGCGCAAGCTGACCGTTAAACAGTTCTGTGCTCTCGACCATGCGCTTGTTTCCTACGATGGTGGAGGTTTCCGCGGCGTCACCGACGATGCGCTAGAACAGTTGGGCAAACGACGCAGCGTCACACTGTCGGTCAAGAGCTTTCTGATCTTGCCAGACATCCTGCGTGCCAGTGACATGGTTGCGATCTTGCCGAGCCGCTTGGTCGCCGGTATGGACAAGCTGGCTATCTCCCTGCCGCCGGTGAAGATACCGGGGTTCACCAAGACGGCTGCTTGGCACGAACGCACCCATCACGATCCAGCACATCGCTGGATACGAGCACTGCTGTTCACTTCCTGTGCTAACAACAAGTAGGCAAGATCGCTCCTATCGTCATGCTCAGCACAACTCTACCTCGCACTACAAATAAGCAATCAGTCGGCTCAATTGGAGACGCGCCCTTTCGTAGCGCCGCTGCGAGATAGCCTAGTCGGTGGATGGCAGAACCTAGGCCTTGATATCATATTTTATGATATCAAAAATAGAAACTTAGGATTTCACTTATTGCAGATGGAGGCTCATGATTTGCTCCATGACCACTTGAATGACGCAGCCACCCCTGTTGCGTCATCGACATTTTGTGAAGGAGCTTCGATATGAGCAAGCAACAGAACGCCATCCTCTGGCCCGAAGGCTACACGCCGGGCTTTACTGAGAATTTCGCCTCCAATGAGATCATCGCCGCCGGCTTGAGCGCGGCCGACGTATGGCCTCTACTCGTCACACCATCGCTGTGGCCAAGCTACTACGCCAACTCGGCTAACGTGTGCTTTCATGACGGCAAAGGCCCGGTACTGGCCGACGGCGATCGGTTTTACTTCGAGACCTTCGGCTTCCCGGTAGAGGGGCAGTGCAACGAATACGTGCCACCTGCGGATGGGCAACCCGGCCGCGTGGCCTGGCACGGCTGGTCCGGCGAGGAAGGCACAGATACGCGCCTGGATGTGCATCACGCCTGGCTGGTTGAGAACCTGGACGGCAGGCGCGTGCGCATCCTCACGCAGGAAACTCAGAAGGGCAAACCGGCCGAGGAGCTGCACAACGCCAAACCCAACCCGATGATCAACGGCCATCAGGACTGGCTCGACAGCTTGGTCGAGGCAGCGCGCAAAGCCAAGCAGGCGTAGTGGTCTCCGGCCGCTTGATCCCAAGCGTCTGAACGGAGAAAACCATGATGAGAACTCCCCTCAGGATTCTGCTGGTCCTGACTTCGCAGGCAACGATGGGCGACGAACTGCTCAACCGCGAATGGTTCCGCAGTCGGACCGAAGCGAAGGTGCTGATCGAACGTTGGCGACAGTTCTACAACGAGCAGCGGCCGCATAGCGCGCATGCTTACAAACCGCCGGCGACGATCCGGCGCAACTGGATCCAATCCGATAGCATCCCCTCCGAACTCACTGCCTGACTGGCTACAAAGTTCGTACTCAGGTCACCTTGGCGCAGGCACTGAAGGTGGAGCCACCCGGAATGGGTGCTCCCACCGCCTTACGCGCACTGGCTCGAACTCTCCCGAGGCGCCGGCAAGCTCGTCACATAGCGACTAGAGAGAGGAGGTGACCGTACGAGTTCCCAGCGCCCGATCCACTCTGGGAGCTGGGTCGCCTAGCGACTACGCTACCAATGGAGCTAGCGATCAACTCGATAACTTGAGCGTGATAACGCCCAGGATGATCAACGCCACGCCAAGGTATCGCATCAGGGAGGTTGGGTCGCCATAGAAATGAATTCCGACTAAGAAAGTTCCCGCCGCTCCGATACCCGTCCACACCGCATAAGCAGTCCCAATCGGTATCTGACGCTGAGCAAGCCATAGGAAGGCGCCGCTAATTGTCATGAAAGAGACGGCTACTGCGACCCCACTCCAACGCGATGTTGGCTCTTGCGCCATTTTCAGCCCGACCGGCCATCCGATTTCAAACAATCCAGCCAAAACAAGATAGATCCAACCCATTGCGATTCTCCTTCAAATTTTTCATATCCGGCATACATACTCCGGCATGACCACCAGCTTAGAACTTCGGCGGCTCTTTAGGCGTGGTGTGGGGCACATCGCCATCTTCCCTGAATTCATAGAATAAGTGCAACGTTTGAAACGATAGGCAGAGAGTCAGCCACCGGTAGAATCCAGGCTCTCACACCGAAGGATTCAAGCGCAGATGACTACGCATTACCGGCAGCTAACTCAGGGCCAACGTTACCAGATTGAGGCCGGTCTGAGCGCCGGAAAAAGCCAGGCAAGCATCGCGAAACAGGTTGGCGTACATCCCTCGACGATAAGTCGTGAGGTTCGCCGCAACAGCTCCCAGAAGACCTACAAAGCGGTTGCTGCGACCCATGAAAGTGATGCCCGTCGAGCGCAGGCGCGCAAGCACTGCAAGCCATTAACGTGGTTCAGCCATTATCTGCCGCTCTGGCTAAAACACGGTATGAGCCCGGAGCAGATTGCTCAGCGCCTGAAGCAAGAGCAGCCGGAGCGCGCGGTCAGTCACGAGTGGATTTATCGGTTTATCGCCACCGACAAACACGCAGGTGGCGAGTTATACAAGTATTTGCGGCACCGCAGGAAGCTGTACCGAAAACGCTACGGAAGCCACGACCGGCGCGGACAGTTGCGTAATCGCGTATCGATAACCGAGCGCCCTGCTGAGGTCGAAGCCCGCGAGCGTCTAGGTGATTGGGAGGGTGACACGGTGCATGGCGTAGGCGGCAATCTGGTCACGCTGGTTGATCGTAAAAGCGGCTACCTGAGCGCCTATCCGGTCAAGCGCAGGACGCGCCGGCAGGTAACGCGGGCGATCAATCTGTTGCTCAAGGGGCATGCTGTTCACACGCTGACGCTGGATAACGGGAAGGAGTTTGCCGGGCATGAACGCATTGCGCATCGGAGCCAGTGCCAAGTCTTTTTTGCAGAACCCTATTCATCCTGGCAGCGAGGCACTAATGAAAATACCAACGGCCTGCTCCGGCAGTATTTTCCCAAGGGCGGCGACTTCAGCAAGCTGACCGTCGAGGCGGTCAGTCGCGTGGTAACGAAGATCAATTTACGCCCGCGAAAACGCCTGGGCTGGAAGACGCCGTACGAAGTTTATGCAGGGGTGAGCGTTGCACTTATGTGTTGAATTCAGGTTCGTAAAAGCGCTTTCGCGTAGCCTCGGCAACCCGGTTACATAGTTGGTCGCCCAGCATTGGTCGATCCAACTTGCATTGCTTGCGCAACTCTTTCAGACGCTCAGGATTGAGCGCTAATTCATCGACTGTCGGAAGGTTGGCTTTATCTGGTTTCCCAGATGGGCTGCAGGCTGCCAATGTCGAGGAAAGCAATATGAGAGCAATCTTCTTCATGGTTAATTTTCTTTGGGAGATTGTGTGATGGTTTACCGCCGACCTTTGGCATCTGGAGATTTGATCGAATGAACGCGTTCCATGAAGCGAGTCAGCATTTCTGACGGCTCGCTGGCCGGCCGTAGTAGATAGGTCGTGAGCATTGGCGAACGTCCAGTCAGCGGCCGTGCGACCACCCCCTGTTCCCTGCTGGCTGTGATATGCGCGCCTCCTGTGAGGCCTAGTGCAAGTCCCGCCGAAACCAGGACCATCATTAGATCGCTGGAAGTCACGCGTTCGGCAATCAGTGGCTCTATGTCCACGCGACGTAGCACCCGTTCAACTTGCCGAGCATGGCCCTCACACGCCACCGCGTCGCAGAGCACCAGCGGATACCGCAACAGCTCTTCTAGGGGAATCTGTTTGTGGGATAGCAAGGGGTGCCGTGCGGGCACAGCTACCATCAGAGGGTCACTCCACACCGGCACGGCGATGATGCCTTCGCCGACTTCATCCGATTGAGCGAAGCCGAGATCGTACAGTTCGCCACACAATCCCTTGATTTGCTGTGCCAAAGGCACCTCGAAGAAGCGAACTTCCACTTCCGGCTCTTCCTGCCGGCAGAGCGCCAACAACGCAGGCAGGCGCGATGGCGTGATTCCATCAGACAATGCAATACGGAGCTGGCAATGAAAGCCATTGGCTGCGGCGTTCACACTGTCGCGCGCCTGCTGCAAAGCTGCGAAGACACGCGGCACGCTCTCAAAGAAGAGCCTGCCCGCACGAGTCAAGCGGGTGCTCCGAGTGGTTCTCGCAAATAGCGCTACGCCCAACTCTTCCTCAAGTTCCTTGATGGCGCGCGACAGCGGCGATGTCTCTATGTGGAGGCGCTCTGCGGCTCGGGCAAAGTGCAGCTCCTCTGCCACCGCCAGAAAGTAGCGCAGGTGTCGAATTTCCATGTTCGCATTCCTCATCACTCAGGCCTCACCACCTTCGCCTTGCGTCACGCTATTTAGCTAGCCTTCGCAAGCTGCTCCAGCATGTTTCTGCGATCAAACAGGAGAGCCGGATAATGCTTTTGCCAGGACGCCCCATTGCATGGCTGTCTCGGCCCGCGTGCGGATCAGCGAAGCCTGCGCTGACAGCACCCCGGCCTCAGCCTCGGCCACCACCGTGGCGTCCACTTGTCCCGCCTCGAACAGACGTCGGCTGCGATCGAGCTGACGCTCCGCGACTGCGACACCCTCGGCCTGATGCTCCAGTGCTGCGTGCTGCGTATGCCAACCGAGATATGCGTTCTCTACGTCCTGCAAAGCACTCAACAAAGTGCGCTCGAACTCCGCACGGGCAGCTCGGCTGCGCGCCTCTCCGGTCTCGATGCCGGCACGGATCGCGCCACCATCGAAGATCGGCAACGACACCCCGGCCCCAAGTGAAAAAATGTTTCCAGTGATGCGGGTTCCCACACTCTCTACGCGCTGCCGTCCGCCGCTCAGGTCCAACACCAGCCTGGGGAAGCGTTCGCCTTCGGCTGCGTTCCAGCGCGCGGTTTCGGCGGCGAACTTCGCTTCGGCGGCGCGCACGTCGGGCCGCTCACTCAGCAGGTCCGCAGGTATGCGTGTCGGTGTCCAGTCCGGGACGGCGAGCGACGCAAGAGTTGGGGAAGCTGCAGGCGCTCCGGGCGTTTGTCCCACTAGTACATCGAGTGCATGCGTCGCCTCGCCGCGCGCACGCCGCAGTTGCTCTTGCTCCACGCGCAGTGCGACGACGCCGGCGCGGGTACGCTCGATGTCGAAGCCGGTAGCTTGTCCGGCCTCGAACTTCCGTTGCATCAGCAAGACGAGTCGTTCTGCGGATGCCAGCCGCGCCGCGGCTAGCGCTTCGAGCTCACTGGCTTGGCGCTGCTGCACAGCCGCCGACACTGTTTCAAACGCGACCTGCCACCGCGTGGCAACCCACGCTTGTTCGGCTGCCACCGCATCCAGGCGCGCACCTTCTGCTGCCTGCGAAAGCCGTCCCGACAGGTCTGCCTCCCACGATGCGGACAACGTGGCGCGGCCATCATTGCCGATTGCAACGTTCTCTGAATAGTCGCGTCCTCGAGTTGCCTGCGTGCCCGCGGACAACGAGGGGAGCAGGGAGGCCCGTGCTCGCCGCGTGGCGGCCGATGCCTCGTCCACGCGCGCTCGCGCAATCGTCAGTTCGGTATTGCGCTCCAGCGCCGCCCGGACCAAGGCATTGAGGTGCGGATCGCCGTAGGCCGTCCACCAATCGACGGGAAGAGTACGGCGGGACGATTTGTCCAAGATGCCTTCACCTCCCTCTTCATTTGAGAAATGGGCCGGTACATCCAGGCGAGGTGGATCGGCAGAGTGCGGGGCATGGCTGCAGGCCGCAAGAAGCAGTAGCGGAGAAATCATGGCAATGAGGCGATAGCGTTCAAGAATTTGAGACATGGCAGCTCCTTGCGTTCCGAAAAAGTCTTGACGGACTGTTGTATGGCTTCTACTATACCGTCTGGACTGTATATGACTCAAGCTTTTTTGGAGCACGACCATGCCGCCCCGCGCGAAAACAAAGTTGCCCCCCCCGTCCACTGCCCATAGCAGCGCCGATGCGCAGCCCGGCCTCCAGCAAGGAGCCCAGCGAACTCGCGACCGCATCCTGCAGGCCGCCCGCGAACTGGTGCTGGAGGAAGGTGCCAGTCGCTTGACACTGGACGCCGTCGTTGTGCGGGCCGGGTTGAGCAAAGGGGCGTTTCTCTATCACTTCAAGACCAAACGCGATTTGTTCGTGACACTGATCGACGAGATGATCCGGGCGTTCGACGCGGTACAAGCCAATCACGAGCGCAGGTTTGCCGGAGATCCGGACCCCTGGCTGTCGAGCCAGGTGGAAGCGATGCCCGACGACGAGATGCAGAAGAAGGGCGCAGCGCTGCTCGCGGCAGCTGCGGAAGATCCAACACTTCTCGACCCACTGCGCGAGTGGTACCGCGTGCAGTACGAACGCGTGCGTCGATCCCCGCGTGGCACCGAGACCGCGGCACTCATCATGCTGGCATTGGATGGCGCCCTGTTCGCCGATCTTCTGGGTTTGCCAATACTCGCACCCGCAGAGCGGCGGCATTTCTTTCGGGCGCTCCAGGATCTCGCCTCGGGCCATCTCGAACTTGTCCCGGCAAAAGGACGCACATGAGTCGCGTCCGTAGCGGTGTCATGACCGCGTGCGCACCGCGCTCCTTGGCGGTTGCTTGCACACTATCCATTTCGACTCTGCTCTCAGGGTGCGGAAACTCGCAATCCACCGTATCCGAGCCTCCGCGCGCAGTGAAGCTCGCCGCCGCGCAGTCGGATCTCCCGCATAGCTCTCGCATCGAATTGACTGGCTCGGCGCGAGCAACCGAGCGCAGCATCCTAGGATTTGAAACAGGAGGACGGATCGCCAAGTTGAACGTCGACGTGGGTGAACGGTTCTCCCGCGGCCAAGTCCTGGCAGAACTTGATGCGCAACCTGACCGGCTTCGCGTGACACAAGCGCAAGCATCCCTGGCGGCCGCCGAAGCCGGCCTGATGGATCGACGTGTACAGACAGATCAACAGCGCCGGTTGCTCGAAAGCGAAGTCATCTCCCCTGCTGCGTTCGAGAGCGCGAAGGCGCAGCTAGCGGTCGCAGAGGGTCAAGCGCGCACTGCCAAGGCGGCGCTTGGCCTGGCCGAACGAGCACAACGTGGCACGATGATCGTCGCTCCTTTCGATGGTGTCGTGGCGGAAAAGCTGGCTTTGGCGTTCACCGACATTGCTGCTGGTGCGCCGGTATTTCAGGTCGACGGCGTGCGCAGTGGCACTGAGATCATCGCGAACGCGTCTACTACACAGGCACCTCACATAGATGTCGGCCAACGCGCAGAACTGAGCTGGAGCGGAGCCGAACAACCAATCCGAGCGGTGGTACGTCGTGTCGGTCTGCGCGCCGAAAATGGCTCGCTCCTACCCGTGGTGCTAGTGCCTGAAGATAACGCGCAAGCGCGCGCACTTCGGCCAGGTATTCCCGTACAGGTCGTGCTCGACGCACCTGCGGCAACCTCCAAGACCTCTCGGCCCGAGACTGTATCCATACCTTATGCCTCGCTGGTGCTCGGCACGAAGCCGGGCGAGGCTTCCGTCTTCGTCTACACCCCTGAAGATAAGAAGGTGCACCGTCGCGCGGTGCGCTTCACGCCGGTACAGGAAGGAGACAGCGCGCGCGTCCTCGCTGGACTCAAGCCCGGCGAGACGGTGGTTGCCGCCGGAGGAGGATGGCTCACCGATGGACAGCCAGTGACACCACTGGAAGCCACCACTCAATTGACCAAGCGCTAACGCGATCCACCAGGTTACTTCATCATGAAGATCACCGAGATGGCGCTGCGCGCCAGTCGACTTACCTACTTTGTAGCGCTCATCATTTTCGTCGCCGGCATCGCGACCTTCCTGAATTTTCCTTCTCAGGAGGAGCCGACTGTCACGGTCCGCGATGCGATGGTCACGGCGTTGAACCCGGGGCTGCCCGCCGAACGCGTTGAGCAACTCATTGCCCGGCCGATCGAGGAGCGCTTGCGCGAACTGGCAGAGGTCAAGCGCGTGACGAGCACCGTGCGCGCAGGCAGCGCCATGATCCAGGTCACGATCTGGGACCGCTACACCGACTTGGCACCGATCTGGCAGCGCGTCCGGGCCAAGGTCGCCGATTCGAAGGATGCCTTACCACAGAGCACGATGGGGCCTTTCGTCGACGAAGACTTCGGCCGCGTCGCGGTTGCCTCGATTGCGGTCACTGCACCAGGTTACTCCATGAGCGAGATGCGCGTCGCGCTCAAGCAGATGCGCGACCGCCTGTACACCGTGCCTGGTATTGAGCGCATCACTTTCTACGGCCTGCAGGAAGAGCGCGTCTATCTCGAATTCGATCGGCCTAGGCTCGCGCGATTGGAGCTGACACCACAGGGGGTGATCGACCAACTCGTCAAACAGAACGTCGTCGCTTCGGGTGGACAAATTGTTGTCGGCGGCATCAATGCAACCTTGGCGGTCAGTGGCGAAGTGCGTGACGCTCCCTCCCTGCGAGCAATGCCGATCGCGCTGCCACGACCGCAAAGTAGTACGGCGCCCGTGCCGACGATCGCATTGGGTGAACTGGCGCAGGTGAGTGTGCGGCCAGCCGATCCGCCGGAATCTGCTGCCATCTACAAAGGCCAGCCCGCTGTCGTCATGGCGGTTTCGATGGCCTCCGGTCAGAACGTGGAGCAGTTCGGAAAAGCGCTCAAAGCACGGGTTGCAGACCAGGAGAAGCTGCTGCCGGCGGGTTTCGATCTGTCATACGTCACTTTCCAGGCCGATGTCGTCAAGCACGAGATGGGCAAAATGAACCACGTCATGATGGAGACGATCATCGTCGTCCTCGGTGTCGTCGTGCTATTTCTCGGTTGGCGCACCGGGATCATCGTGGGCATGATCGTGCCGTTGACGATCCTCAGTGCACTCATCGTCATGCGCGCGATGAACATCGAGCTTCAGAACGTCTCGATGGGCGCCATCATCATTGCGCTCGGCTTGTTGGTGGACAACGGCATTGTGATTGCCGAAGACATCGAACGCCGCCTGGCCGGTGGCGAAGATCGTAAGCATGCCTGCCTCGAGGCGGGCCGCACGCTCGCCATTCCGCTGCTCACGTCCTCGCTCGTGATCGTGATCGTGTTCTCGCCGTTCTTTTTTGGCCAGAACGCCACGAGCGAGTATCTGCACAATCTCGTGGTCGTGCTGGCACTGACGTTGTTCGCTTCGTGGCTGCTGTGCCTGACTGTCACGCCCCTATTGTGCTACCACTTCGCCAAACCCCATCACAAGCAGGAGCAGGGCGACGCCTATGACACCCGCTTCTACCGTGGCTACCGGCGCGTACTGGAGTGGGTGCTCCACCATAAGGCGGTCTATGTAGCGTCGATGATCGCGGCGCTTGCCATTGCGCTGTATGGCTTCACCACCCTGCCGTACGATTTCATGCCCAAGTCCGACCGGCTTCAGTTCCAGATTCCGGTGCAGCTCGCCCCCGGTACCGACTCGCGCGAAACGCTCGCCCGCGTGAAGCAGATCAGTGGTTGGCTGGGCGACACGAACATCAATCCAGAAGTCTCCGATCACATCGGCTACGTCGCCGATGGTGGCCCGCGCTTCATCCTTAGCCTGAATCCACCACTGCCGGCATCGAACATCGCGTACTTCGTTGTCACATTGAAGCCGAAGAGCGACATCGACGCCGTCCTCGCCCGCACCCGCAGCTACTTTGCGCAAGCACATGGCGACGTGCGCGCCGAGCCCAAGCGTTTCTCGCTCGGTGCGACCGAGTCAGGGACTGCCATTTATCGCGTCAGCGGTCCGGATGAGGAGGTATTGTTGGGGGCCGCGTCCAAAATCGAAGCAGCGCTGCGCAAGCTGCCCGGCACCATCAACGTCAAGAACGATTGGGATACGCGCGTTGGCCGCATCGACGTACGGGTCGACCAGGACCGCGCGCGTCGGGCGGGCGTGACGACTGAAGACATCGCTGGCGGGCTGGATGTCCGCTACAGCGGCAGATCGATCTCGGTTATTCGCGACGGTGACACCTCCGTCCCGATCGTCCTGCGCAGTATCGTAAGCGAGCGTCGCAGCACGGCAGACGTAGGCGCGACGCTCATCTATCCCACCAACGGCGGTCCAGCGGTGACGCTGGCTCAGGTCGCAGACGTATCGCTCGCGAGCGAGCCCTCGGTCATCCAACGGCGCAATCTCATCCGCACGATCACCGTGCAAGGACAGAACACCTCTTACACCGCCCAGGAGATCATCAACCGCCTGGCGCCTAGCGTCGCTGCCCTGGACCTGCCCGCGGGCTACTCGGTTGAACTTGGCGGCGAGATCGAGGAAGCCGCCGAATCGAACGCCGCGCTGTCGACCTACATGCCCCTCGCATTTCTGGCGATGCTGATGCTGTTCGTATGGCAGTTCAATTCTTTCCGCAAGCTCGGTGTGATCCTCGCGACGATCCCTTTCACGCTTATCGGCGTGGTATTGGCTCTGAAGCTGACCGGCACACCTTTCAGCTTCATGGCGACCTTCGGCGTACTGGCCCTGTTCGGGATCATTGTCAACAACGCCGTGCTCTTGCTGGAACGCATCGACCAGGGGCTAGCGGAAGGCCTGCCACGCCATGAAGCCTTGGTTGGGGCCGCGATACAACGGCTTCGTCCAATCGTGATGACCAAGGTCACCTGCATTTCGGGACTGGTGCCACTCATGCTCTTCTCCGGACCATTATGGAAAGGGATGGCGATCGCGATGATCGGTGGGCTGGCACTCGGAACGCTGGTGACGTTGGGCTTGATTCCGCTGCTTTACGAAGTCCTGTTTGGAATCAAGCGAATTGGGCCGTGGAACCTGAGTGTCGCCACCGCGCATGGAGATCGCTCATGAGTCTCTTGCGAGCCGCCGCGTGCTGCGCATTCTCAGAATTCGTATGCACCCACGCTTCATGCGTATGTCTCGCTAGGCTTATGCGATTCAGCACCCATCCGCTGATCTGGAAATCCTGGTCGATTGTCATTGCCGCAGGGGTTCTAGGAGCGGGCTATCCACTGGGCCTGCGGGCCATCACGGCGGGCGGTCCGATGCGCTGGGTCGGCCTCTGTGTGGCAGTGACGTGCATGGCGGCCAGCGGCGCACTTTTGTGGTTCGCGCTCAAGCGGATTCCGATCAGCGCGGCCTCTGCAGCCTGGGCAGGAATCGGGCTACTTGGAAACTTGGGCGTCGGCGCCCTCCTACTAGGCGATGTCGCATCGGTAACGCGCTGGTCTGGCACCGCCCTCATCGCAGCAGGCATTGCCTGTCTTAGTTTCGTTTGATCAAGGAGACCCATTATGAAGAGCAAAACTGCATTGATCCGCGGCGGCATCTTTTTTTGCGTAGCAGGCGCGCTCTCTGGATGCGCGACCAACAGCATGACGCGCTCCGGATTTCTCGGCGACTACGAGAAGTTATCGCCGACACGATACGAGAACGTACTGATGTACCGCGCAGCGGGATTCGAGCCCAAGCGTTATGCCGCTGTCGTGGTGGAAGAAGCGCAGATCAAGACCGCCTCGGGTCGCATCGATGGGCTCGATGACGCGCAGCAGCGCGAAGTGCTAGACCATGTGACGAGCGAACTGAAACGCCAGGAAGGCAAAAGTCCCGCCCCCCCAGGTGGCGCGGGACAGGTTCGGGTGCGTGTAGCGGTCACCGAACTGCAGACACCGAATCGGGCAGTCAATGCAATGACGACCCTGCTGGTTGGACCCGTGACGACGGGTGGTGCCAGCCTAGAGTTCGAAGCAGTCGATTTAAGGACGGGACGCCGGGTTGCTGCCGCCAGTTGCTTCGAGCGCGGCAACGTCATTAAAGAGTTCGCCGGTTCGTACACATTGCTGGGTCATGCCAAAGCGGCGATCACGAACTGCATCGAGCGCATCGACAGCGCTTGGCGGGACACGCAGCCATGAGCAACGCTTCACAGGCTTGGCTCCGGCAGGATGCCATGGTCGGCGGTGATCACAAATGGCTGGCGGGTGGCGACTGGACGATAGAGCACTACGCCAGTCTGGCAAAATCCGTGTCCGCCGCCCGCATCAGTCATGCCGAGGGGTACGCCACTCCCTTACTCGACTGGACGCAAGTCCAGAGACTGGACACCGCCGGCGCGGCTCTGCTGGTGGAAATTCTCGGGCCAGACTCGATACTCGACCGGCCGGAGGCAGCTCCAAATCTGTCCTCGGATCGCCTCGCCCTAATGAGAGCGCTGGCCGCCGCTGCTACCGATCAGCAGAAGACGGAGAAAGCAGCGGTGAGCGGGAATCCTCTGCTCCGCGGTCTGGGACGCATAGGCCTGACCTTGGAACAGGGCTGTCGTGCGTGTCTTGGTCTGGCCGGGTTCGTGGGCCAGATCATCGAAACATGGAGCCGTACCGTTCGTCACCCGCGTCGCTGGCGCGCGACCTCGGTGATCGCTCAAATCCAGCGATCAGCGGTGGACGCCATTCCCATCGTGGCGCTACTGAGCTTCATGGTAGGAATGGTGGTGGCGTTCCTGGGAGCAACGGTGCTGGCCAACTTCGGTGCGAGCATCTTCTCGGTGCATCTGGTCGCCTTCTCGTTCATGCGCGAGTTCGGAGTGCTGCTCCCGGCCATATTGATTGCAGGCCGTACCGCAAGCGCGTACACCGCCCAAATCGGTTCGATGAAGGCAAATGAAGAGATCGATGCGCTTCGCTCCAACGCGCTCGACCCCATCGAGTTACTGGTGCTGCCACGCGTGCTGGCGCTTCTTGTGTCCTTGCCACTGCTCACCTTAGTAGGCATCTTGGCTGGCATTGCGGGCGGCGCCACCGTATGCGCACTGAGCTTGGAAATTCCTCCCGCACAGTTCCTTGCCATCGTGCAGGAAAAAATCGAGGTGCGCCATTTTCTTGTCGGAATGAGCAAGTCCCCGCTCTTCGCGGTGATGATCGCCGCTATCGGCTGCCATGAAGGGTTCAAGGTCGCCGGTAGCGCTGAGTCGGTAGGCGACCACACGACGTCTAGTGTCGTGCAATCAATCTTCATGGTGATCCTGATAGACGCCATCGCTGCACTGTTCTTCATGGAGATGGGCTGGTGAGCGCGGTGAAGCAAGACACCGACAACGGTGTGCGACACGCTATTGAAGTGCGCGGCCTGGACAACAGGTTTGGAACCCAGCAGGTCCATCAGGACCTAGACCTGGACGTGCGGCGCGGGGAAATCCTTGGCGTGGTGGGAGGGTCAGGCACCGGGAAATCCGTGCTCTTGCGTAGCGTCGTCGGGCTGCAGAAGCCGCATTCGGGCGTGGTCCGTATCGGGGGGCGCGACCTACTGCGAGCCCAATGGCTTGCGCGCGCGCGTATGGAGCGAAGGTTCGGCATTCTGTTCCAGAAGGGCGCGTTGTATTCATCGCTGACCGTCTTGGAGAACGTCGCTCTTCCTTTGATCGAGCATGTCGGTCTGGCGCGGCCTCTTGCCGAGCGTTTGGCAAGAAGCAAGCTGGGCTTGGTGGGGTTGCCTGCCGGAGCGGGAGACAAGTATCCGGCCTCGTTGTCCGGAGGCATGGTGAAACGAGCAGCACTGGCGAGAGCCTTGGCGCTTGATGCGAACATCCTGTTTCTTGACGAACCCACCGCAGGACTGGATCCAATCGGGGCTGCATCTTTCGACCAATTGATTCTGACCCTGCGCAATGCACTGGGCCTCACGGTGTTTCTGGTAACCCACGACCTCGATACGCTGTACACCATATGCGACCGTGTCGCGGTCCTGGCGAACCAGAAGGTACTCATCAACGACGGCATCGAGGCAGTCGAGCGCTTCAAGCACCCGTGGATACAGGAATACTTTCACGGCCCCCGTGGCCGTGCGGCCGCACAGGCCACTGGTGCTTCCAGCCAAGAGACGCAGCCATGAAACCCCTCCGCATCTGCATCATTCTTCCGTCGCGCACGCATTGGGCTGGGCGCACGCAATATTTAAACTCTGAGAACGAGGTGGTCTGATCATGGAACCACGTGCCCATCATGTATTCATTGGTCTGTTCGTCGTGCTGCTCGGTGCGATTGGTATTGGCTTCGCGCTTTGGCTCAGCGACACACGTTCCGACCACGATTACCAGTATTACCGGATTATGTTCGATGAGCCAGTGACCGGGCTTACGCCCGGCAGCCAGGTTCAGTACAGCGGAATCACGATTGGCGAAGTCGTTGCACTTTCTCTTTCACCGCGAGACCCAAGGCGGGCGATAGCGCGCGTACGCATCAATGCCACCATCCCGGTCCGGCAGGATACCCGCGCTGAATTGGTCATCACGGGAATTACCGGCAACGCGGTGATCGAGTTGAGCGACGGTGGGCCAAACGTGCCATTGCTGGATCGGAGAGAGGACGAGGAACCGTTGATCCTCGCACCACGTTCGGCGATGGCATCCCTGGTCTCCGGTGAGGGGAACAGCATGACGACACTCAACGGCATCTTGCTGCGCACGCAGGAGTTACTGTCGAAGGAGAATTTGGCTCTTGTGCACCGCAGTCTGGTGAATCTTGAACAGACCACGGGCGCGGTCGCTGACCAGAGGGCCGAGATCGCGACGTTAATCAGCAATCTGACCGAAGCAAGCAGAGAATCGACAGCTGCCGTGCGCCAAGCAAATAGCACTCTTCGCGATGCCAACCTGCTACTAAATAACGATGGTAAGCAAATCATGGTGAACACGCGTGATGCAACGGCATCCCTCGAACGCGCCGCTTTCAGGGTTGAGACGCTACTGCAAAACAATCAGGAATCGCTGAACCAGGGCTTGGCCGCCACAGGTCCTGCCATGCACGAACTCCAGCAGGCGCTGGCCAATCTAAACACCGTGCTGCGCCGACTGGATCGCAATCCGGCGCAATACCTGCTCGGTGGAGAGAACATTGAGGAAACCAAGCCGTGAACACTTCCGCCAGGATGATTCCCGTCGCTGCCGTGACTATGACGCTAGTACTCGGCTTGTCCGCGTGCAGTGTGCTTCCCAAAGCAGCTCCAATGGTCACCTACAAATTGCCCGACTATCACATCGCCCAGGCGGAGAGTACGCCGCGCGCCGTTCCGGGACCCGGGGCGCTGCGCGTCTACGCCCCTGAGAGTAGTCGCGTCCTGGATTCGGAGCGGCTGTTCATTGCGCAGCCCGATGGTCGCTTGTCGGCTTGGCAAGGAGTGCGTTGGGCCGACCCCGCACCGGTGCTGCTGCGTGACCGAATCGTCGAAGCCTTCATGCGCGATGGGCGGTCGACTTCCGTGATTACCGATAGCACCCCAATGAGCGCCGATATGGAGTTGCGCAGTACGCTGCGGGCGTTCCAGCTCGAATACCGCGGCACTGAAGCGATCGCCGCGGTTCGGCTCGATGTGCAACTGGTCGATCCGGCCAAACGGACTGCTATTGCCAGTAGACGCTTCGAAGCAATCCAAGCCACAGGCAGCAAGCGAGAGGCCGATGTGGTGAGCGCGTTCGGTGTCGCCACGGATATATTGGCCGGGCAGATCGTTGAATGGGCAGTTCAGGTCGGGGCAGCGCGTTTGCGAGTTGCACCGGAATTGGCAAGCAACCATGCACCCACAGCGTCGTCGATAAGCACAGACTAGTCGTCTTAACGGAGCACAGAAGCTAGGGCCAAAACGCTGCTCGACACCTTAACTCGGTACGACAGCCTACGGCCCCGATCCAATCCCAGGACCTCTTTGCCGTCCAACCTCCCATGACACACCGCCGCCGCGTACAGTCGCGGCGATCTGCTGCCCCAGTCGTGGCTCGATTATCGGCCGCCAAGGCACCAGACTGAATCCCATGCCGTCATCGAGCAGCGCATAGCGACCGCTGGCGAGCATGACCGAGCGCCGGTAGATGCCGGCTACGCGCTGCCCGTCTGTGACGTGCCGATGCTCCAATCCGCTATCGGCGGCAATGTGCTGGGCGGCCTGCGCCAGCTCCCGATTGCGCAGCGTTTCCAGCAGATTCCGGGAGAGAATCAGCCGCTGCCCGCGCCGCTGGGCCAGCCCCTGTTCTTCGAGGAAGTCGGCGCGCTGCTGCAAGGCTTGCCTAGCATCGCCGCCAAAGCCCAGGTCGCCCAGTCCCTTGCCGCCGCCGATCAACTGCTGATCCAGCCAGGTCGCGCCGATGACGCGGGCCTGCCGTTCAATCGGCAGATGCGATTTCAGTTCGACCGCCACGCCGCCCAGCCGCTGCGCGTCGTACTGGCGGCCACGCTCGGCCAAGTCGTCCGGCACCTTCCATAACCCCTCGGCCACGCGCTCCACGATGCCGGCCCGCCGTAGGGCTTCCAGCCGGCGGATATGGGCCGCCACAGCCTCTTGCGGGTCGCGGCCGGGCTTGGCTCGGCCTTGCTCGATCGCCAGGTGGTGATCGGTGCGGTACAGGCCATTGCTCGCCAGCGTGGCGATGTTCTTGTCGGCCGCCCGCACCTCGGCGGAACCGCGTACCTCCACCACCGCGCCGATGGGATAGTTCGCCAGCTCGTCGCGGGCGTCCAACGCGACGTAGTGGGCTTTGCCGTCCAACCCGTCGATGACCAGATAGCCGCGGTCGTGCAGCTCGTCGGCCAGACCCTTAGCAGCCACGCGACCGACGATAGTGCGGCCGTCGTCGCCCGGCTCGAACACCGCCAGCTCGCGAGGCTTGCCGCTCATGGCCCGCTGCATCGTTCGGATGATGTCGCCACGCTCGCCCAGGGCACGCAAGGTCTTCTCCGCGTCCGCATGGACGGCCCAGGTGCCGGGCTGCACCTCGTCGGCCAGGCCCAGGCGCTGCAAGTGTTGCAGGCGGCCGATCAGCAGCAGGCGCTGGCGTTGCAGCCGGGGTTCGTTGAAGCGTTCGATCTGCACCCGGCCATCCTCGCCGGCCTCGCGCTGCAACGTGCGGTCGAGGCTCGTCCACCGCTCTTGCTCCACCTCGCGCTGCAAGGTCTGCTGGATCTCCAGTTCGGTGCGCGGCCCCAGCCATTCCGTCGCCAGCTCGGCGGCGCGATGGCGGAAGCCGTGGGCGATGTAGTCGCCCGCGATGATGAGGTCTTTGCCGGTATCGTCGCGTCCGCGCACGATCAGGTGCGTGTGCGGGTTGTCGGTGTTCCAGTGATCGACCGCCACCCAATCCAGCCGCGTCCCCAGGTCGGCCTCCATCCGGTTCATCAGGTGCCGGGTGTAGGTGCGCAGGTCGTCCAGCTCCGCACTGTCTTCAGGTGAGACGATGAAGCGGAAATGATGTCGGTCGTCCTGGCAGCGTTCCTTGAAGGCATCGAGGTCGGCTTCGTCGGTCTGCGGCCCGTAGGCACGGCCCGGCTCGCCGTTCCGGCCGGCACCGTCGCGCTCGATGTAGCGCAGGTGCTTGGCGAGCGACTGCGGACTGGCGTTGCGCTGGTTGACCAGCAGCGTCTTGATGGTCACGCGCCGTGACATAGGGGTCAGCTTTGCGCCTGCGAAGCGCGCCGCCGTATGGCCGCGTCCAAGCCGTGAGCCGGGCCGCTGGCCGGCGTGCTGGCCGCTCCCGCCAGCGGTAGGACGGCGCACCGCCGACTTGCCGCCGCTGGCCTTGCCAGCCTGCTTGAGCACCTTGGAAACGAAGCTCTGGCCCTGGCCTTTGCCTCGGTTCTTCGGCGCGCCAGGGCGCACCCAGAAATCATGGTCGCCGCGGTCGGTCATGGCTGTGCTCCCTGCAAGCTCCGGCGTGTCCGAGCGTGCGAAGCACGCGGACATGCCTGCATCGGCGCGTGCCTCGCGCCCCACGCGGCACGGCGGCGAAGCCGCGCCGTGCCGCGCCACCCCCACGTGCAGACTGGCTTTGCGGGCGGCAGAGTGCCGAACCCTTTTGTCTTGCCTTCCGCCTTTGCCCCTCGCTCCCGCTCCGGGCATCGGCGGCCCGGCGGCGCTGCTGCACGAGCAGCCAGCCCGCCGGCGAACACGCCAATGGCCGCAGGCCAGGCGCGTTCGAGGCAAGACGCCTGCACGTTGGGCGGCTGCGCCGAAGGCAGCGCGAAGTGCGGTGCGAATGCACCCGCACTGCACGCGCGACGACACGGCGACGAACAGTAGAACGACATGCCCGATGGCACGATGAGAGGCGCGGCAAAGTGCAGCGAATCGGCGGCCATCATGGACGTGTCTCCAGCCAGATCGGATGCGCAACGCCGATCACGGCGAACGCGCTGACCGGCCCGAAATAGCGGCTGTCGAACGACGCCGGGTTGGTCGCGCTCAACAGGAACAGTTCGCCCGGTTGGAGACGGCGGCAAAGCTGCAAGGATGGCAGCGGCCGGCCCAGCCGGTCGGCAGGCAGGGCGGCGGCCACCGGCACGCCGTCGATGCGAACCTGGCCGGCGACGATGCAAACGTGTTGTGGCGCGACTGCGCCCACACGTTTGAGCAGCGGAACGCGGGTCGGCAGGTAGCCGCGCTGCGCAGCCAGCATGGCGGCCCTGTCGGGCAGCGGCATCAGCACGATGCTGTCCACGGACAGCGGACGTGGCCGCGAGGCGGTGCGCGGGTCGAACGGTTCGATGCGATACCAACCGACCGCCACGCTGTCGGACGGGTTGTAGGCCATTCGCGGCAGGGGCTGCACGAACGCCGCCCAGGCCAGCGCAGCGAGGCCGACGGTGGCGAAGCCTGCCAGCACGAGGCGAGCGCGCAGGCGCGAGCGAGGATGCGGCACGGGGCCGGTCGTGGAAATCGTGGTCATGGCAATGCCCTCCCGGCCAGCCAGGCGGCGTGCCGTTCTGCGGTGTATGTGGGTAGCGCCGAGCGCGCTGCGAGCCGGTTCGCGAGCGTGCGCCAGTACGCGGGCGATGTGTCTGCGGCTGCGATGCCCAGCGCCTCGATGCCGTCGATGCGTTCCAGCACGGCGCGCACGTTGGCATCGCCTTCGGCGTGCAGCAGCAGACGCGCGCCCGGCTGCACGCCGGGGATGCGCTGCACGGCGTCCAGCGGCGTGGCGGTCTGCATCACCATGAGCTGCCAGCGGATCGTGCCGTAGTCGTTGGCCTGCCAACGGATGCGGCACAGAACCGCGTTCGGCAGGAACACGGCGCAGCGCCGCCAGCGGTCGAGCTGGAGCGTGCGCGCCGGTTCGCCGAAGCGCAGGTAGAGCTTGAAGCGCGGTTCGATGTAGGCCAGCGCCACGCGCGTCAGCGGCACGTTGCCGGCCTGGCCGGCGAGTGTCGAAGGCGCCGGCGGCGGCGCAGCCGTGGGCGCACTTGCTTTGGGGGTGTGGGCGGTCGAAGCGGATGCGTTCACGGCGTGCCCTCCGGGGGAAACTCCCGCTCCAGCAGGTCGCGCAGCAGTTCGGCTACGGTCACGCCTCGCGTGAAGGCCGACACCTTGATGCGCGCCCGCATGGCGGGCGTGATGTCGAGCGTCAGTCGAGCGGTGTAGAGGTCGCCTTTCTGCACGGCATCTGCGTCGCCCTGGCGAATCCACGCTTCGGCGTGCGGATTCGCTGGGGGACGCGCACCGATGCCGACGCGCTTGCTGCGTGGTGGTGGCTTCCCAGTCATGTCGGCCACCGCAGCAGTTCGTCGGTGAGCGCGGCGATCTCGCGGGCAGCGGCGCTGTCGGGCGCGGTTTCGCGGGCGAGCCGGCCAGCGGCTACGCTGTCGGCAAAGACGATGCGCTGGTGGATCTCCGAGCGCAGCGCGGGCAGCGGCTGTTCGGCCAGCGATTGCCGTGCCTCCCTGCCGATGATGGTGGTGCTGACGCGCCGGTTGATGACGAAGGCCGCGCGCAGCGCTGGCCGGAACACCTGTGCTTCGCGGATCAGTGCGACCATCTCGGCAGAAGCCCATACGTCGTAGGGGCTGGGCTGCACGGGGATCAGCACGCGCTCGGCCGCCAGCAGCGCGGAACGCGCGAGGGCGGCGATGCGCGGCGGGCCGTCGATGATGATGTGATCGGCCCGCCTGGCGAGTTCTGGCGCTTCCTGATGCAGCGTTTCGCGGGCAAGGCCCACGGCGCTGAACAGACGGGGCAGGCCCTGCTGGCTACGCCGCTGCGTCCAGTCGAGCGATGACCCCTGCGGGTCGGCATCCAGCAGGATGACATGCAGGCCGCGCATCGCCAGTTCGCCGGCGATGTGCGTGGCGAGCGTGGTCTTGCCGACGCCGCCTTTCTGGTTGAGAAACGCGAAGATCATGGCGCGGCCCTCCGAGCTGGAAAGCCGGCCTGGCCGTGCCGTTTCGTGGTTGTCCACCGAAACGGCGCGCTTCTACTAAAAGTTATGTATTTCTTGTTAGGTAAGTTAGAGGGAACGCAAACCCGCGCCGTTGTTGGCTTTCCGGCGTTTTCGTACTCCTGATAGCACGAGGGTCGTACTCCTGATAGCACGATACCCGGTACTCCTGATAGCACGAGGCCGTCCACAGGTTCTCCCGCAGTTATCCCCGTGCCGCGTGCGGCACGGGCCGGAAGGTCAGCAGCTCGGTGTTGTCGTCCGGCATCCGCTCGATGCCGAGGACGTAGCCGGGCAACGACTGCCGCGCCACCAGGGCGCGCACGTCGTAGGCGAAGTCCGAGAAGCGGGCCGCGCTGCCGGATTTGCGGTACAGGTGTCGGAAGTCGAATTGCCAGCCGTGCTCCTGCCGCCCGCCATGCTTGCGCACCAGGCGGTACAGCCAGCGTTCGATACCGCCCTTCAAGCGGAAATAGGCCGGGTCGATGGTCAGCACCAGGGCGGCGTCGAGCACGCCGGCATAGAACCAGTCCGGCAAGATCAGCTCGATGCCCAGCGGGGTGCCGCTGGCGTCGGCGAGTTCCTTCCACTCGTTGATCCACGAGAAGCGATGCAAGCGCCTTCCCGTGGTTTCGCGGATGGACGTGGCCACCGTGGTCGATTGCAGCCGGTCGAGGGCGGCCTTCAGGCGCTGGTAGTCGTTGAGGGACGTGCCGCGCCCGATGAAGCGCAAAATCTCGTAAGGCGTGGCGCGTATCCAGCGCGACGGGCGCAGGCCCGCGTCGCGCGCCTCCACGATCTGCGAGGCGGCCCATATCAGCACGTCGGCATCCCATATCGTTGCGATGCCGTGCTCCTGCGTGCCTTCCACGCGAATGGTGACGTTCCCGCTGCGGAAGTCGATCGGCGCCGTGCGCCGCGACTTGGCAAGCGAGAAGAACGGAAAGGCCATCAAGTCCTGGGAATCGCGTGGCGCCATGTCGCCCGGCAGCGCGCGGAACAGATCGAGCTGTTCGCGCTGCGGCAAGGCTTGCCCTGGCGGGCTGGACATGGCGAAGGCCACCCACGCGCCGACGATCAGCGGCCATCACGGTAGTCGCCCGCGTGGCGCTCGGCGTATTCGGGATCGGACGTGGCCTCGTAGCTGCGCTGGTCGGCCCAGGCATCGAGGTCGGACACCGCGTACATGACGCGGCGGCCGAACTTGCGGAACTTGGGGCCGCCGCCGATCACCCGCTGCTTCTCCAGCGTGCGCGGCGACAGCCGCAGGTAGTCGGCGGCTTCGTCGTTTGTCAGGTAGCGTTGAGGCTGCGAGGTCGCAGTGACGGCAGCGGCGGCAGGCCGCGAGGGAGCAGGTCGCATGGGATGTACCTCCATCAAGCCCGGCCACACCACGCGGCCGGATAGAGGCACTCTCAAGAAAGCAAGGCTTCTTGCTAAGGGACGATTCGCACGGGTCGAGAAACGTCCCTCCTAATGCGACGGGAACATTGGAAGCTGCGCTAGTCGGCGGTAGCCGCCGTGCATCAGCTCATCGCCGCGGCGTACCAGCCGCCGTACGCGGGCACGCAATGCACTGTCTTTGTGCCAGTCGGCCGCGACGGCATCCGCGCCGAACAGACCTTCGCCCACCTCGCGCAAGGAGGCTCCCGCGAGGGTCGCGTCGAGCGCTTGCAAGGTATGCAGTTCCAGCAGCGCGGCGGGCGTGGGGCGGGAGCGGGCTGTTGCCACAGGCGTGGCCACGGTTGCGGCAGATAGCGCATCCAGCTTCGCAGCGAGCGTGCGGTAGCGCGCACAGGGCGTGGCGCAGGCGCGTGTGGCGTAGAGATAGGCCGAACCATCTTCCAGGTCGGGTGCGAGTGCCAGCCGAACGCAGCAGCCTGGCCAATGCGATACGAGCACCAGGCGCTTGCCGTCGTGGGTCAGTTGCTTGCGCCCAGGAATGCGCCAGAACTCGAAGGTATGCGCATCGGGTGGTGGGTCGGCGTCGGGGTATAGCTGCACCACGGCATCGTGATCGGGGAACCAAGCAGGATGTGCGTCGCGCGCATCCAGGCCGGGATCTTCCAGCAGGCGCAGGCCCCAGGCCTGCGCCGCATCAGGCTTGCGACGCCGGCGTAGCCAGTCGCGCCGGTAGCTTGGATTCCTGCGCAAATACTCCCAAGCCAGCGCTGGGCCATCGAGGTGCAGCGTGTAGAGATACGCGGCCGTGGGATACCAGTGTTGGCTGCTGCGGTCAGTCATGGCGAAACCTCCCTGTTTCTGGGAACGTCGCCACAATTCCGCTGTGCGGGAGCTATCGAATCGCCATCAAGTGGTCATCAAACTCGGGTTACGCTTTAACTGCTGGTGTCAAGACAGATTCGCTCCAGTGCATTGCCGAAATCGTCTAAATGCGACGACTGCACCGCCCGGAAATGGGGTGCAGCATTGAACACCGTGCCGAATCTCGCGCCTGGCATCATGACTGTTTTGGTCAGGAGCGCACCACCCTGGTGCAAGCATGCGGATCAAGACTTGCCAGGTCTTGGCTAAGACCGAAATAGTCACAATGCGATACTTTTTGCCTGGTCGCGCTGGAATGCGTCAATCGGTGATCGAACCGTTTTCCTGAGCCAGTCGAACGTATTCCGACAGCGGCCGCGTCGGCTGGAAATACCGATCTCGTATCACGGGCTGCTTGAGCGGCCCGACGATGGACGCCAGATCGGACAGCTTCACCGTCGCCAGGGCAGGCATCCCGATCCCGAGGTCGATCAGGCCGTAGGCCGTATCGCCATCGGTCGGATCGAGCGCGGCCAATAGCCAGGTCGCATGTGCGTCCGGTGTGAACAGGCGCACCACGGGCAGCGGGTCACATTCCTGGCCTGCGGCGCGGGTGAGGCCGTGGGCCAGTAGGTGCACCCGGTCTTCCTCGGTGACAAGCGTGGTCAAGGCCGCGCCCCTTCCACGAACACACGCAATCGCCGAGGCGCATCTGTGCCTGCGGACGGATGCACGTATGCGCAAGCGCACGAAGCCGCAAAAGCGGAGAGGCACGAAGGCGTATTGGTGGAAGTCAGGAAAGACACGGATGCGGTTCCCTGGGTCTGAGGAAATCCGCAGATGCGGATCTCCGTAAAAGCACGGAAAAGGAAAACATCACCACCAAATGAACACTATAGATTGTAGTCCTATAGGGCGCAATGGGCTGTCATCTTGGTTTTTTGGGGAAACCATAGGTGGCAGCGAAGAACTCATTGGCAGCGGCGATTCGGACGGTAAGGAAGGCGCGTGGTTTGAGCCAGGAAGCGTTCTCCAACGTGTCCAGTCGCACCTACATGAGCACGCTGGAGCGCGACCTGAAAAGCCCAACCATCCAGAAGCTGGCCGATCTGTGCGAGGTCATGGAAGTGCATCCGCTCACGCTGCTCACATTGGCTTATGCCGGTGACAGCACCCGCGAAGCTGATGAATTGCTGGCACAGGTGCGCCAGGAACTCAGGGCGATATTGGAAGAGCCCGACACGCCTTAGCGCGTTGGCGTGTGGTACTGAATTGCAGCAAGCGGAGCGCGCAGCGCCGCAGGCGCGAAGGCGTGAGGGATTGAAGCCGGATGGCCGTGACGGCTTGCCGGCACGGGGCGAAGCCCGAAAGCCCGGCGGCGCTTACAGCGCCGACACGCCACACACCGCTCGTTGACACGGATTGCGAGCCACAAGGCACGCATGCAGGCCCGCCGTGACGGGCGTATCCAGCACGCGGCAGCAGCAGAAATCCTGCGCGTGCGGTGCTGCGATCAGCAGCATCGCGCCCCGCCGCAGTGGGCGGGACGCGGTAAGCGGCTGTCAGGCCGCCTTCGGCTTGTTGCGCGACCAGATCAGGTCGTGCGTGCCGTCCTCGTTCTCGATCAGGCGGGCATAGACCGTCGCCGGGAACGAAGGGTCGTCGATGGATACGGACAGGTATTCCCGCCCGGCCTCGCTGGTCTTCTTCCACGCTGCGCCGACTTCGTGGCCAGCCGCTTGCAGGTGGAAGTCGGGGGCGTTCTCGGTGTCGCCCTTGTCGTTGGGAACCAGCTTGACCTTGACGTTGAGCGTCAGGGTGCGAAGCGTGCCGGTGAAGCCGTCTTTCTCTGCGGTGAAGGTGCCGATGTTAGCCATGATGTTTCTCCTTTCGGGTTGAACAAGGTCGCGCCAGTGCGTCCTTGTTGTGATCCGGCCGGCGGGGGATGGGCTGGTCGCACCGCACAGCGGTCGCAACAACGTGGAGAACCTGGAAGCGAAAAGAATTTGTCCCGCGAGGAATGCGCGCAGCGCAGGGGAAATTGTTTTCGCTGCAAGGTTGCGGCCATCAAGCACAAGGCGCAGCCGCGCCACCGCCAGGATTCACAACAAGACAAGGACGCACAGGCCGCCCGCTCCCGAATGGAGACGTGGCCAACTCGGCATCCCCGCGTGACGGCTGCACCGGCTTGCGCCCTGACGCGGGCCAGGTCAATGCCCCGACGACAAGGCCAGAGCGCCCCTGCCGCAGCTCACGGCCACATACTGAGGCGTGGTGTGGAAGCTCCATAGAAGCGAGGCTGGGCGGCGTGTCGGTGAACCGTCTTTCGTGACGTACAGACAACGAACCGCCAGCGTCGGGGACGGCACGCTTTCGTGCAACCTGCCGCAGCAAGCCGGGGCGTAGCCACACCAGCCCCGCCCATTGCGGCGGGGCTCGGTCGAATCGTTGGCGGCGCGATGCGCCGCCACACTTGCTGGCTTCGTGGATTTCGCGCACGAGCGCCCTTGTGCGTGGCCCCATCGCCGCCTGTCCGAAGGCGGCGATGGGGCGTTTTGGCTTTGAGCAGTGAAACCGGGCGCGGCCACCGCCGCGCCCGGAGTTTTCGACCACCGGCCCCAAGGCGGCACGGCTTGGGGCCGGTGCGGCTCGTTATTCCTTGGTTTCGATGATCCACCACACGGCGCGCGGCAAGGCGCGGCCCGTGAGGGGATGCAGATCGGTCAGGTCGGCGCGGGCCGTCCAGCCACGCGGCGGACGGTAGCCGCGCACGTCGCCGTCGCCGTGCCAGCGGCGGGCGCGCACCGTGCCGGAGGCATAGGTCGCAGCTATGCGGGGGCGGTTTGCGGGTTGGTGGGTCATGGCAGGCATCCTCAACATGAAGCGCCCCGGCCGGAACCGGGGCGCTATCTACGGTGCGAAGTCACGCGGCCAAAGCCTCGGCCTGCGGCTGGTCATCCGCCACGGCGGCCACTTCTTCCTGTGCTTCGGCTTCGCCATCCGCCGGCGCGTCCTGCCCGGTCTGCTGCGGGCCTTCGGAGCGGAAGATGGCGGGCATCCAGCCGGTGCCAGCGGCCAGCCGTTCGGCTTCGCTGGCAATGTCGCCCTTCTTCAACTTCGCCAGTCGGGTGACGTGCGAGGGCGCGAACCCGCCAACGGCTTCCAGAATCGCGGCCTTCGGCACATGCCGGAAGTAACCCTCATTGGTGGGCTGCCACCACGCGGCCATATCCAGCCCCACGGCCTGCGCCAGTTCCGCGCCGGGCTGGTGCGGCGTGGCGCGAGGCGTCACCACGTCCACCGTGGAAGCTAAGCACACGGCCAACAGCCGCACCAGTTCATCCTGTGATTTCGCCAGCAGCGCGGCGAACAGTTCGGCGCTGTCCTCCGGCAAGGTTTCGCCTGCCACCTGTTGCAGTTCGCGCAGCGCCACGGCGGCGGGTGATTCCGGCCAGTCCGGGGCCATGCCTTCCAGCCGGTCTTGCACCGTGAGGCGCACACCCAGCGGCAGGTCGTGCCCGTAGTGCCTTTCCTGCAAGACGGTCTGCACCATGCCATGCACCACGGCGGCCAGCGCTGCTTGCGGATGCCGTGCAACTTCGATTTGCAGCGCAGCGGTACGGTGCGCGCTCAACCGCTGCGCCAGTCGGTCAGACATGGCGGCGGTCTTGGGCTGCTCGTCGTCCTCGCCTGCGTCCTCGTTCGCGGCTTCGCCTTCGCTGCCGAAACCCTGCCGCAGCCGCTCCAGCGTGCGCAGTGCCTTGGCCTCCGCTTCGCGCAGCAGCCCGCGATGAATCGCGGCCTGCCCGTCGCGGTCGATGGTGACAATGGCACCGGCTGCGGCCTTCACGTTGGCCGCATAGTCCAGCAAGCCATCTTCCAGCGCCTGCAACTGCTCGCCCAGGCGTTCGCCTTCTTCCTGCAAGGCATCGGCCTTTTCCTCGTCCTCGTCGTCCAGCGCGGCATCCACCGCCTCGGCCAGTTCGTGCAGCTTGGTTTGCAGCTTCTCGATGCGCTGCGCGTCGCGCTTGTTCGGACTGCGGCGTTCCCTTGGCGCACGCTGGAAGGCTTGCAGATCGGCATGGGTCATGCCCGGCGTGGCATCCACCCACGCCCAGCCCTCGGCCTGCACCTTGGCGGCGATACCTGCCAGCTTGTCCTGCGCCAGCCGTTCCAGCAGTGCGGCATCGGTCAGATACACGCCTTTGTCGCCCTCCGCGAACAGGTCGCGGCGGATGCCACCGCCTTCCTGCTCGTAGCCGTCCAGCCCGACAAAGCGCACCAGCGGATGCCGGTAGGCGTCGATTTCGCGTTCGGTCAGGCGGTCGCGCAGGTTGTGCGGGCCGCGCTGCCATGTGGGCGCATCGTAGAACGCGGCTTCCTGCGCAGCATGGTCGTCGGTGATGGCGAGGGCCATCAACTGGTCAAGGCTCACGGCCTCGGCCCGGTAGTCGGCCAGCAGGCGCGGCGACACGTTGGCGAGTTTCAGACGGCGCTGCACCACCAGCGGCGTGACGCTGAAATCCGCTGCAATGTCCTCGATGCTGCGGCCTTCGGCCACGAGCGCGGCGAACGCCTCGAACTGGTCGGCGGGGTGCATGGCTTCGCGCTGCACGTTCTCGGTGAGGCTGGCCGTGCGGGCGGTGCCATCGGCCACCAGCAGGCAAGGCACCTCCCATTCCTTGCTAATGCGGTGCTTTTTCGCCAGCAGCTTCAACGCTGCGAGGCGACGGTCACCGGCCACGACCTCGTAATGCTCGCCATCGGCGGCGGCAATCACGATGAGGTTTTGCAGCAGGCCGACACGCTGGATGCTGGCGGCGAGTTCGGGAATGGACATGCGCGGGGTCTTGCGCACGTTGCGGCCAGTGGGACGCGACACCAGCCGCGACAGCGGAACCAGAATCAGGTTCTTGGTCGGATCAGCGGCTTCCAGCGGGATAGCGGCGGCGGTGTTGATGGCGCGGGCTTCGGTTTGGGTAACGGCGTTCATGGTGATAACTCCTATCGGTTCAGGGATGCAGCAGCGAAGAAAGCGACAAGGGCTGCTGCCTGCCCCTGCCGCGTGGGGATTCAGGCTTTCAACTGGCGCATGCCATCGGCCAGCAGCCAGAGGGCGCGATTTAGTCGGATGTTTTGGTCGATGCCCTGCACCGGGCGGGTTTGCTGTCGGCGCCCGTTGGCGCTGCGGCCACGCAGCCCGCCTTGGGTCAGGTTTTCTTGGGTGCGGTTGAACACGCTCCACAGGTCGGGGCGGCGGTCGTCGAAGCGGCGCGGCATCAGGATTTGCGATTCCGTGATGGGCGCGGGCTTGTCGGGGTCGTCGTACTTGAGGGCGAGCGCGGCGCGGGCGAACACTTCGGATTCGCCATCGTCCAAGGTGATGCCGCGCATGGCATCGCGCGATTCCTTCACCCGATCGAAACCGCTCAAGACTTCGTAAGCCCCCTCAATGACCAGACCGGCCACGTCGCCTTTATGGGGCACTCGCACATCGGCCACGGTGTTGCCGCAGACAAGGCCATTGCTGCACACGAACCGGAACATTCCGGCCAGCATCTGATAGCTGCTGGTGCCGTCGTGCGAGTTCAGCAGCACGATTTCGTTGGCCTCCGCGCCGTTGATCTGGCTGGCATGGCGCAAGCGAATCATGTGTTTGGTGTGCTCGCGCTTGCCTTCGTCGCGCACGCGGGTTTGCGTCACCATGAAAGGCTGGAAGCCTTCTTTGCGAAGCTCGGTCAGCACGGCGGCGGTGGGGATATAGGCGTACCGCTGCGAACGGCTCTCGTGCGGGGCATCCGCGAAGATGGACGGGGCCACGCGGTGAATCTGGTCGTCGGACAGCGGGTAATCGCTGCGCAGCGAGGGGGAGCGGAAAGCGAAACGGGATGCGAGTTGCATGGTCTTTCTCCTGACAAAAGAGGTTTGCTGTTCACACCGCACACCGGATTTCTAGATTCGGAGCCCAGCCTTTCGGCTGTTTGGTGCGGTCGGCACGAGGAACCCGGTTGGCCCTGTTGCCACCGTCTTTCCTGAGTTCATCGCCCGCGCCCAAAGGAGCGCGCGGACGGGGGCCGTCAAGGAGCCAAGCGCAGGGTTGGTGCGGCCCGCAGGCGCAGCCGAGGACACGGCCCTGCGCGCCTTGACGGCACACGGTCGCGGGCTACGGTCGCGGGTAAGGTGATGAAGTCAGGGGAGACGGCTGGACAAGGCAACGGCCATCCCTTTGTGCTGACCGCACGCAAGCGAAGCGCGCAGGCCCGAAGCTGGAAGCCGGGCCGTAGGCGTCAGCGATGCGGAAGGCTGGCGAAGCCAGTCCCGCCAGGGATGAGCGACTAGCGAACCTGGAGCAGCGCGATCCGCGAAGCGGAGACGCAAGAGGACTCTTCGTTTACCATTTGTTTCGCAAGCAAATGATGGGAAAGCAAGAACACGGAGATATAGAGATGATTGTCTGCATCAACCGCCTCAAACAGTTCGGAATCTTCAGCGACTTCAATGGAACGAAGATCCAAAAGTTCGGCCGGTACAACCTGGTCTATGGTTGGAATGGAACAGGCAAGTCAACGTTATCGAATCTATTCTCTTGCTTTGAGCTTCGCTCGATGGTTCCCCGCTTCAGCACGGGCCAATTTTCAGTAGTTCTGGAGGATGGCTCAACGATCACGGAATCCACACTCCACTCATCCCAATTGAATATTCATGTTTTCAATCAACGCTTCGTGCATGAGAACATTGATTGGGACAAATCCGTAAAGAGCATCCTTCTTATTGCGAAAGAGAAGATTGATGACTTGCAGAAGCTGGAGAAGCTGAAGAGCGAGCTTCAGTCGAAAAAGAAGGCTCACGACGACAAGCAAAGCGATATCAAGAAGCAGCGTGAGGCATTAGAGAAGTTCCTGACCAATGCTGCCAAGAAAATGAAGCTTGGACTTCAGGCGATTGATACGAGCGACAGTTATTACTTGAATTACGACCGCCGCAAGCTCTTCAACTTCATACAGAATAACGGCGAGACAATTATCAAGGCGGAGTCGGTTCTTCCAGATGAGAGGGTTATCGACCTTACGAATGCCGCCAAGCCAGATCAGCTTCCAAGCATTGCTTTCGCCTCAACGGCCATTGAGCCGGACTACTTTAAGAAAGCGGCGGGCCGCATCAGAGATTTGATTGGGACTACGGCGGTCAATCAAGCAATCCAGCGGCTGACCGATAACCCGGAAATCCGCGAATGGGTTCAAGCAGGCTTGGAAATCCATAAAAACCACGACTCGCAATCCTGCGAGTTCTGCGGCTCTCCGTTCGCCCAGCTTCGTGCCGAGGCGCTTGCTGCCCACTTCAGCAAGGAGTTCACGGAGTTTCAGAGCCGACTTCAGAACGCGGCGACATGGATTGAATCTCAAGGCGCTCCAGCTAATCAGTTTCCCGCATCGACCGAGTTTTATAAAGAACTATCGGCCGAGGCAGAGAAGCTTCAAAAGGACTACGCAACTGCTGCTGAAAAGATCGACCAGCAAATCGACGCCTGGCGGGAAGCCCTGAAGGCCAAGATCACAGACCCTGGGAAGACAGACATTCAGATCTCGGATGTGGTTGAAGACGATGTCACCAATTTCAATGACATCCTGAAATCGATTGTTGCTCTCGTTGGAAAGCACAACAATAAGACTTCAAATTTCAAATCTGAGACCTCAAAAAGCAAGGTGGCACTGGAGCTTCACTTTGCTGCGGCTGAGGTGCAAGAGTTTGACTATGCTGGAAGTGAGAAGAAGTGCAATGACCTTGAGTCAGAAGCAAAGAACGACCATAAGGAAATTGAAAAAATTAGTCTAGAGGTCGGAGCCATAGAAGCGGCGCTCTCGAATGAAACGGTCGGGGCAAAGGAGTTCAATGACATCCTGCATCGCTTCATTGGCCGCTCTGAGCTTTGCCTGAACTTCAATCAGAAGAAGAAAGGCTATGAGATCATCAGAAACGGGGTTGGTGAGCACGATGGGAATTTGAGCGAAGGTGAGAAAACTGCGATTGCATTTGTCTATTTCATCACGAAGCTCAAAGAAAATGGAAATAACATCAAGGATACGATCGTCGTCGTTGACGATCCGGTCTCAAGCTTTGATTCTAATCACTTGTTTCACGCCTACTCGTTTTTGAGAACGCAATGCACTGAAGCCAAGCAACTTTTTGTGCTGACTCACAACTTCACTTACTTTAAGCTAGTGAGAGACTGGTTCACTGGCACCAATAGGAATCGAGTCAAAAAAGGCAACGCCGAGAATTGCTTCTTTTATCGCCTGGATGCGCCACCTGGCTCCCCTCGTCACTCCCTACTTGTGGATGCCGACGACTCACTCAAGAACTACGGTTCCGAGTACCACTATATCTTCAAGAAGCTCTACGAATATAGGGCGCACACAACACTCAATCGAGATGAGGCGTTCTTGACCGCCAACCTCGCCCGAAAGCTTGTTGAATCGTTTTTCACCTCCTGAATTCAACACATAAGTGCAACGCTCACCCCTGCATAAACTTCGTACGGCGTCTTCCAGCCCAGGCGTTTTCGCGGGCGTAAATTGATCTTCGTTACCACGCGACTGACCGCCTCGACGGTCAGCTTGCTGAAGTCGCCGCCCTTGGGAAAATACTGCCGGAGCAGGCCGTTGGTATTTTCATTAGTGCCTCGCTGCCAGGATGAATAGGGTTCTGCAAAAAAGACTTGGCACTGGCTCCGATGCGCAATGCGTTCATGCCCGGCAAACTCCTTCCCGTTATCCAGCGTCAGCGTGTGAACAGCATGCCCCTTGAGCAACAGATTGATCGCCCGCGTTACCTGCCGGCGCGTCCTGCGCTTGACCGGATAGGCGCTCAGGTAGCCGCTTTTACGATCAACCAGCGTGACCAGATTGCCGCCTACGCCATGCACCGTGTCACCCTCCCAATCACCTAGACGCTCGCGGGCTTCGACCTCAGCAGGGCGCTCGGTTATCGATACGCGATTACGCAACTGTCCGCGCCGGTCGTGGCTTCCGTAGCGTTTTCGGTACAGCTTCCTGCGGTGCCGCAAATACTTGTATAACTCGCCACCTGCGTGTTTGTCGGTGGCGATAAACCGATAAATCCACTCGTGACTGACCGCGCGCTCCGGCTGCTCTTGCTTCAGGCGCTGAGCAATCTGCTCCGGGCTCATACCGTGTTTTAGCCAGAGCGGCAGATAATGGCTGAACCACGTTAATGGCTTGCAGTGCTTGCGCGCCTGCGCTCGACGGGCATCACTTTCATGGGTCGCAGCAACCGCTTTGTAGGTCTTCTGGGAGCTGTTGCGGCGAACCTCACGACTTATCGTCGAGGGATGTACGCCAACCTGTTTCGCGATGCTTGCCTGGCTTTTTCCGGCGCTCAGACCGGCCTCAATCTGGTAACGTTGGCCCTGAGTTAGCTGCCGGTAATGCGTAGTCATCTGCGCTTGAATCCTTCGGTGTGAGAGCCTGGATTCTACCGGTGGCTGACTCTCTGCCTATCGTTTCAAACGTTGCACTTATTCTATGAATTCAGGCCTTCAAATATCCAAGGCGTCGAAGCGACATTAGTCAATTGATGGAGGCTGGCCTAAAAGATTGCACCATCACGACACCAGAGCTTAAAGAAAAAATCTACCGCTTTATCAATAAGTATTCACATAGCGACGTTATTGAGATAACAGAGGAATCCGCAGAAAACTTGGCAGGCGAAAGCCACAGCGTCATCGGGAACATCTTCCAGTGGCTGGAAGAGGTGGACAAGAAACATTACGACGAGATGATTCAGGTTGCGACGGCCTGAGCATCAGGCCGCGAGGGCCATAGCTATGCCACCAGGCGCAGCAAAAAGGGGCCGAAGCCCCTTGGGCTAGATCAGCCCATGCTCGGCGAACGATGCCGTTTCGTTGCCCGCAACGATGATGTGATCGAGCACGCGCACGTCCACCAGACCCAACGCTTCCTTGAGCCGCTGGGTCAGCGCCCGGTCAGCCGCGCTCGGCTCGGGGTTTCCGCTCGGATGGTTGTGCGAAACGACGACCGCCGCCGCATTGAGCCGCAGCGCCTCCTTGACCACTTCGCGCGGATACACCGACGCACCGTCAATAGTGCCGTGGAACATCTCCCTGTATTCGATCAGACGATGGCGCGTATCCATGAACAGCACTACGAACACCTCATGCTCGAAGCTGGCCAACTTTGTACGCAAGTATTCCTTGACCGCCGCCGGCGAAGTGAACTCTGCTCCGCGCCGCATTTTCCGGTCAATGACCTGGCGCGCAGCTTCCAGAATGTCGTCGGCCGATGCCGGTAGATAGCGCCCGTGCGCGTCGCGCACCAGCAGACAGGAATCGAACGAGGGAAAGGACAGTTGCGACATGATCGTGCTCCGGTTGCTCGGGCGGAATTGCCCGGAACCGGCGGCAGCACGGCGCAGCGCAAGCAGTCAGGGGTCGCAGACGGCCGCCAGGACGCAAGCGCGCATGGCGCGCGCCGCCCTTGACGGCGAGAACGCCGTGATACGGTGAAGGGAACAGCAAGACCGCCCACACCCGCCCACTGCACAGAGTCGATTTTTGGCAAGCGGAGCGCGCAGGCCCGGATCAACGAGCCGGGACGGAGGCGTCAGTGATGGAAGCCCGACAGGGGCGAGACTCGCGCAGCGAAGCTCGATGCGCAGCACGACAGCGCGACGGCGGCACGCCGGGACGCCCGACTGCTTGGGACAGGACTACTCGTTGTCCGTCTTGCGCTGCTCGATTTGCAACTGCGCCCGTTGCGTTGCCTGTTGCAGCCGCTCCACCAGCACGCCCCTCGGCGGCAAGGCGGTCAGATACTCGGCAACGTGGATGCCGGACTTGTCCAGCTCCAGCAATTCGATCTGCTCGCGCTTCTTGCCGGTGCAAAGGATGATCCCGAGCGGCGAGGCTTCCTCCGGCTCCCGTTCGTGCTTGTCTAGCCACCGAAGGTAAAGCTCCATCTGCCCTTTGTAGGCCGCCTTGAAGTCACCTACCTTCAACTCCACCGCAACCAGCCGCCGCAGCTTGCGGTTGTAGAACAGAAGGTCAAGGTGGAAATCCTCGTCGTCGATCGGAATGCGCTTCTGCCGGGCGACGAATGAGAAGCCCGCGCCCAGCTCCAGCAGGAAGGACTCCATTTCACGGATGATCGCCGCTTCCAAGTCGCCTTCCTGCCAAGTGTCCCGCAGGCCCAGGAAGTCGAGGATGTACGGGTCGCGCATGACCAGGGCCGGCGACATGCGCTGCGCATCGCGCAGGGTCGCCAACTCCTGCGCTATGGTTTCTTCCGGCTTTTGGGAAAGCGCCGTGCGCTCGTACAGCATCGAGTCGATACGCTCGCGCAGCGTCCGCACGCTCCAGCGTTGGGTGCTGGCCATCTGTGCGTAGTAGTCCCGCTGGAGCGGGTCTTTCAGCGGCATCAGGGCGATGAAGTGCGTCCAGCTCAATTCTCGTATCAGTGATACGAGAATTCGCTCGTCGGGGAAGGTGGCGGCGAACTGCACCATGCGGCGCAAGTTCTGCTCTGCAAAGCTGCTGCCGTACTCCTCCACCAACTGCGCAGCCAAGGTGGGCAGAACTTCCTTGCCGTAGGCGCCCCGGCGCCTGTCCAAGACCTGCGTGTGGATGCGTTGGCCGATGCGCCAGTAGAGCATCGTAAGCTCGCTATTCACCGTCGAGGCGGCGCGCAAGCGCGCCGCCTCGATCAGTGCCCGAATGTCGCCCAGCAGCGCCGCGGGCGCTGCGAGCGATGCTGCTGATGGCCGGCGCCCGTTCATGCCACCGCCTCCGCAAGCTGCCGCGCGCCCGTGATGGCTTGGCGGCGGCTGGCCACCAGCTCGGCCGCCTCGCGCACCGGCTTGTCCTCGGTGTGGACGTAGTGCATGAACATCGCCACGGTCTTGTGGCCCGTCAGCTTCATTCCCACTTTGGTCGGCACACCGGAATTGGCAATGTCGGTGGTCGAGCGATGACGGATGCCGTGCGTGCCTACGTGCGGCACGCTGGCGGCCTTGAGCGTCCGGCACCAGCCGCCATAGTGCTCGCCAAAGGTCAGGTGCTTGGCCGGGTCGTTCGGCGACGGCAGGACGTAAGGGCAGCCTTCCAGACGCGGCGCCGTCGAAAGCAGCCGATAGGCTTCCTCGCTCATGGGCTTGGAAATGCCGCCAACCTTGCTGTCGGGCCACACCACGCGCCGGTTCTCGAAGTCCAGCCAGCTCCATTCGAGCGGGCAGATTTCGGAGCGCCGCGCCGCAAACTCGAATTGCAGCCGGATCGCCAACGGGATGACGTAGTTCTCCAGCCCCTCCGCCTCCAGTTTCTCCAACTGGCGGAAGATCCGCACCATTTCCTCGTCCACGATGAGCCGGGTTTCCTTGCCCGGCGGGTACATCGGGACGTGGCGGCACGGATTCGTGCCGTCCGGGCGGAAGCCCCAGACTTCGGCCAAGTTGAACATCTTGCGCAGCACGCCGAAGGTCTTGTTGGCCTCGGTCGGCTTGTAGGCCAGCTTTTCCATGAGCCCCGCAATGTCGGGCCGCTTCACGTCATGCACCTTCTTGCGGCCCAGCAGCGGGATGATGTTGCGGTCGATGACGCCCTGGTAGCCGTCCTGCGTGCTGACCTTGTTGCGCTTCTTGGAGTAGTCCTCCATGAACTTTTTGCACAACTCGGCCATCGTGGGCGCCTTGCGCGCCTCGGCCTTGGCACCGCCGGGATCACCACCCCGGCGAACCTCGGCCAGCCAGTCCTGCGCTTTGACCCGCGCCTGTTCGACGGTTAGCTCCCCGTAGAGTCCCAGCGAGGGCTTGCGGGGCTGGCCAGAGTTCGTGCGGTACTGGAGCATGAACACCCGGCGTCCCGTCGAGGTAATCTTGCAAAGGAAGCCGGGCACGACGGTATCCCGTAGTTCGATGTCCTTCGCCTGGGGTTGCGCCGACTCTACGGCGGTCTTGGTGAGCTTGATCTTTGCCATGATGACTCCTTGGAACGACCCGGATTCCAGGAGCCAGATAGGAGCGGCGCGAGGGAGAACCGGGTCAAGTTTCAGAAAGCACCGGCATATGATGGAAGCGCGTAAGCTATTGATAAACCTGCTGTATCGGGCTACGTCGCAGTCCAGCGAACTACCGGGCTGGAGTCATCGTGAAACAAAAAACCGCCAGTGGTAGGCGGTTTCGTAGGGGTAGCCGCCACATAGGCGGTTTGAGGGGTTGACTGTAGTGGTCAAATAATTTCGGACACTGCGATAGGTTGTTTTGCCTGTTCCTGCTCGTAAGCCGTTGGCGGCTGGTAGCCAAGACTCGAGTGCAGACGCACGTTGTTGTAAAAGCCGACGATGTAGTCGGCGATATCTGTCATCGCCTCGGCGTGATTGGCGTAGTCACGCTGCCAGATCCGCTCCATTTTCAGGTTCAGAAAGAAGCGCTCCATCACCGCATTGTCCCAACAGTTACCCTTGCGGCTCATGCTCATCACCAAGCCATGCCGCTCAAGCACGGCCCGATGGGCTGCGCTGGCGTACTGGCTGCCCCGATCCGAATGAACGACCAGTCCCGCAGCGGGCTGGCGTTGCGCAATCGCCATCTGTAACGCCGAGCAGACCAGTTCTGCTGGCATGTTCGGCGCCATCGCCCAACCGACGATCTTGCGCGAGTACAAGTCCATTACCGCGGCCAGATACAGCCAGCCGCTGCGTGTGCGGATATAGGTGATATCGGCGACCCAGGCCAGATTGACCGCTTCAGGATTGAACTGCCGATTCAGAATATTGCCCGCTATCGGCAGGTCATGCTTGCTGTCTGTTGTATGGACAAACTTGCGCTTCCAGGTTGGACGGAGTTGGTGTTGAGCCATCATTCGCCTGACCCGATAGCGCCCCACGTAGACGCCCTGGGCCTTGAGCGCTGCCTGCAAGCGACGGCTGCCGTAAGCCCTACCATTCGCCATGAACAGGGCTTTTAGGGATACGACCACCGGACACGCCTTGATCGGCCGCAGCTGGCGGCTCCGTGCGGCGTAATACCCCGAACGGCTGACCCCGAGCAGCCGGCAGAGCCTTGTGGTCATGGCCTTCTGTTGCTCCTGAGCGATCACGCGATGGATCACTTCATTTCCCGGGCAAAGAAGGCCGATGCTTTTTTTAACAGATCGTTATCCTGTTTCAGCTGACGATTCTCGGCTTCGAGCTGGCGGATCCGCTGCTGCTCGGGTGTCAGCGGTTTACCTATCCCAGGTTGCCCGGATAGCTCTGCTTCGTACTGTTGAACCCAACGACGAACTGCCGTCTCACCAAGATCCATATCCTGGCAGATCTGAGGAATGCTCAGGCCTTGTTCCTTAACCATCTGAACGACTTGCAGCTTGAAGCTGGCGTCGAACCCTCTGCGTTTACGGCTCATACATGACTCCTCTGTCGGTGGATTTTCCACCTATCGAGGTGTCCAGGGAAATTAGACCACCACAGGCTTCGTTATCGCCCTTTAGCTTTTAGCTTTTAGCTTTTAGCTTTTAGCTTTTAGCTTTTAGCTTGCCGATTCCCGAGTCAAATGCCGGGACTCCACGTTTTTTCCTTGCACCCCGGATGGCATAAATCCCAACGCCATATTTCTTCGCAATCTCAGTGTCTGGCATGGTGCCAAGTAGGCCGTAAGCTTCTTCGGGCAGTTTGGTCATTACGACGACCGGGGCGATGCCAAGGGCGATGCGCCGGGCACGAACTGACTCGCTGTCACATTCGAGCATTTGACCAATCTTCACGTCGCTTTCAACGCCAAGGAGTGCAATTACATCCGGGGTGAACAGGTGGTCGAGGTTTTCTGGCGCTGCGTCCGGGTAATGAGGGATTGCCGAGCGTTGACGTTTTTTCTTAACGGCTTCCTTCGATACACCTAACCGCTTGGCAATCGCTCTATCTGTGTCTGTGCCCAAAGAGGCAAGGACTTCTGGCGTATAGAGGCCGCGTGTTCGAGTGGATTCGGGGTCATCGTAAGGCGGTATACCCAGCGCTATGCGTTTCTTTGTGATCGTACTTTTGGATGTTCCGAATCGTTTGGCTATATCCAAATCAATCGCAGTACCCAGCGCCGCTAAAAGCTCTGGTGTCCAAGACACTCGATTCTCAATGAAATTTCCAGGTAATTTCTTAGACTTAGCTTGGTCGTTCATGTGCGATCAACTCTTGGGTAATTCTCAATACCAATATACAGAAGCGGCAAACACTTATTGCTTGTCGTCAATGCGGTATGCCGAGAACTGTTCAAGCAGCTCTCTCACGTTGTCGTTAGGTAAGCCGCTGTATCTACCCTTCACCGGGTAAGCAGGTATTCCAAGGCGTTTCCGCAATGATCTGTAGGCATAAGGTGTGTTGCCAAAATAACGACTTAGTGACTTGTCTGCTACCTTGCCTAGTAAAGGAGTAAATATCTTGACCTCAGCAGCAGGTAATTTGTAGGGAGCGATGTAATAAGCGTTTCGAACTCTATGTACCCATGAGTATTTGACGTTGAATTTACTGGCAACCACTCGATCCGGTTCTTTACCAAGTGCAGAAAGTAATGCGGGACTTGGCGCAACCCTAAGCGCGAATGCAGGGATTTTCAGATGCTTGCGCAAAGCAAATAGGTCATTTACATGAAGCCCGGTCGCACGGCTAATTCGCGCCAGTGTCCAATGAGGCATCTTAGCTTTGAGGAAGGCATGTTGATCCTCAGTGAGCGCGGCTAATAACCCTTGTAAATGAGCATCCGTATCCGGCTCTGGTACTTCATTTATTAAAATACTTACGTGGCTAGGAACAAATCTTGGGATTTCGCGACGCTCTCTGGCTGAGCGTATTGTGCTCTCTGAGCGCCCGCATAAGTCGGCAAGCATGCCGTCACGCATAGTCCCGAGCTTATTGATGATTTCTAGCGGGAGGTGATGCTCACCATTTGTTTCAATGCCTCTGGCCAGTCGTGCATGGCGGATTACGCTTCGAGATAAACCGGATTTGCGAGCCAGATCAGAATCACTTTCTATGCCGAAAAGTTCGATTATTTCAGCCGGAATAATTGCTGAATTCTTATACTTTTTGCGGGGTGATTTGGTCGGTTCAAGCATGAGTGTTATCTGGCCGCTACAAGACAATGGGATGCTAGGCCAGCTTTAGCCTTCGGCTCCACCGAACTCAATACACTTTCTTGATCAGCCTATTAAATCCACTCACCATTCCAATGGTGTTGGATTTGCACACAAGGTGCTTGGTGATCAGTGCCCGATGATGGATTTTTAGCTGGTTCTTCTCAAGGCGAGGAATGGGTATTCAGTGCTGGTGCTGTTGGGCACTGGTGCAAATGCTTGAATTTGCGACGCAGCGCCCGAGGTAATGCACTGTTTGTGATTGGTGGCTGCTATTTCTGGTTCTCGCCCAGCTTTGCTGCCACTTCTGGCGGCAGGGTTTTGAAAACCGGGTTGGCGAAGCGGTAGGACTTCAACCACTTGCCGGCACCGCACTTGCGGCCCTCGCCGTCGATCTGATCCTTGGCGGAGAAGGTGACGTAGACCCAATCATCAGTACCGGGGATTTGCCGGTGCTCGTAGCGGGTTTCCATATTCAGGGCGTCGTACTTCGCCTTGGTCTTGAGGGCATCCTGCTCGGTTGGGTCGAACTTGCTGTACTGGCTGGCGACTACCTGCGCATAGTCTGCCGCTGCATCCAGGCCGGTACGGTGCGCAAGCCCTAGGGTGGTGAAGATCAAATCCCCCACGCCGTCACGTAACTCGTACACGTTACGGGCCTTGATCCCGTCATCCGCAGTTTCGTGGAATTCACTTTCGATGATCCCGATCTGCTTGTCTGCGGCTTCCCAGCCGGAGTTTTCAAGATTGCCCACCAGCTGGTTAATCTCAGCTGATCCAGGGAAATAGTCGCGGCTGGCCCGTTGGAGCAGGGCGACCATCATTTCATCGCCCGCGTCCGTGGCGCGAGCGATAGCTTGTTGCAGGTGAGTAGGGGTCATGGGTGTTCTCGCTATTGAGAGAGTGGTTGTGACGCTGGCACAGGGCCTACCAGCGT
Source organism: Pseudomonas sp. KH_027 (assembly GCF_057838565.1). NCBI lineage: Bacteria > Pseudomonadati > Pseudomonadota > Gammaproteobacteria > Pseudomonadales > Pseudomonadaceae > Pseudomonas > Pseudomonas sp. KH_027. The sequence continues at coordinate 422,497 of NZ_JBYQOM010000002.1, forward strand.
CCATTCTTCGTGATTTGGCAGGCCTCGCAGCCTTCGAGCCCTTCTGGATTCAGGGGGCAGGCTGCTGGTGCTGGTGCCTCACCTTCTTCGTTTGCTTGGGCCAAAAAGTCTTCGGCGTCGTTCTGTTCTGCGTCATCCCAGCTCAACATGATCGTTACCCCTGGTTCGGATTGAATGGTTGCGTGGAAACTTATGTGTCGTTTTGTGCAAGCTTATGTGTCGTTTTTTGGCTGAAAAATTAATCCCAGCTCAGTGCGCCGCCAACTTGGTAGTCAACGACACGGGTTTCGAAGAAATTCTTCTCCTTCTTCAAGTCCATAATCTCGCTCATCCACGGGAATGGATTGCTGACGCCGGGAAACTGCTCTTTCAGCCCTATCTGAACCATACGGCGATTAGCGATGAACTTGAGGTAGTCCGTCATCATCGCGGCGTTCATTCCCAGCACGCCACGCGGCATGGTGTCCTGTGCGTACTCAATCTCCAGCTGGGTGCCTTGCAGGATCATCTGGGTGGCTTCTTCCTGCATCTGCACATCCCACAAGTGCGGGTTCTCCATCTTGATCGTGTTGATCACGTCAATGCCGAAGTTCAGGTGCATCGACTCATCACGCAGGATGTATTGGAACTGCTCAGCCACGCCGGTCATCTTGTTGCGGCGACCCATCGAGAGAATCTGCGTGAAGCCGCAGTAGAAGAACATGCCTTCCAGGACGCAGTAATACGCAATCAGGTTCTTGAGGAACTGCCGGTCGCTTTCCACTGTGCCGGTTTGGAACTGAGGATCAGAGATTGAGCGGGTGTACTTGAGCCCCCACGCAGCCTTCTTGGCGACGCTCGGGACTTCGCGGTACATGTTGAAAATTTCGCCCTCGTCCATGCCCAGCGATTCGATGCAGTATTGGTATGCGTGAGTGTGGATGGCTTCCTCGAAAGCCTGACGCAGGATGTACTGACGGCACTCGGGGTTGGTGATCAGGCGGTACACGGCCAGTACCAAGTTGTTGGCCACCAGCGAGTCGGCAGTGGAGAAGAAGCCCAGCGAGCGCATGATAATGCGGCGCTCGTCATCAGACAGGCCTTCTGGGTCTTTCCAGAGGCTAATGTCAGCGTTCATGTTCACTTCCTGGGGCATCCAGTGGTTCGCGCAACCGTCCAGGTACTTCTGCCATGCCCAGTCGTACTTGAACGGCACCAGCTGGTTGAGGTCAGCGCGAGCGTTGATCATCATCTTGTCGCCAACGTGAACGCGGGCGGCGGCGCCATCCAGATCGTCCAAACCTTCCTGAATATCCAGGTCATTCAGCGCTTTCTTGGCCTGAGCTACAGCCTCGCTATCGTCACTCGATACCATGCGAGCGGCGGCAACGGTGGCTTCGTAGTTGTCAGGCGTTGGGGTGGCCTGAACTGCTGGTGCAGCTTCGGCAACAGTTTCTACGGTTTCTACGGTTTCGATAGTGTCGTCAGCGTCGTTCCAGCTCAGCATGATGCGTGCCTCGGTAGTTCTGTATGGGGCCAGTAGCGGATGTGCTTTGGCGATGTGGCTATGATCAGGCCATAAGGGCTTGTGTCATCGGCTCAGCATTGAGATAGACGAAACTCGTCGAACCCTATGCTTGGAGCCTAGGAAGGCCCCGCCCGGAGAACGGCGAACCGCCCTTTGCTTGAACCACACCTGCCGTCTTGAGTTACTGAGAATAGGGGGGCTGACCTTGCGATTTCACTCGAAGCCGATGCAGTTTCCCTGCTGCGCCTGGGGCTGGTGGGGGCGTTGAATGCGGGGAGAGGCGTGAGTATCAGCCCCCATTGCGGGGGCTGATTGCATCAAGTCGTAGGCGAGTCAGCTGCCCTGTAGATACGCCAATAGTTTCTGAGCTTCTTCATCGCCGGATTCTGCGATCTGCTGCTCCAAGTCTGGGTACTTGCGCTTGAGGTCTTGCAGCATGCTTCGCTGGATACCCATGACCAAACGCTGAGCATGCTCCATGTCTAGCTTCCCGTTGGACTTCACCAGCTCGGTTAGGGCATTGAGCGCTTCGCTGCCTAGCCCATTCACCAACGGCTTTACTTCTTCAAGGCCCGCAAAGCGAGCCTCGTTGAGCTTTAGCTTGAGTGCTTCCAGCGATTCTTCGTCTTTGCACGTATGCCGCAGAATGTCCATGGCATGACTGAGCTGACTCTGAGTCCTAATACTGGATTCGGGAATGGCCAAGGCCTCACTCACCACGCGAACAGTCGCCGCGTGTAACGGGTGAAGTTCTTGCCCGCAGGTATCAGGCAGAGTCTTTGTTGCCTGGAAGTCGCTCCAGCGGGAATGATTCGTCAGCTCGTTGATGTGATCCAGTCTTTCCGCCTGTGGCTTACGTCCTGCCTTCACGTCTGCGATCAGCCCCTCTACGGCTCGCGCAGCGAACGGGTTGAGGCCAGACATATAGGCGCTTAGCGCTTGCTCATTCAGGGCTTGTAGGCTTTCAGCAAGAGCGGCGCGTTCACTCTCGGGGGTAATGCTCTGGAGGTGCGCCATAGCCTGATCAAGTTGGCTCTTGGTCAAAATGAAGGCGGGGTTAGCACCCACTTTTTCAGCAACGAAGTTGACGATCTTGGCCATGGCAGGCGTGTCGATCCGTTTACCGCAGGTGTCTTTGAATGTCAGTGGTTTCATGTCTTGGTCTTGTCACTGGTTATGGGGCTTAACCCTGCGGAGGAAGGGGAGAGGCATCTGCCGGGCTTACAGAGGACACACACGCAAGGCGTGGCAGCTCGGTTGGGGAATTGCAGTCTAAAGCGCCAGAACTCGCCGTATCTGCGGGCTGGAACAGGCTGCCAACCTGGAAGCCCAGGAATCCCACCAGCAGGGTAAAGGTCAGAACGCGTCGGGCGTGAATGGGGCTGGAGTGCTGCATGCTCGATTCCTATGCTTCAAGAGTGGCTTGTGGACGTTGGGTGTAAAGCATGACCTTGGCTTCGGCCATAGGCACTTGCTGGATCGCCATGCCGGCGCTTTCCATTTCTCCAACCCAAGACTGACTGACTTCCGCATCGACGAGGCAAGCCCCCTCGACATAGCCAGTCTTCGTTACTGCGATATATGCCAGCTCGCTCATGGTGTGACTTCCAATCTTGGGGTTTGATCAGGTCAGCCGCGTGCGGCTGGTGTTGATGTGGCCGGAGCAGTGATCCGCGATCTGTTCCTGCCGTTGCGCCTTGGCCGGGTTCATTCGCGCTCCTGGATGAAGGCCCAGGCCTGACTGATCGAGCGAATCTCCTGGAGCTTCCAGTTGTTCAGCACCAGCTGATTGGAGCCGGCAACAGACCGATACACCGGGTCGTAGGCGTTCACTTCACCACCGATACGTTCGGTCTTGTAGCCCGCTGCGTGGAGGCGGTCTTCGATGATGCAGGCTTCACGGCTCATTGTTCATTCCTCGATGGGGGAGTGGGTAGGCCGCTCACGCAGCCGCTTTGATGGACTGGGGCACGTCGAGAGAGAGCGGAACGCCGTTACCGTAATACCAGCAGGAGAGCACGCGGAAACTCGGTGAATTGGGGATATGCGGTGTCAGATGCAGCACGACATACCAGCCAGAGTAGCCGCCGCGTTGCTGCTTGTTCCACTCAGCCAGCTCGGGGCTACCGAAGGTGAAGACGGGCGTGGACGGGCGGTTGGCGATGGCGAGGATTTCTTCGGCTGTAAGGGACATTGCTGGCACTCCGTAGTGCGTTTTCGATGTGGTCATCATCACGCGTCAGCGGGTGTGTCATCGCTAGAGTTCGCCGGAATACGGAAATGCTAAGACCCCAATATGGGGTCCGAGCTAATCCTGCCAGCCTTCGTGTCCCCTTTTAAAATTCGGCGTCCGGCACAAAGCCGTCGCCGTTGCAGGTCTTGCAGGGCGGCTCATTACGCCATGGCGCTCGACCATTGCAGGTCGGGCAACCATGAAACGGCGAGCCATCAACCCAAGCACGCAGCACATTTGCCAGTTTGGTCTGGTTGCTGGATTCGGCTTGCACGCAAGCTGCGAGGGTCGCCCGGTACACCTCAACATCTGTGATTGGTTCGGTATGCATGACTGTTCCCCTGTTCGGTCAAGCGCTAGCAGTAAGGCTGCTGCGTTCGTGTCGTCGATGTAGCTTGTACTCGGTCGCAAAGCCTCCATGATCGGTATCCCACAGAATCTCACCGAGGCGCACCAAGCAGTTTTTGATTCGTTCCTGGGGCTCCTGCGGGTACAACAACGCGCCAGCTGCCAGCAGTGGTTTTGCTTTCAGATATTGGCCTGACCGGGCGAGGCGGAAAAGGTCGGCGACAATCTCGTCATCCGAGACGTTCTGGGCCGGGTCGTTCTGCATTTCTGCGTCCCTCACTCTGGGGTGTAGTGGTGCGCCATCCACTCGGTGGCGGTGATGCCAGTGTAAGCACCGTTATCGAACTGCTCACGGAACCAATCTTCGTTTTCCTCGACGATGTGGGGTGCCTCGATCATGTCTGCTCCCTGATCGATCAGCTCCCGCACTACCTCTTGCTTCCAGCGTTCATAGGACATGCTCACTTCCTCGGTTTGGAGCTGGCGCTGGGTCAAGCGCCGGGGTTGTGCCCGCAGCTACCACATAGGGTGTCCAGGACTTCTTTCTTGGTGCCGCACTGGGGACAGAAGAAAACGTCACCCACCTCGTAGACGATCAGTACGTCTGCCACGCCTGCCACGAGGGAGAAGTAGCGAAAGCGCCCGTTCTCCCATGCCCAGTCGTGCATCTGGTCTTCGAGGAACACCGTGCGGTTGTGCAGCAGGCCGTGGCCGTTGTGGTTGAACTGTTCCTCATCCAGCAGCGTTGCCACCTTGAGGGGCTTGCGCTCCAGGGCGAGGGAAATTCGCCCGTCTGCTTTGATGCCCCGGAGGATCAGGAAGTCTTTGGCAATCTGCATGGTTAGCTGTCCAGCCATTCTTCGAAGGTTTTCACCGGCCAGCCCAGGCTCTCGGCGTTGGCGCGGTAGATTTCGTAACGGTCGTGCTGGCTGCCCTGGTGCTGGGTGGCGGAGGGAAGCTTGTTGTTCTGATTGGCCATCGGTTCGGCCCTCCATGCAATTGTAAGTGGTCTGATTTGCATGTGGCCATCTTCCACCGGGTATGGCTGTGTCACGGAGGGGGGAGCAGATATTCTCGTTTCCGATGTTGAGGCGTCAGGATCGAAAGGCAGGAGTGGCTGCGTGGGGCGTTCATGGCAATGGCACGGTGCCAAGCCAGAAAACGAAAAGCCCGCGTGAGCAGGCTTATTGGGGAAGGGTGCTGGTGCTGCAATCGATCAAGGAAACAAGATTGGCTTCAACGCCTTCAAATCCCCCACGCCGGCTTCAATCTCATCAAGCACCTCATCTGCCATCCAATCGCTTACCCGCGCCTTACCCTCAAGCTCAGAGCGCAGATGTACCCGATCAATGCTCGGGTGGTGTTTCCGGTAATACGCAACGTGAGAGAGTGCAGCGGCCATGAAAAGGCTATTCACCGCATTATCTCCGCTTGCACCTTCATCGTGCAGGAACTTGATTATCTTCTGAGCCAGTAGGTCTTCGCTGCCGGCGATCATGTGCTCTGGAAGCTCGCCTTCTGCACGCAGCTTGCGCAGTGCATGCATGATGTAACCGAGGCTAGGACTGCGCTTGTGGTACATGCTGTACCAGTTTCCCAGCCACTCGGCTTCTTCCAGAGTCATGCTTTCTTTCGCGAAAACCTCACCCCAAGTCTCAAAGGCGGATTCGGGAAGCCGTTCTGCTTCCGCCAGCCCCTGCAACGATTCGGCGAACCTTTTGACAAGGCGTCTACCTTCTAAACTCGGTGTCTCCGTGCCAAACAGGTTCAAAGTCCGATCCTCCAAAGATGAAATTGCTTGGTGTGGTGAACGGGTAGGCTCAATCAAGCCTTTGCCTGAAACTCACCATAGCCTTACAGGCGCTCACGAAAAAGGGGCAGCAGCCCCTTTACTCTTGGTTCAGATTGCGGGAGCTACGCCGGCAGGTCACTGCTTGTCAGGCCGCGTTCAACTTTCAAGGTCAGGCGGACAGTGATTCCATCATTGTCCTTGTTCTTAGAGGTCGTAACGGCATCGACATTTCCGCCGTCCAACAGCCGGACCTGCTGATCAGCGATGTACACATCACCATCCCCGCCAGTGATTCGCATGAGGTTACGACCGTCGCGGAGGAAGTCACCGAAGCCAATTTCGTCTGAGTCCATCTGGTCAATGAGCACAGTGTCTGCCAGATCGATAAGGCTAAACAGGGCGTAGGTGGCTTTGCTGGCGCTGTCCTGGGTATCGACGCTGCATAGTTCAGGTGTGGTGGTGTTCACGATGGCTGTCCTCGGTTTGTTTACGTGTCGCCATCATCCAGCAGGATTGGCTGTGTCACGCTCCGAACAGTATTTTCCCCGCTACCTGGGTTGGGGAGTCGGGGTTAGCCACCCAGACTTTCGGGCTTGTTGAGGGTTAGACCCGCGTCCAATCGAGGCACCATTCACGGCCTGCAAGCTTGGCGCGTATGGCTGGCACAGTTTTGATCATGTGCTGCAACTCGGCCAAATAGGCGCACCGGGCACGCAGTTCCAGCAGTTGGTCGGGCTCGTTCACGCCTCGTTCTACCGTGACAACCTCAAGGGGTGTCAGCGCTGCTAGCGAACCGCGTTCAACGAACTGGAATAGCAGTGTCGCTACCCGCTCTGCTGGTGCCGCCTCGGTTGAGGGTTTGAGAGGGCGCTCAGGGCGTACAAGCACCGGGCCATGCAGATTGGCCGCGAGGATTACCTCGGCTTGTGCCAGCGCACTTTTCGCCAGAACCAACACTTTGTTGGCCGTGTCAGCCGGCAAATTCTCAGGCGTGAGCCAGGCGTTGTTCTCGGTCAAAACGCCTTCTGCCCACGCAACCTTGCTGGCCGCATCTACCACTGCCTCAGAGTGCTGATAGAGCTGGAAACCACTCTGGACGTAGTGGGCTTGACCAATCTGAATTTCGTGCATCATCGCCTCCAGGCCTGAACCCAACCTAAATGCGGTTGGGGTGTTCTCGATGGGGTGAATCCTCCCATGCGTCCCGCCGTGTCACCGGATGCGTGGGCGAAGAAGCTGGTAATGCTCGTCGCCCAATATTGGAAATCAGCATCCATCACCCGGCACCAGCTGGTGCCGTCTACTTCCGTTTTGCTGGCTGTACAGGGTATGTCTGCACGACTACCGGGCCAGACTCACGCATGAGTTTGGTCATGTACCGCCAGTAGCGACGCTGCCGGCGACGTTCGATGAGTTCGGCGATTAGTTTGAACATGTGAAAACCTCGATTGTGATGTGACGGCAGGTACGAGCGCTTACGCTCGACCGGCCTTGAAGTAAGCCTCTGCCCATGCAGCAGATGACTTGAGGCCCATGCACGCAAGGCACTTGTCGGCTTCCTTCCAGCCGAACAACCACTTCCTGAGCGCGTCAGAGGCGAGGCTATGATCGCCGCCAGGATTGCGGGCAACGCTCCGCTGGAAGGCTTCAAGGTTCGTTATTTCGGCCTCAACGCTGCAATCCATGCTGTCCAGGTATTCCTCAACGAACGGATTCCCGCAGTTGCTAATCGCCGCGACGATCTGTTTTGCCATTAACGCCATGAAGCCGTTCTGCGCCTTGATCCCCATTGCCTTTGTCCTCTGGTCTGTGGCTTGTCTTAGGTACGGGACAAATCATCACCGGGTACTGGGTGTGTCATCGGTTACGATCTGGCATAAGCCGCTAATGCTCGATGCCGGTTTTGAGATTTGAGATTTGAAGGGGATAGAGGCGCATGGGCTGCACCGCAATCGTTGATGGCAAGCGCGTGATAGGTGCGTTCTTGCCTGATGAGGAATGGCGTCGAGTCGTGAAGCTGTCTAAGCAGAGGCAGGTATTCATGCCAGACACCAAGCTTCCTGCTTTGGCGAAAACCGTTAGGTGGCGTGGCGGGATTACCCGGTTCTTCTCTCACTTCCCAGGCGAGGCACCCGAGGGCTACACCTGCAACGAAAGCCCAGAGCACGCAGCTCAAAAGCTGGCCATCTACGCTCGGCTCCAAGAACTGGGTTTCACGGTAGAGCTGGAAGCCGGCATGGATGATTGGCGTGCAGATGTTCTGGTTGGGCCTTCGGCATTCGGCCCATCCCTTGCCATCGAGGTGCAGCTCACTCGACAGTCCGCTCAAGCCACCTACGAGCGCACAGAGCAGCGTTCCGCGTCAGGTGTCCCCACGCTATGGCTTTTCGGTAAAAACGCCAGCACGGGGCACGTTGGGGCTGACTTGCTGGCTTCAAACCCTGTGTTCGTAGCTGAGGACGCCACCCACGCAGCCGCCATTGCTCAAGCCGTATGTTCAGGGTCGGCATTCTTCGACGATCTGAGTGGCTTCGAACAGACCCCCGCCCGGCCAATAGGGGTGAAGGTTGCGTGCAAGTGCGGGTTGAGCTGGTTGCGACCGATAGGTGTTGTTCTGCTGCCCAACCGTATTCGCGGCGACCTCAAGCCGGTCTATGCCTCTTGCTCTGTCACGTCAGCTAAGAGGCGCGGGCGCTCGATCACAATGAGTGAAGCTGAGGATCAGCTGCGCCGGTACTTGAGTGTCTTTTGGCGTGCTGCCGAAACCTACGGGATCACAGTTGGGGAATTCAGGATTGCTACGAGGGCGCGAACGAATGCTGGTGCTGTGTATCGCCGGGACTACGCCTGCCCTCAGTGCCGCTTGCGGGTGCATACAAGAGGTACAAGCGGCTTCGCTACACCCATCCCAGGTGATGAGCTGGTGCGGTGCCCCTTGCCCGTTGTCGCCCATGTGGATGCGAGGCCGGCTCTAAAGCTAGAACCCACTTGGTTCGTTGAACCCCACACCCCAAAAGTGGAATCGGTGATGAGTAATGCCGAATGGAAGGTCAGGTTCATTGATCGGGCGCGGGCCAGCATGCTCATGCTGGCGCCAGAGGAAGGGGTGTACTGAGGGGGCCTGCTATTTGAACTTTATGCTGCCGACGCCAGAGACAGATTTATCTCGCTGGGCAGGATTTCCCCGGACAACAATGTCCCCGCAGCCGGAAACCCGTGCTTTCACCGCCTCGCTTACATGGGCTTTTACGTCGCCGGCCCCAGAAACCAACAGAGTGGCAGTCCTGGCGATCAGTTTCCGAGCATCCACGTTCCCAGCGCCGGCTACCTCGGCCTCCAGGTGGTCAACGCTCCCGAATGCAGTAATGTCACCCGCACCCTTTACTGCAATATCCAGGACGGCTTGCTGTAGATCGTAGAGGGTAATGTCACCGCTACCCTTGAGGCGGATACTCGGGGCTTCCGGCAGCGCTATACCGACGATGCAGCGACCGGCGCCGGTAGCTATACCACCGACTGGGCCATTGAACTGCATGCTCACGCCACCCCGGCGACTGCCCATGTAGATGTTGCCACCGGCCACGATGTTGCCAGAGCCTGAAACATGGATGCTGCCACCGGCCACGCTGATAGAAGTACCTTCCTGCTCGATGATCAGCTTGGTGCCGTCGAAGCGGGTCTTGATGCCTCGAATGGCTTCTTGGTTCTCACCGGCTACGACCATGTGCGCCGTAGCAGCACGGAAGAACACAACGTCGAGTGCGCCCTTAACCACGATCCTGTCTACCGCCCGCATACTGCGTTCTTCTTTCACATAGTTGGCGGCGCGATCCCAGGCAGAATCACTGTTAGGCGTGTTTGTCAGCATCGGGTTGTTCATGGCTTTCAAGTCCAATCGGGAACGATGGGGATACGATACGGCTGGAAGCCCTGTGTCATCGGAAGCCTGCTCGAATCGTCGCCACCCAGCATCAGATTCGAGGATAGGGGAGGCAGCCTAGCTACTGATCATCTGGAGCTTGTTGATGCTGGTGATCGCTCCGTTCCAGACCATTTCGAAGTGCGCCGTCTGGATGATCGAGGTTACGACCCGTGGCGTCAGCAGCGCCCAGCAGATGTGCCCTGGTGCGCGAACTGAGTTGTAACGCAGGCCAGTACACACCGCACGCTTGGCCTCAAACCCGAGACTCTGCGCTGACGAGTAGTCGTCCGGGCTGTAGATCGGGTCATTGATCGCCACGCCGCACGCATCACGCATGCCCTCGTCGGTGAACTTGCAGCTCAAGCCACGGAACACGAACCGCTCGAATCGCAGCTCTGGGACGTTCGACCAGTACCGGGTCTGGTGGTGGCTCACCTCGGCAACCGCCGTGTCCATGTCATCAGCCGCATAGAGAACCCCAAAGCGGCCATCGCTGAACCGCGAGCCATCTTGATTGACGTGCGTGAAGGGGGCAGTGGCATAGGAGCAGCCGGTAATGCCGAAAGGAATCTCGGATCGGGGGATCAGCTCCAGCCTCCCAACCTCGTTTAGGATTCGAGGATTGGTCAGCGCCTGGACTTGGTACAGCACTTCGAAGTCCTCCGCGTTCGCCACGTCCTCGAACAGGGAAATGGGCGGGAACTTCGAGTTGACCAGTCGGTAGGCTTGCACCGGGTCGCCGGCCAGCAGAGGGAGGCTAGACAGACTCACCAGCCACCTCCACGCAGGGCATCAATTCGCTTGTATGTCTCGAACAGGGACAGCAGGTCGCCTTGGGCCATGATTTCAAGGGGCGTGCGGCCATTGAAGAAGTCATTGTGATTCTCCATCCGAGGGAAGCCATAGACGTTCTCCGGGTTGTCGAAAACAAGGCGCAGGGCTGCGTGGCAGTTCAGAACGATGCTGGCGCGTTCCAGTTGATCGCCGTCCAGCTCCACGCCCTTGCCCTGGAGTGCGCGAGTGACCGTGCTGCGAGAAACGCGCAAGATGTTGCAGGACTGCTCTGTTGAAGCGTCCCATTTCATCAGGATGTTCAGCGCGGTGCTCAAGACCACGCGGGCCTGATCCTTGGTGAATGCTGGTGCTTTGACTGGAGTTCCCATGACGGCCTTTCCTGTGTGCGTCTGTAGAATCAATTCTAGTATTCCTGCGTCTACAGATACAAGGTGCGCCTGCGTGGGGCAGCGGTCAAGCCCGAAACCCCATCTTTGCGTCCGAGAACCACTCCGCCTGTCAGTCCATTGCCGCGTGCATGATGAGGGCGAGTTCATGCGCAATCTCGTTGGTCATGTTGAACTGGAAATCACGCATCCAGTCGCCATTACTCAGCGTCATTGCCACTCCCTCTCGGTATGGCTCCCCATCGGTTTTGCGCGTCACGAATAGCTGCGGGGCGGGTTGATCGATAGGGTTGTTTGCTGGCACTCCACGCAGCACGCGCAGGATTCGTTCGGCAATCTCTCTTGCCTCGCTAGGGGTCATCTGGAGCAGAGTCGATTCTGTCTCCGTGTGACGGTCGTCGATGTGCTGGAGCGAAACCCCATCTTCGGTAACGACAACGATCAGGGTGGTGCTGTCGCCTTGTTCCCAGCTGCGGTAAATGGCGCTCTTGAGTGGGGTGATAGCTTTCATCGGGTCAGTAGCCTCGGTGCTGGCGCTGTGGTCGGATCAGTTGTTGTACGGGGTAAGCAGGTGTTTAGTGATGGTGCGCAGCTTTGCTGGTGCCCGGTTCGAGCCCTTGCGGTAGTGCATGGTTGGCCGGTCGCACACGCCGCGTCCTACCATCCCTTCCGGGGATTCCTCCTGGAACACGCCCATGTAGCCGGACAGCCAAGCGCGGTGGATGGTCGTCCGGGCAAGTAGGCGGCGCATTGCCCGAGGCAGCAGAAGGCCGCTGTAGCCGGCAAGGTAGAAGCGCATATGAAGGCAGGTCATGACGGATACCCCGTGTTGATTGACGATGGGGTAACGATAAGGCCAGCACCGCTGTGTCACCGTGACCAAGGGTCTTGTTTAACACAATGCTCAGCACCCAATGCGGGAACCGAGGCATGCGGCTGGTGGTGCTGGCGCTGGTTACGACTTGCGGGGCATTGCGCGGGGTAGCTCGCCCCTCGCAGCCGCATCCTCCAGTAGCGCTCGAATCTCAGCCAGCCGCACACGCCGACCGGCAATCTTCCAGGCAAACGAACCGCTACGGCTTGCGTCAACGATGATTAGCGTGAGGCCTACGGTTTCCCCGTGCCGGCCCCACCGATCAGCTTTAGCCGCACGCTTCATGCGCTCGATCACCAGATCAACATCGGTCGAAGCGCCAGGGTCGTCGTTGTGTACCAGGATGACAGTGCCATCTTCCACGGCCAGAACCCCAACGCCGGGGTTGGCCTCCATGTACTGATTGGCCTCCCGAATCCCTTCTTCGGTTTCCGGGAACTCGGCCAGGACAAGAAACATGAGGCCGTGGTGCAGGTGATACTTCGCCTCGGTGCTGGTGCTGGTGCTGGTGCTGGTGCTCATGCTGGGCTCGCCTGTAGTGAGTGCCAATGCCGTTCAAACGGATGCAGTTGCGGTGATGAACGTGCGTAGTCGCTCGATCATGGTCAGGGAGGCCTCGCAGCTATCGTCGTCTGGTGTCCAGTCACCAGCTGCCAGCAGGGCAAAATCCTCGCCTAGGCACGCAACAGCTTTCTTGGCACCGTCCAGTTCCTCAGACTCTGGGAACTGCTGAGTGTTGATGAAGGTGGTCAGGCGCTCGACCATGCCGAGAGAGGCCTCGCAGCCTTCGTCGTCACCCTGCCAATCACCCGAGGCCAGCAAGGAAACGTCATCGGCGAGGCACTGCACGGCTTCCAGGGCGGATTCTTTGGTGACGGCGATGGTTGCAGTGTTCATGTTTGATCCTCTGGGCTTGGCCCGGTCGTTGATTCGATGGGCCTATGATGATCCCGGAAGGCTTGTGTCATCGGTGCTGCGTGCAGATCGTGGCAGCTGAATCTGGGGCGTGAGGATTCGCGGGGTGCCCTGGCTCGCATGCCGGGATGCACGGTTCTGATTCGCCATCCTCCGCCAAATGCTCAGTTGTGATCCGGGCTGGTCGCCCGCCACCCCACCACCCAGCTCTTGCCTGAATAACACTGTGACCGCCGTCAGGCGGGCATGAAAAAGGGGCCTGCTGGCCCCTGATTTCAGTAACTCACTATCGCGTCTCGGAACACGACAATCTGCTGGTGCCCCTGCCGATCCCACTCAACGCCACCTACCTCCGAGCCAAGCAGGCTACCAAGGCGGCAAGCTTCTGCGATGTTCTCAACAGCAACCCCCAGGCAGAACGTGCGACCGCACCAGTAGCCGGGGGCAGCCTGATAACCCAGCTCCGCGAGTCGTGGAACCAAGGCCTTGGCTACGTCACTGATGGCCTTGAGTCCGCCTACTTCTTTGGGCTGCGCTTCGAGCCAGCTCTTGAGCGAGGTGTTGACCGAGCCACGCCACACAGCACCGCTCTTGCTGCTCTCGCCGTGGTAGACGTTGAACTGCTCGCCAATGCGGATACCGCTCGGAACGGCAGCCCGGCGAAGCACCGGGTGGGCGATCACGTCATAGTCGAGGAATCCGTTTTCATCGGATACCAGTTCGGTCTTGATCGCGGGAAGGTTGGTCATGGCTTTGCCCTCGTAGTGGTTGGTATGGGCACAGAATGAGGCCAGGACGGCTGTGTCACCGCGCAGCCAAAGCGACAGGAGAAACATGCTCGGCGCCTAAGCTGGGGGCTGGGCTGGGGTATGGCCTATCACCCAGGATTGCGAGCAGAAGCTCGCACCTGACCATGGCTATGGCTGTGCGGTGCCATCCGTCCCAGATGGCCCGGCGACCGTTGCATGCCCCGATAATCACCGGGTCTTCAAAACCGTCCAGGATCATCGACTCGTACAACGCAGCCCTGCTATCCATGCCGTCCTTGCGTAGTGCGGCTATTTCCTCGCTGATCCAGGTCTTTGCAGCTTCGTCGCTCTCAAAGGCGTCAACGCTGGCCGGATCGATGACTTGAAGACTCCACTGCGCCTCAGAAGGGTCGAAGTAGCAATCTGACCCATCGTCGTTGTCATGCTGAAATCCTTCGGCCTCGGCAAGCAGCTCGGCGGGGGAGAGGGTTGACCAGTCGAGTCTCATGCCCGTCACTTCCCAAACCGGCGATTGAAGCGCGTTATCACCCGCTCTGCCTTTTTGCGGCTGGCATAGAAACGCACCGGCATTTCTGGCTCGGTCGGAGCCGGAAGGTGCCGGATTTCATCGTCGCTGTACTCAACGCCAACGGCGTATCCACGCCGCACGTTGTGTCCTTCCAAGAACAGTTTCATGGATTGGCATTTCCTTGTGAGGGGATCAGGCCCAGCACGCTGCATTCGCTGGGTCTGATTCAGAGTGCAGAGTTAGGCCTGAGCCTGTAGGTCGATTGCGCTCAGGGGGCGATCCACTGTCAGGAGCAGCCGATAGGTCGTTGCTTCATCCTCGGGATCGGTAGGGCACTCGATAGCCATCACCTCACCAGTGGGCATCAGCACCACCTGCTGGTCTTCGAAGTGATAGTCGCAGTCGTCAGAACAGCTGAGGCGGAGCTGGTCTTTGCTGGTGGCGGTATCAACGAAGTGACCGAAACCTACCTCGGCTGCCTCCATCGCTTCGACGTAGACCGTATCCGCAGCAGTGACCAGGGCGAACAGGGAGTAGGTGGCTCCACTCGCAGTACCAAGCGCTTCCAGGTCGGCCTCCGCATCTGCATGCCCGCAGGTGCATTCAGCGGCGCCTGTGAATCGCTTAGCGCAGTCGCCTTCGTGTCCCTGCTCTACGCGTGCAGCCAGTGCTGATTGCTGTGCTTGGGCTTGAGTGGTGGTGGTCATGACGCATGTCCTCTGTCTGATTGGGATGTGCTCATCCTCATGCGTCGTGGTCTGTGTCATCGCCGGGTAAGCCGAGACAGCTACAAATCCTCGCCGCTCGGACTGGGAATCGGGATACCTGGCTTCATGCCACTCTCAGACCCGAACCTGAGTATTGAGCCAGTTTTGATACATGGCACCTCTCAGAAAGGGGGTTTCGACTCCCCATTATCTTGTATGGGGGTTCCGACCTTTGCCTGCGTGGCGGGTGCCTTGAGCCCAAACCTTTGAATCGAGGAATGTGAGGGTGTATGAACGAATCGGCCTGCGTCTCCGATCTGTGCCTATACGAACTGGATCGCCATCATTGGCTTATGGAGCACAAAGGCTCCCTCCACGGCTTCACCTCAGACCGAGGCAAGCTTCTGCTCGAACAGGTTGCCGACCGTGAGGACTTCAAAGCCCATCAACGGATTCCGGGACACATCGATGCGCTCGCTATCACCAACGACAACCGGCTTTCCCTTGGCCAGTGCATCAACACCTACAAGCCGGAGCCCGAGACAGTCACCGATTTCGCCGTGGATTACGCTCGCGCATTCGTGGAGCGGCTATTCGCTATGAATCTGCGTGAGGTGGATGTGGTGCGAGCCTCGCCGCAGGTCATGCCTCAGTCCGCGCTCGGCACCGTCTATAGCTGCGGCCAGAAGAAGCACGTTGTAGTGGTGCCGGATCAGTCATTCGACCCGTTCGGGGTGCTGGTGCGGCAGTTCGCCATTGCTGCCCATTACACGCTTATGCGCAGCAAGCAGGGCATCGCCGCCATGATGAGTGATGACCTCACGCAGGCCATGGTAGGCCAGTACGCGGTGCTCAGTTTTGCAGCAGAAAACCCCGGCAAATGCCAAGTTATGCGTCATCTGCAATTTCTGGTCAGCTGGGAGTTCGCAAAGGGCCTGTCCAAAACCCCAGAAATGCCAATGGGGTTCATCGCTTCTGACCTCGGCGAGGCACTGATGAAGGCCTATGGCACGGGGATGTTCCGGGCCATCCTGCAAGACCTCTATGAGAGTGCTAGCCACGGACAGGCAATTTGGTTCGGGAGCAACAACTTCACTGGAACCGCGCTTGCCCTCGCATTCCTAGGAGACGACTACGGAATGCGCCGGTTCATGGAAGTCGATTCGGGAGACAGGACTCTATCTGAAAAGCTACTCGAAGCTTTCCCAGGTTGCGTGAGCGACAGCTTTCAATGGGTGCAGGGTCGATTCAACGAGGTGCTGTCCAGCATCATCAAGTCGGCAGGTGATGGTGCTGACGCCGCGTGATGGGAATTGAGGGGGGAGGGGAGGTCTGGGCTGCCCATGCAGCAGCCCAGTGTTGCCGTTCTACGCGAGTACGTTAGCCATGGCCTCGGCTGCCGTCTGGCCACGCGACAGATGCTCAAGCAGTCTGCTATGGATTGAGTAAACCCCTTCATCCTCCAGCACGGTGTAAGGCGGCTTTTGTGCCGCAAACGACAAAAGTTGAATCTCCCATTCCGCGCCTGCGCTTTCACGAACCATCGACAGCTGCCCGCTAGCTGAAAGCGTACAGAACTCAACAACACGGTCGCTCTCCATCAGGTCTAGGCCAACCCATGATGTGATGAGCACGCGCCCATTGGCCTTAGACAAGGCCGCAACAGCTTCATGCAGTAGACCGTTATCGGGTTCCCGATCTTCCCCAGGATAAGACCCAAGGGCCTTTCCAACCTTCTTGATGGCTGCCCACTCAATAGGGTTATGGGCTTGAAGGAACACGCGGGCGGCAGCGTGATGAGGCCCTACGCCGTGGAATACCAATCGCCAAGCATGGTCGTCACCTCCTAGTTTAGGAACGCAGACGCCATACCGATTGGTGGCAGTCGCCACGTCATCGAAAGCCTGTGCCTGCCAGGGGCCGTTATCGCTGCCATCTGCCTCGAAAATGCCCCAGCCTTCCTCGGCAGCTGCAAGCGCGTGTTCGGGAACCCATTGGGCCGATTCATGGCCTGACAATGCGGCTGGGTCAATGGGCTCCTGGCGGCGAATGGCGCGAGGCTTGGCCGGCATATCTAGTTTGAACGTTGCTGTCATAGACCTGCTCCTGTTTCGAGTGATTAGAGCCATCCTGAGAGCTAATCGGGCGTGTCATCGCCAGTCAGCCGAAATGCTCAAAGCACAATCTGGGATTTGGGTTTCGGCGGCAGGAGTGGCGGGCATTCGGGCAGCTAGATTGGGACCCGAGGCTTGGCCCCCAAAGGCTGGAATCAAGGGCTCGATACGCAAGGTGGGTCGCGGCACGCCTATTCCCACGCCACGGGTTAGGAAATGAGGCCAACACCCCTCGAAAACCGGATTGGGAGCCGAGCCCTCAGCCCCGGCACGAAGAAGTCAGCCCTCGCAGCCTGGGCCGGGGGCCGGCAAGCCTGCTCAGGGGCGAGAACTGGAGCCGAGCCCCGGCTTCCGCAGCCTGTGTCTGAGGGGCAAAAATCTGGAATCCGAATGTGCTGTCTGGGAAATAAGTTGAGCCCGAGCCCCCACCCGCTGAAAACCACTAGCGAACTCCCAAGCAACACGGTACAGGCCAGCAGAAAGGAGACGTGGAAAGCGACACGGATAGCCCGGAAGCCGAGAATAAATGCCTGAGTCTCTATGGACCTTTTTCACATGAGCCAAACGCATTCACGCATCACAGACACGACCCCAGTCGTTATGTATTTGCACGCTGACAGGTGTGCCGCAGCTGACACAGCAACTTACCTCGCACGACTTGGCATCCAGATGGTTGAGGCAGACCTGTCTGGGTCGAGTTACAACACCGAGGTCTGTGTCGCCGATGTTCCGGTGCTACTCATGGGCAATCAGGTTCTAGACTGGCCTGACTCATTCAATACGCTTTGCGGGCAGCTTGACCATGGCGGTGATGATCGGTTGATCATTGTAATGACAGACAGGATCGTAACCTTCGATGAGCGCAGCCGCCTTTCCCTTCTCGGTAACGTGCGGCTGACGAGCGTCCAGGACGATCAGAAGCGGGTTCGTGACCTTATCCGAGACTGGATGCGTGATCGGACTATGCGGGGCTACCGTGTCTTGTTGGTTGAGGACAGCAAGACCGATGCCTATCTCGCCTCAAAATATATGCGGGAAGTCGGGGTTGAGGTGTGCCACATCACCAGCGCAATCGAGGTGCTTGAGGCTATTGAATCCTTCCAGCCGGATTTGATCATCAGTGATCTTCATCTACCCCAGTGCGAGGGGGACCAGATGGCCAGGATCATTCGACAGGATAGGGAGGCAACGATGCCAATCATCTTCCTGTCAGCTGAGGGTAATAGCGAAAAGCAGCTGATCGCGGTTGCTGCGGGAGCGAACGGGTTCATTCGCAAGCCGCTGCACAAGGACGCATTCATCAAAGTTCTCAAGTCCACGATAAGGCGTTCTGTCGCCTTGGAGAGCCGTATGCGGCGCGACCCTCTCACCAATCTGCTGAATCGAGCGCAGTTCGACACAACCATGAGGCGGCTTTCTGAGCGGGCGGAGCAGTGTGCGCTGGCAATCATCGACATTGACCACTTCAAGAACGTCAATGACACCTATGGGCATCCAGTAGGGGATCAGGTCATTTGCCAACTGGCAAAGGTCCTAGAGGATGGTGTTCGGAGCACGGATTTTGTAGGCCGCATGGGTGGCGAGGAATTCGCACTGCTGATGCCTGCATGCACCACTGAAAGTGCTCTCGCGGTGATTAACCGGCTGCGTGAAAGGTTCGCCGAACTCGTTATGTTATCCGGTGATGGGTTCGAGTTCAGTTGCACTTTTAGCGGGGGTATGGCGGAGCTGGGGCTGGACGCTGCCGGCGCTTACAAAGAGGCTGACACCGCACTATACGAGTCAAAGAAAAACGGGCGAAACCGCGTGACGGTTCGCCCGTAGCCTTTGTTACGCCGTGAAACTGGAAACAAGCTGTTCCTCGTTTGCCGCTTCTGGAACCTGGGCTGTCGAGAATGCCTTTTGAGGCGTTGACTGGTTAGGTTCTACACCAGCTGATGCGGCTTTTTCTGTGCTTGCCTCGGCCTCATAGGAAGCCACCACTGACGCACCTTCAAGCGTTACCTCTGGGTGGTCATCGTGAGTAAGAAGGGCTTTCAGCAAAATCTCGTCGTCTTCGAACCGAGCAACTGGAAAGCCGTCAGGCATAGTGACCCGCTCTAGATACGGACGAATGTCCCCGTAGGTGAGGACGCTGCGAGTGCGCATCATCTTTACCAAGTCGGCCAGAACCTTTTTATTTTCAACACATGCTGCTAAGCAGCGGTCGAAGACATTCTTGCGAAGCATTGCGATACGCGATGCTTTAATTTGCGCCTCATGAACGTTTACTGGCGCCGAGTTGAATGTGCGATCTGGTCTGAGGGTCAGGTAGTTGCTCGCCAACTGATCGAATGATGTGAGGTCATCCAATGCGGCCTGACTCGACCGGCCTGTCAGTACCTTCTCCGCTGCCGAGCCCATCATGAGCATGTGGAGCCTCCAGTACAGGAAGTCCTCTGTGTGAACGAGGTTGGTGTTGCTGTATACCCGCGCAACACGCTCGTTAGCATCCAGCTCAAGACTGAAAGCATCATCGAATAGAACGTTTGATCCGGCGTAACCGATAGCTCGACCGGCCTGATGGGTGAGAAGCCGGGTAAGGTCCGCAATGGTGACTTGGAAAGCCGGCTGCTGGGGCAGGGTGGCTTTAAGACCAGGAACAGATACCAAGGCTCGGTTTGCCTCCGAATCCGACGATTCGGGCTTGGTGGTGGGTGAAGCGAAAAAGTAGCCAGCAGCAACAAGGCCAAAAGCCACGACGCCGCTGGCTACGATGGATAGGTTTTGATCAACGTATAGGCTGACAGGAGTCCATGCGATGTAGCAGATGAAGGAAAGGCAGCTGATGGCCCAGCTCAAATTGAGCCCAGCCATCATGCCCTTGCTCACGGCGCTAGCTACCTCGCCAGACCGTGCCAGAACAATCTCACGAACCAGCAGTGCAATGCCCAAGACCAGAGACAGCAGAATCGCCATGGTGCAGGCGCTTGCTACGAAGGCAGTTGGCTTTGCGTCATACCTATATAGGGCAGCGACGTAGAGCGCCAAAAATGCCGCGTTAAGCAAGCAGGCCGATGCCCAGGATGGGATAAGGCCCCCAGCATCTTTCAGATTATGCAGTCTCATAGTCTCTCCTTTCGTTAAAGGGCTTCGAGGCTGGCAGGGGCTGCCGCAACAGCCACAGGCGCTGCGTCATCTGCCGGCGCTACTTCGTTGGTTGTAGTCGTTTGAGCCTTCGGGGCTGGTTCGCTGCCTGCCGCAGGGGCTTTGGCTGGCTGCTTAGCAGGCTCCGCAGTTTTGGTTTCCTGCTTGCCCTGCGATTGCGCTTGGGATGCACCTTCCGATGCCTTGCCCTGGTCACGGGCGCGAGCTGGCTTTGCAGGCTCAGCCTTAGCGGAGGTGCCACCTTGGCTGGTAGCTACGGGCTTCGGCTGGGTTTGCTTTTGGGCTTGGCTGTTGTTGGCTGCGCTGTTGTTGCGAGTCAGCGGCTGGCGTTGATCATCACGGCGCTCTTGGCCGTTGGTGCGGCGGCGATTGCTGTTGCGGCCAGATGCTTCCAGTTCCTTCTCGATCTGAGCAAGCTCGGATTCAAACTGCGAAGTCGCTTGCGCAAAACGATCCATTGCACGGCGACCGGCATCGCGAATGGCTGGCGGTGCCATAGCGATCTGGATTGCACGCTGTTCGATGCGAGAAACGCGAACAGTGTTCTGGACCATCCGAGCGCTGTATTCGCCCGTGATGGTGATGGTGCGCTGCGGCAGGGTGATGTTTGGTTGGTTGCTCGACTTTTCAGCCATGAGTGACTTCCTTTGCTGGTTATTGATTGGTTCCGTGGCTCCGCAGCAACGTCCAGGTACTCACTTCCTCGGTGCAAACCTTGAAGAAGCGGGTCAAGTCGCGGCTGTGTTTCAGCAGGGATGCCGTGTCATCAGTGACGAGGGCGCCCCATACGTCTACCCACGCAAGGTGGGCAACTTTGTATGGCATGTAGCAAACCTCTACATGCCTGTAATTCGGGTCGCGAAGGTAGACCTTCGCTGCGTAGAGGATCAGAAGGACCACCAGAATGAGGTGGACGATTTGGCGGAATGGTCCTTTCTGCGCAGGGGCGTGATCAGGCATTCAGTTCTTCCTTATCGATAGATATGACGTGACCTGTACGGCGGCGAACGTTTGAGATTGCCTCGTCCAGGGAAAGGCCGGCACGCAGCAGCTCCCCGAAAATCCGGCCTGCTTCCAGGCGTAGATCAATACGGGCACCAAGAAGGGATGCGTACTTATCGAAAACAATGCGGGAGGTCGGTGTCAGGCAGTCGGCGGTTGAGTGAATGCGATTGACTGCCTGGAGGTCGGGAGACGAAACGTTGTAGAGCGAGCGGAGCATCAGGGCTAAATACTGCCCAGCGTTCATCCGCTTCGATACCAGGGTATGGAGCAGTTCCGCTTGACCGGAGCGGAGTAGGGCGTCCGCGTCATCCATTCCAGCTCCTAGCGGGATGATGCTGACGACGATCCCAAGTGACTCGCAGTTCCGAATGGATGTGATGGCACCATTCCAGCCGGCCTGATCACCGTCAACCATGTGGGCAAGTTCTGGTATGCCACGATTTTGCAGGTACAGGGCCTGAGCGCTGTTAATGGAGGCACCGCCAACCGCACAGCCCCAAATCTCAGTCAATTGCAGCGCCCACGCATCCATTGTTCCTTCGACGCAGACGAGCACGCCCGGTTTGCGCTGGTTGAAAAGGTATGGAATGTCCTTTTTGAGCTTGGCGGCAAACTTGTATTTCTTTACCTGCTTATCACCTCCGCCAACGGGGATGCGGCCCCAAAGCCGTTCGTCACCATCGGGGTGGGGCCAGTACCCTATGATCCTGTTTGACAGTCCGGTCAGCAGGGTGCCGGCTTCGTCCACTTCGACATAGCCGCATGCTTCCGCATCTTCCAGGGTGAAGCCCAAGGTTTTGAGTCGAGAAAGCACTTCGTTTGGTGTTGTGTAGTAACCGAGGCGCATCGACGCCATCTGCTCAGCTGTATACCCTCGGTCATCCTGAAACTGCTTAAAGGGCTGCGGATTGTCACTGGCCATCTTCTGTGTGATTTGCCAGATCGCTTTACCAATTCGCATGTCGCTAGAGCCTTCTCGCTTTGCAGGAGAATTGGTCTGGTCGCGTTTTGGCGGTTCGACCCGCGCCGCCTCGCACAGGGTTGAAAAAATCTCGCCGTGCTCATAGCCGCCACGGAGCATGGCATCCCAAATGCTCGTAGCCTTACCGCATTCTTTTTTCCTGGGGCAGTTGATGAAGCCGCTGAACGGGAAGTAGAACGCCTCTTTTGCTTTGCACGCAGGGCAGGTCAGCGGGTAGGAGCCGCTGGCCGTCTTCTGCTTAGGGTCGTATCCATCAAGCAGGTTTGCTTGGACAGCATCCAGTCGCGGGAAGACCTCGCGGCGTAGGAACTCAGCAGGGGAAAAGTCGTTCATTTGAGCCTCAAGCTGCTGATTCTTCGCTGGGGCATGCTTTGCCCAGCAGTGCCTGCAATTCAGCAGAAGACCAGCCGAGGTCTTCGAGGACAGCCTTCATCTTTTTCTGAATGCTTTGCCTGTAGCGCGAAACCATCTTCGGAGTCGTGCCGACCTCAAGGGCTACCATCGAGCGGTCTTGATAGTTCAGTAGAAGGTTGCGCAGCACATCTACCTCTCTGTTGGTGAGGTAGTGGCGGAAGCGCTCGATGAGCAGGTGGACGACTTGGACCTGTTCTTCTGGTACGAACTGAGACTCGGAGAGGAACTGAGGCTGGTAGTTCGCCTGCGATTCCAGGTAGCTGTTCACATCTGCGATGTACGGGAGCATCAGGGAGTGGGCTGCCGGAAACGATGAGTCGTCTGCATCGTCGGGAGTGCGGGTTACTTCCTCTATATAGATGAGGTCGTTTGGGCTAACTGGGCCAAAAACCTGCTCTGCCAGTCGGCAGCGAATCAGGCGTCGGAGGCTGCCGTAGATGAACCTGTCACGGTTCTCAGGTTCAACAGAAGACGCGCAGTTGGCGAGGATTCCAGGAATCGCATCGTGCAGCATTGGGTAGATTTCATGCAGCAGCTCATCATTGCTCATTTGGGCCAGCCCGAATTTCCGGTATCTGCCCAAAGCGTCGCGGGCAGACATGATCAGGAAGCCACGCGCCTTTTCAGAGGTCAGGATCAGCCACGGGTCGAGTTCCCGTAGGCTCTGTTCACTCAGCTCTGCCAGCCATGTTGTACGGTATTCCACGGCGTGCCTCCTACCAGCATCCGTCGATTGGAACGGCGTTGGCCGCTCCCCCCTTCTGTTCTTCGTGTGCGGGGTCTAATGCCCCAGTGACGCCAGAGGCGTTCAGTCGGGTCGATTTTTGGGATATGAGGATTTGCGTGCAACTCAACCCAGTGCAGTTACATGCGCTGCAAGGTCCTTCAGTGGACAAGGAGGTTCTGATCTGTGTGAAAAGGGTCGATGTGTGTAGCGGGCGGGTCGAGCCGTTATAACTGTGGGTATCGAAATCAATGCCTAGAGGTACGAGCAGTGAACAGTCCAAGCGAAACCAACGAACTCAAGACCAGCCTGGAGGGATTCCTAGCTAAGGTCGAAGGCCGTCTACACGCCCTGATCAAAGAGACGCACCAGGGGCGACCTGCGGTGAGCTGTCTCTGGAACGAAACGCCCAAGCAGACCTTGAAGGAGGTGGTCTTTGTTGGTGAGGAAGGGTTCGATGCGCTAGCCGTTGTCCGGGCCACGAACAAAAGCATGAAGGCGAGCGATCACGTTGTTGGGATGCTGTGCGAAATGTACGAAAGTCAGCACAAGAAAGCCGTAGGCGAGAACGTCGAGTTCTAACCTGGGCGTGAGGAAAAGCCGGCCATAGAGCCGGCTTTTTTATTGCGTGCGCCAGGCATGGCGCGTTGCGCGTAAGCGCAACCAGCTTGGCTGTGGTGGCCACGCTGGTGACTTGGAGGTGAAAGTCCTCTACACACCCGGCAAGGGGAAGTGTTAGCCGGAGGCAAGGGTGTCGCGGGTGACTGCGAATCTGAAGGAAGCCCGAGGCAAAATGCTGGCCTGACGAACAGGAAGCGGATTAGGCGGCGTAGCGGGGTAAGACGGCGCAAATCGTCAAAGCCCGATACTTGCACGGAACGCTACGACGTAGATCCGACAGGCATAAGCAGGAAGGTCGCGCGAATTACCCTGGGAGATCTGCACGTTTGCCACTGTGCTACCGAGCGCCGCGAGGCGCCGGGATGAGCGTGTAGAAGTCAGCCGAAGCCGTAGTAAGTGGCGAGTGACCACGCCACCAAGGGCCGAACAGGTTATGCCGCCAGTAGGCGTCAGAGTCTCGTCGAATGTCGAAAAGCAGAAATTTCTCCGAGGGAGAACTGTGACCCCTAGTTCCGGACAGAATCCGCGGGCGACGGCTGGCAGTGCGCAGACATCGACGGCGTCTGTGGCGTGGACGAACGCGGAGTCGGACACGCTGATGGAGCGGGTGCTGGCACCCGCCAACCTTAAGCGTGCGTATCACCGCGTGGTCAGCAACAAGGGCGCGCCGGGTGCCGATGGCATGACGGTCGCCGACTTGGCGGGCTACGTGAAACAGTATTGGCCGACGCTAAAGGCAAGGCTGCTGGCCGGTGAGTATCACCCGCAAGGTGTACGCGCCGTCGACATCCCCAAGCCCAAAGGCGGGACAAGACAACTGGGTATTCCCTGCGTCGTGGATCGCCTGATCCAACAAGCGTTGCTGCAACAGCTCACGCCGATCTTCGACCCGCGGTTCTCGGACTACAGCTATGGTTTTCGTCCGGGCCGAAGCGCTCACCAAGCCATCGAAACAGCCCGTGCCCATGTGGCGGCGGGTCACCGCTGGTGCGGGGAACTTGATCTTGAGAAATTCTTTGATCGAGTTAACCACGACGTGCTGATGGTCCATATAGAGCGCCATGTTGAAGATAAGCGAGCACTCAGGCTGATCCGCCGTTACCTCGAAGCGGGGGCGATGTCGGGCGGGCTTGTCGGCCGACGGCAGGAAGGGACGCCGCAAGGCGGCCCGCTCTCGCCGTTGCTGTCGAACATCCTGCTCAACGAACTCGACCGTGAGTTGGAACGGCGGGGCCATCTCTTCGTGCGCTATGCCGATGACGCGAACATCTATGTGCGTAGTCGGCGAGCTGGCGAACGCGTGATGGCCAGTGTCGAGCGCTTTCTGAACCGGCGTCTGAAACTGACGCTGAATCGGGAAAAGAGCCGGGTGGCAAGGTCGTGGGTCTGTGACTATCTGGGCTATGGAATGAGCTGGCATCAACGGCCGAGGCTGAGAGTGGCGACGATGAGTTTGGGTCGCTTGCGCGACCGGCTCAGAGAGCTGCTGCGTGGAGCGCGGGGCTGCAAGATGGCGAACGTCATTGAGCGAATAAATCCCGTGCTGCGTGGTTGGGCAGGCTATTTCAAGCTAAGTCAGAGCAAGCGGCCACTTGAGGAGCTGGACGGCTGGGTGCGTCACAAACTTCGTTGTGTTATTTGGCGCCAATGGAAGCTGCCCTCTACGAGGGCGCGCAACCTGATGCGCCTGGGACTCAACGAAGCACGGGCCTGTAAGTCAGCATTCAATGGTCGCGGCCCATGGTGGAACTCGGGGGCGCCTCATGTGAATCAGGTGCTGCCGAAGAGGCTGTGGGATCGACTTGGGTTGGTCTCGATACTGGATACGATAAACGGCTTAGCCGCATAGTCTGAACCGCCGTATACGGAACCGTACGTACGGTGGTGTGAGAGGACGGCGGATGTAAATCCGCCTCCTACTCGATCTGGGGTGAGTAGGGCAGCCATATGGCAGTGCGAGAGAGTCAGGATCAATAATTATATTAGATGGTGTTTTAACCAATTTAACTGGTCTGGCGTTGCATAGCGGTAGATCGTGGCGGCTTGGAGATTTATGGCTGAACATCATTTCGTTAGCGGGATGATTTAAGGCAATTTACTGGTCACTAAATGGCGGTGACGACTGCAAAGGCATGCGGCTTAAAGCTAGCACAACTTCCAACTATTATGGTGGTGTGTTTTAGCTCTTTTCCTTGGTCAATTATTGCCGGTGATGAAAAAAGAAGGCTGTTTTCGATCCATAGCCGTGTTCAGGCCCACAAGAGCTGCCCCTCCGCAGACCTCCCTTTCTCCAGGCCTTTGTCGTTGTAGGGGTGTTTAAAGGCCTTTGTGCGAGTCGCATATCTAGTGATCTCGGGGTAATCAGGCGCCTCCAGCATCTTGATCACATCGAAATCTCAGCCAGAGTTCATTTCCGGGGCGGGGTTCAGTATTTCGAGGCCTTCCACTGATTTACGAATCCTTTCGGGGAACCTAAGTGATTCCAGCTGATTCTACGGGTGCGTCAGATGGTTGCGGCGGAGCTTCTGGTTATCGGCTGTTGTGCGGCGGTGTCTCGGCACGGCTTCCGTGATGAATTCAGGGGTAAACCATGGTGGTTTTTGGTGATCCCTGGTGGATTGCCGGTGCAGTACGGAATTCCCTTGGTGTGTGCGTGTGAATCCTCTGGGGAATTCCGGTGATTCCGTGTGGGTGTAGCGGGGATTGCTGGTGTTTGCGCGATGATAATTCAAGGAACTTAGTGGAGCTTCCGGGGATTACTGGTGTAGCGATGGTGCGCCGCCGAGTGTTCGGAGAGGTTGCCGCATGGTTATTTGGGCAAGGGGCATGCCTTTTCTGAGTGCTGGTGAAGGTATTTGCTGTCTCCGCAGTGGAAATTGCCATTTAGCGGAAAATCACTATCTGACGCTGATACCGGGTTCGTTGTAGTAAGAGCAGCTGGTTCGGATGCAACGCAATGGCGTTCTCTGGAAAATCGCCTGAACTCAATCAGGTCATCAGTCGCC